>JBMLQR010000404.1:0-14574 GCA_049241465.1 Saprospiraceae bacterium | reverse complement strand
TTATATCAATTTTAGATACCTTTTTCCCGGTAATTCTTTAATCAAGCCTTTAAATTCCATATTCAGCAAAAGTTGTGTTAACGCACCAATAGAAAGCTGAGCATGAGTAAAAAGGTATTCCAAAGAAATAGGATGAGCATCAATGTATAAATCTAACAAAAATATTTCTTGTGGTTCCAAAAAAGGAATAATCATTTGTTTTTCCTGTGACTCATTCCATTGAAGAATACGAACGATATCTTCAGAAGCTGAAACAAGAGAAGCCTCTTGCGTTTTTATCATTTTCAAACAACCTGCAGACCATTTATCAGATATTCTACCGGGTAAGGCCATGACTTCCTTATGATAATCATTAGCAAGTTGGGCAGTTATCATAGAACCGCCTCTTTCAGCTGTTTCAACTACTAACACACCGTCACTTAGTCCTGCAATAATTCTATTTCTCATTGGAAAGAACTCCTTTTCAGCCCTTACAGACCAGGGATATTCGGAAAGAATGGCACCTTGTTTTGATATTTTATCTGCCAATTCCCGATGATCTGCCGGATAAATACTACCCAGACCGTGTGCTATAACTCCCACAGTGCGCAATTCATTCTTAAGGCAAAACAGGTGAGCTGCTGCATCAACACCAAAAGCGAGACCGCTGACAATAATGGGATTAAAGGATTTTAAACCGTCTAAAATCTTCCCCAACGCTTCAATGCCATGGGAGGATGGTTTTCTCGTACCGACCACCGACAAGATAAACCTATGTTCCCAGTCCAAATGCCCCTGTTGATATAACACAATGGGACTATCTGGTAAAAGAGATAATCGGGAAGGGTAAAGTGAAGATTTAAAATAAAGTACTTTTATTTTTTTTTCTTCACATACCTGCAGCTCTTTCTCCGCTGTAACGAGTACTTTTCCGGAACGTATTTCATTAACTATATTATTTCCTACGCCTGGAATCTTTAATAATTGGCGGGCGGAAGCATTAAAAACTTCCTCGGGTGACCCACAATAATGAATAAGTTGTCGTCCCAGGACGGGACCGACATGATGAATTTTTGTTAACCCTACGGCAAACAACATATAATCTTCCATATTACGCGAGCTGATTGGTTAAAAAATCAGGCGTAAAGGGGTAGGATACTTAGTTAAGGGAGTAAAAAAGAAGGAAGGTCAAAAAAATCAGGGTAAATGATCAATAGCTACATTTATGTCATCAATTAAATCACTGACATCTTCAATACCCACACTTAGTCGAATTAAAGAGTCCGTCAAACCTACTTTAAGTCTCTCTTCTCGGGGAATGGAAGCGTGAGTCATTGTTGCCGGGTGCCCAATCAAAGATTCAACGCCCCCCAATGATTCTGCTAAAGTAAATAACTTGGTATTAGACAATAATTTTTCAGCATAATCCAGGGTATCGGTAAACAAATTAAAGGAAACCATACCACCAAAGTGCCTCATTTGGGAAGCTGCGATATCATGACCCGGATGATCTATGAAACCGGGATAGAACACCTGTTTAATTTTCGAGTGAGACCTTAGAAAATCTGCTATTTTAGCTGCATTTTGGCAGGCCCTTTCCACGCGAAGGTGTAATGTTTTGATACCACGTAAAATCAAAAAACAATCTTGAGGACCTGGAACGGCACCTACTGCATTTTGAATAAACCTTAATTTCTGAGCATATAACTCGCTATTGGTTACTATGGCACCGTGAACCACATCAGAATGACCACCGATATATTTAGTAGCGGAATGAAGCACGATATCTGCTCCCAAATCGAGCGGATTTTGCAGATACGGAGAAGCGAAAGTATTGTCAACACAAGTAAGGATTCCCTTTTTCTTTGCAATAGTACAAATGGCTAAAATATCTACGATATTCAACATGGGATTTGTTGGCGTTTCAATCCATATCAACTTAGTTTCGGGTCTGATAGCAGACTCAAAAGCGGTTAGATTATTCATACCCACGAACCTACTTTTAATACCAAAACCACCATGAACCTTAGTCAACAATCTATACGAACCTCCATATAAATCATCACAAGCAAGCACTTCGTCCCCTGGCTGTAAAAGTCTGATGACTGCATCCATAGCGGCAAGGCCACTACTAAAACAGATACCGAATTTACCATTTTCCAATGCAGCCAGATTATTTTCCAAAACGGTGCGGGTAGGATTACCTGTTCTGGCATATTCGTACCCTTTATGCACGCCTGGAGAGGATTGTGCATAAGTCGAGGTTTGATAAATGGGAGTCATTACCGCCCCTGTTGCCGGGTCCGGCTCAATTCCTGCATGAATTGCTTTAGTACCAAATTTCATGACGCTATATTATTTAATTTAATGACGAGAGGTAAAAATTAAAAGGGCAATCTATATAATCAAGATTGCCCTTTTTTCTCTTGTCGTTCAAAGTTTAACTATCTGCTTAATTTACAGCATCAGATAATTCTTTACCTGCTTTAAATTTCACTGAATTTTTACTTTCAATAGTTAAAGTTTCACCTGTTCTTGGGTTACGACCACTTCTAGCTTCTCGGTGTGACACTGAGAAGGTGCCGAAGCCAATAAGTGTTACTTTTCCGCCTTCTTTTAGCTCCTGTCCAATTCCTTCTACTACAGCATTCAGAGCGTCAGTAGCTTGTACTTTTGTGATTTTTGCACTTGATGCAATTTTGTTGATAAGATCTCCCTTGTTCATTTAAAATAGTTTTTAAGTTTAATTTTCCCCATCAAAAATAAGTTCGTAAATGTAAGCATAATAATTAGATAAATCAAGCACAACTTGATTCATTTATTGCTATTTTTACAAAACAAATATAGTCTATTCTTCGAAATATCAATCAATTATAATTTATTTATCATGAAAAATCGCATCTTTTTTATTACTGTTTTATTCCTTTCCGTCATTTACACTAGCTGCAACAGAAAATCAGGTTGCCCTGCCATGAATCAAACGGCAGAATTTCGGAAAAATAATTCACTGAAAAAACCAGCTCAAACAAGACTTTTTTCGAAAAAAAGTAAGATTAAATATTACCCAAATCCAGGAGTTAAGAAACCTTAGATTCTAATTTTTCCCCCATTTTTTGAAGGCTAAAAAGAATTAAGAAAATAGCTAATCCCGGAAACACCGCTAACCACCAGGCTGAAGGGTTTTCTCTTACTTGCTGCATTTGGCTGCCCCAGCTTATGGTTCCCGCTGGCATACCAATGCCTAAATATCCTAAATAAGCCTCAAGTAAAATAGCTCCCGCAAAACTATAGGCAAAAGTTATCCACACTGACCCCATGGCATTAGGTAAAATATGCTTCCAACAGATAAGGAAATTCTTTATGCCTAAAAGTTGCGCGGCCTGAATATATTCCAAGTCTCTGATTCTTAAAAATTCTGCTCTTACCAAACGAGCTATTCCGGTCCATCTTATGAGCGCAATAAGAATAATAACATGAAATAAAGTTGGATTTTTTATCAATGGAAGTAAAGCGAGCAAAAAAAATAGCGCCGGGATGGCATCTATTGCCTGTATGATTAAACTTATAATCCAATCTATAGGTAAAGAGGTATTATTTCCCATAGCTGGCAGGATGTAAACAAGTGCCCCGATGAGTAACCAGATACCCAACCAAATTAAAATACTTAGGTTATTTCCATTTGTTTCAACACCCTGATACATCCAATACACAAAGCCAATGACCCAGAAAAGCAAAACAAAAGCCTTGTAAACAGGTATATTAAACCGATCGTTACCATAAAAACCTGCCAAACCTCCCATAAATATACCGACTAATCCTGCGATAAAAATCGATAATAAACCTATCCCCAAAGCCAGCCTGAATCCTCTAATCCAGCCGGCCAAAACATCCCTTCCAATTCTATCTGTACCCATCCAATGCCTGTCCCAAAATCCATTTGTATTTTGAGCAGCAAATGGACTTTTTAACCCAAGATTTTTACGATCAATGGTTTCAGGACTATAAGGAACGAGCGTTTTTACTACTTTCTCATAAGGTATGTTACCCCAATTTTCATTTTTAAAATCTGCTGGCCAGTCTATCCAACCTAATTTTACAAAAGGAACTTCAAATAATGGAAAGTAAGATTTTCCCTCATATTGACAATAAGCCGGTTTTTCATTAGCTATCCAGTCACCAAAAATAGCGAGGAAAAGAACTATAAGAAAAAAGATTTTTAACTTCATTCATTTCTATTTTCTCTTGATAATCGAATTCTTGGATCGGTGACAACAAGTAATATGTCTGATATAATGAGACCCACTGCTGTGAGTACGGAAACGAGTAAAACGAATGAGTAAACCGTGGTAAAATCCTGGCTGAGCATTGAGTCTATAAATAATCTACCCATACCAGGAATATTAAATATAACCTCAATAACCACGGAACCTGTAATTAAAGCGGGAATGATGCCAGCAACAAAAACGATTTGAGGTAGAAGGGCGTTAGGTAAAGCATGTTTGAAATAAAGCCGCATCCTGGATATCCCTTTTGTTTTAGCAAACAGTATGTAAGGCTCATTGAGAACTTTAGAGAAAGTGGACTGCATGTAACTTGTTAAATAAGCCGCCAGACCATAAGCCATACAAAAAACGGGAAGGCTTAATTGAAGTAAAAAAGGTATCGGTTGGCTCAAAAATCCTCCCTCTCGTTGAAGGTTAGACCAACCACTAATGCTAAAAAAGGAGAATCCATATTCTGGCAAAGTAGCCTGAAATAATAGCATACTACCCACCCAAAAAGCCGGTAAAGCATATAGGGCTAGTAAAAAATTATTTATCCAGCCCAACCACCTGCTTTTGGGTAAAATCGCCATTAAAATCCCTACTGGCATGGCAAACAAATAGGCCAGAAATATAGCCAATCCATTCACCCATAATGTCCAGGGAATAGCTTCTTTTAATTTATCCCATACAGGCCGACCATCTCTGGAGGAGATACCAATATCTCCGTGAATAATTTTACTGAACCAGCTATGAAACTGATTATCGAAACCATTCCAAACCAGGGAAGGAAGCCATGAAAAAAAAGAAGGTATTTGATATGACAATCGATCCAGCAAACCCTCTATTTTCCTCAATTCTTCAATGTATGGTTCCCTCATTTCGTCAGAAACTTTACAAGCGGCTTTTACCGTCGACAAATCAGATGTATTGGCCATTTCTTGTAATTGCTGTTTCCAAAAAATAGATACTGGCCCATTTTCAGTCAGCGCCACTTTTTCATAAAATGATGTCAACGCCTGGAAATAAGTCTGAACTAAAGCCCAATCTCCTGTAGCTAATAATAATTTTTTTTGAACTTTTACCGCCTCAGGATACTGAACTTTATAAAAAGTATCCGGAAACATGGCAGGCTTCATAGCAAAATAAAAAAGAGGCCGGTCGAGATTCAATCTTACTGCTTCAGCTCTATAGACTTTTTCTGCGGCCAACGGATGGACATAAAACGCCCCATTTGACCTTGCTTTGCTTTGAAGCATAACTACATCTACTGTGGCATTTTTCTGAAGAAAAAAAAGACAGACAGATATTATCCATAAAGATAAAAGTAGGGTGCTAATTCTTTTTACTAAATAAGTTAGCATAACCCCTTATTAGTCTTTAACGAGTTTGAAAGCTACCGGGTGAAAGCCAGGCCACGCAGCTGTAGAAACCGCCTCAAATCTTTTGTGAATAACCAAACGCTCCTGAGGACAAAACAACATGATTTCAGGTTGCTCTTCATAAATTTCTGCCTGCAGTTTTTTTGAAATCACCCATCTTTTAGATTGATTTGGCTCTCTTTCCAATGCATCAATCCATTCATCTGTTTTTTCATTACCAAAACCACTTCGATTATCCGCATCAGTGCGCCAATTTTGTGAAGGACTCCACTGTGGTGTGATAGAGCGGCCTGCTGAAATCATTTCGAATTCCCTGCTACGCAATTTATCAAGGAGTGTATTAGCATCTTTAGCATCGATAACTACATCTATACCTGCTTTTCTTGCATTACTTTTTATAAGTTCAGCAAGCGTCATAGAACTTGCCTTACCGGCATTCGCTAAATATTTGACTCTCAGGGCAGTTTTTTTGCCCCCAAGTTTTTTATCTAATATACCATCTTTATCTGTATCGCTCCACCCTGCTTCTGCCAATAACTTTTTAGCTTTCTCAATAGAAAAAGTTATCGGTTTAAGATCTGCATTATATTCTGCCGAACTTGGGTGCAAAGGTGTTGCGCATCTTGTACCGAAACCAATAAAAACATTCTCGATAAGTTCATCGACATCGATGGCATGAGCAAAGGCTCTCCTTACTTTCTTGTCAGAAAGAATAGGCAATCTGGTGTTTAAGGAAATATAATAACTACTTAAAGAGGAAGGCGTATAGAAGGAAAAATGTGCTTTTGTAGTACTGTCTGACTTTAAAGCCATAAAATCTTCCGGAGCAATATTTTGCATAACATCTATTTCCTCGTTTTTTAAAGCCGCCAAAGCTGACACAGGGTCGGGAATAATCTTGAATAACAATTTATCAGGAAAAGCTTGAAAAGCAGGATTATCTGTAGCGAGTTTATCCCCCCACCAGGCTTGCTTTTTTTCTAATAATATTTCCTGACCCGATTGCCAGGACACTAACTTATAAGGCCCTGCTCCATTAACACCTTCTGGATTTCTACTAAAAAATTCCCCTAAATAATAATCTGCAAAATCCTTAATAAATGGATAATTTTTAAGTTGATTTTCTGGTGACGGGTCACTAATGAGTTTTAATAATGAAACGGTATCGAGGCTTTTATCTGCATCAAAAATATGTCTTGGAAGGACGGGTACCACATTTGTCAGAGACTCAAGACCAGCAAAATAAGTATCATTTAAAATGATAGTGAACTTTTTAGGATTCATTTTATCTATGTCAAATGACTGGATATTCTCCAAAAAAGTTCTGTACCCAAGGGTAGGTAAAAAGGGATTAAAAACTAATTTCAGTGTGGCTTCATAATCAGCAGCCGTAACTGGTTTTCCATCGTCCCAAACGGCTTCTTCCCTGATTTCAAAACTATATTTGGTACCTCCCTCAAAAATGCCACTTTTTATTAGTTCAATTTTAGGGGTCTCCTTTAACAATTGAGGGACCAATACCAAAGTAGTCGGATCATAACTCATTAAATATACATGCAGCGGATCAAAGACCTGTCTTGCATAAGAAATGGTACTGAGTAGTGGATTTAATCTGTCTGGTTCGGCTTCCAGACGAATAGCTACCTCATTAGAGGATCTTTTGTGCATACTTGACTGTTCTTCTCTTCCGCAGGACGATGAAAAGAGGGTCAAAATAGCTAGGGGGGCTAACAAAAAGAATTTCATTTCAATCATTTAATTAGGGCAAAAATACAAGGTAAAAAGGACTATTGCACCTTTATTATGCATTTTATTGAAATATGGAACTTTTAGGTTGTAAAATCGTTGATTATAGATAAATTCATTCTAATGAAAACTATACTTATCGCCGGTGGAACAGGACTTGTTGGGCAACTTTTAGCACAAACACTTAAAGATGAAGGGTATAACATTCGTTTAATAAGCAGATCTAAACCAGCAAATCCCCTTTTTCCTACTTTCCTATGGAACGTAGATAAGGGTGTCGCTGATGGAAACGCATTCAAAGAGGTAGATATTGTTATAAATCTTGCGGGTACTGGCGTTGCGGACAAACTTTGGACTGAAAGCAGAAAAAAGGAGATAACTGAAAGCCGGGTAAAAAGTAATCAATTACTAGCCTATTGTTTTAAAAATTACCACAGACCTTCCTTGTATCTTTCAGCCGGTGCCATTGGGTTTTACGGCGATAGAGATAATGAAATACTGACCGAAGAACATGCTGCGGGTGACGGTTTTCTATCAAAAAGTTGTATGGCGTGGGAAAATGCTGTTTTTGAAACAGCTGACCATGAGACCCGATTAGTCCTTTTTAGAATAGGTATTGTGCTCAGCCCAAGGGGAGGTGCCCTTCAAAAAATGTTATTACCATGGAAAATGGGCATATCAACGTCATTTTATCCAGGGAATCAATGGTATTCATGGATTCATGAAAAAGATCTGGTGAGGCTCTTCCTTTTTGCTATTCAAAATGAACAAGTAAAAGGAATTTACAACGCAGTGGCCCCAAATCCAGAGAAAATGTATGATTTTGCCAAGATAATGAATGCACAAAGTAAATTACCCTGGCGTATGGTATGGTCAATCCCTCGTACGTTATTGACTTCGGCCATGGGGGAAATGTCCACAGTGCTTACCCACAGCACACGGGTATCTGCAGAAAAAATAATGAGTGCAGGCTTCCAGTTCACCTTCAAGAAAATGGATGAGGCGCTAAAAAATCTCATTGGCTAGGTAATATATCCTTTTTTTCTACCACCAGATCTGAAAATTTACCCGAGAATCTGGTAGCCTTTATGATGTGATTATCTATCCAATGATAATTTCCTCCCCTTGGCTTACCGAAGATTATCCCGTGGTACTTAAATCCGTTTTTGTTCAACCAAGCCTCCGTGACAGCGCGATGCTCTTCAGTTCTGGAGGTAAAAAAATAAATACTGTGCCCTTCTTCAAACCATTTATTTATAATTTTAAGTGCATCTGGAAAAGGCATTACGGAAATCATTCTTTCGGGCTCTTCGTTAGGAATATCATCACAGACAGTTCCATCAATATCAATTAAAAAATTTTTCACATTTTCAGGAAGAAGCGGGCTCAGTGCCTCTCCTTTTTCGTTGAATGCGTGTTGCAGTCGGGAATCATTAGATTGTTGCATATTCAGTTAAATGGTTAGAAAGAGATAAAATCAGTGGGATCCATAACGATTCCTTTATACCACAATTCAAAATGAAGATGGGGCCCGTCTGTTTTTGTGCCTGTGTTACCAATAATGGCGATGGCTTCGCCAGCTTTCACAAAGGCACCCACTTTTTTTAAAAGGGCGGCATTGTGCTTATAAAAAGTGATTAAGTTGTTGGCATGTTGAATACCTATGGTATGTCCAGTCTCTAAGGTCCAGTCTGCTAAAAAAACATATCCTGATAATGCGGCTTTTATCGCCGTATTCTTTGGTGCAACAATGTCAACCCCGATATGATTTTTTTTAAGATCAAACTGAGAAGTAATCTCCCCTTTCAGAGGATTCACAAAAAATATACCCTCAATGGGAAGATCCTCCGACTTACTAAACCCGGAAAAACGCGATCTCTTGGCCAGATTACCTATCTTTTCCAGTTCCACTTCTTTTCTTAATTGATTGTCTTCTTCCGAGGGGGAAGCAATGCTTTTCTCCTCCAGATTCACTAAATTACTCAATAAGTTTTTTTCCGGAACGGGAATATCATCAACGGTTTCAACATCACCTGTTAACATGCGTCTTACGTTAGTCAAATAAATTCTTTGCGCACTCATTTCATTCTCAATATCTTCCACCTTACGCATTAAACTTAAGACCTCCTCGCTACTACTTCCCAGACCATATCCTGGCAAATATCTTTTTATTGGCGTCACCGCAATAAATAGCAGAGCTAAAAATCCAACGAAAACCAAAATACTACTTCCTAATAAATAAAAATTAAATAAAGTGAGTTTGAAAGAGGCAATTTCCTGAAAAGTATCCTCGTTCATTATAACCAAACGAAATTTATTTTTTAGGTTTTCTCTAAATTGTGCCCAGCCTTCCTTACTAAAAATATTTGTCGCCATGTTATGAAATTTAAGCAAAAAGAAGATTTTTCAACGTACAATAAAATACAAAGGTTACAGTTTTCTTTCTAACTTCGAAAATAAAATAAAACAAGAAGTCAATTAAGCCCTCAATTTTATAATAAATAACGAAATTTGAGCTTATTTATGTGTAATAAAAATATTTTAGTTTTGAAAAGCCTGACTCTTCCTATTTATCTTATTCTTTTTTTACTCACTTTTTCGAGCTGTGTAACAAGGAAAAAGAAAACTGACCTATCTATTTTAGGCAAGATATATGAAAATACCACTGCAAGGTATAACGGATATTTTAATGCAAATGAAATATTGGAAATTAATAAATTAGCTCTCTCTACACAAGATCCTGTTAATTATCAAAAACAACTTCCTATTTTTCCTTACCTGACCGCCTCAAATAGAAAATCGGCGGGACAGGAACTCGACAAGGCTGTAAAAAAAGTCACGCGTGTGGTCGCTTTACATCCCAGAAGTTATTGGATGGACGATTGTTATTTACTCGCCGGTCAAGCCTGGTTTTTAAAAGAGGATTATGAAAATGCCGAGAAAGCATTCCGTTATTTGATTACAGAGTATGATCCTGAGGAAAAATTAGCCCAAGCAGAGGATAAAGCTAAAGCTGAGGCAAAAAAAGCTACTTTATCTCCTAAGCAAAAGGCCAAGAAAAGGGAAAAAGCTAAAAAAGAAGCTCTTAGAAAGAGAAAAAAATATAATAAGGAGGTTAAAAAAAGAAAAATTCAGAACGCAAAACGTAAAAAGCAAGGTAAAACAGCTCTGCCCTCTAAACCTAAGCCGAAGGCAAAAACGGATGAGTCAGAAGCTGAAAAAGCTAAAAAGGAAGAGGCTGAAAAAAGAAAACAAGCTGCCGCGGAAGCAAAAAAAGAGGCCAAAGCAGCAGAACCTAAAAAGTATTTCTTAAAACATAGACCTGTCTTTCAGGAAGGTAAGCTGTGGCTCGCTAAAACCCTCATAGAACGTGATAATGACGATTCAGCGCTTCGCATTTTAGAAAAATTAATCGAAGACGAAACTACGTTCGAATATGTGCTTGAGGAAGTTTACCCTCTTTTGGCTTTCTACTACCTTAAAAAAAATAATATCGCCGAGGCAAATATCGCCCTTGAAAAAGCAATAAGCCTGTCAGATGACCGAAAAGAAAAAGCAAGACTTAGCTTCCTGGCTGGTCAATTATTTTCAACAGATAAAAAAGAGGCAGAGGCCTTTACTGCCTTTGATCAAGCTGAAAAGTGGGCTTCAAACTACGAAATGGCTTTCAATGCTAAAATAAATAAGGCGCAATTAGCCTGGCTCGCAGGTAAAGGTTCCTACGAAGATGCTTTGGCCGATCTCGATAAACTAGCTAAAGATGAAAAAAATATAGATTATTTAGATCAACTATACTATAATAAAGGTCAATTAGCCCTTAAAAATAATCAACGGGTTGAAGCTATTTCCTATTTCAAGGAATCTCTGGCTAAAAACACTATAAATACACTTCAAAAAACAGAGTCAGCCTACATTTTGGGATCTCTCTATTTTGAAGATAGTGAATTTCTTTCGGCAAAGAATTATCTTGATACTACTTTGCAAACCATGGCCGATGAAGATCCCAGAAAACCCGAAACGGCTAAACTCAGGGAAAGTCTGACGGATATTGCAAGCCTGATAGAGAATATAAATCTTCAGGATAGTCTAATTAGTATTTCGAAACTTTCTCCTGAAGACCGCATGCAATTGGCTCTCAAAATTAAAAAACAGGAAGATGAAAAACGGATGGCCGAAATTGAAAACAAAAATCAGGGAAGTATTAGCGCTTTACCTATCACTGCCAGAGAAAATGCTTTCAGTGGCTTAAATACCGGCTCAACCCAAAGTAGTTTCTTCGCCTACGACGATCAAACGTTAAAACGCGGTATTCGCGAATTTGAACGGGTTTGGGGCGCCAGAACATTGCAGGATAACTGGCGACAGGGGGAACAAAAATTATCTTTTGAAGCACCCTCCCAGGCTATTACTGAAATAGATACCTCAAGCAGCAAGAAAGGTAGATCTTTAAAGGTGACCGATCTTACCGAGGAAGACATTGACAGATTATTGGGTGATTTTCCGAAAACAGATATCGCACTAAAGGCGGCAGAACTTAAAATTATAGATGCCCTGTTTAAATTGGGCGTTCTTTACAGAGAAAAACTCGCCAACTATCCTGAATCAATAAAAGCTTTCGTCGAACTCGATAAAAGGTTTCCAGGGACCAATATTGAAGTAAATATCTGGTATTACCTCTTCCTCACCTACCGCGAAAATAATGAGTTAGCTAAATCCGATGACTATAAAAGTAAAATATTAGATAAATACGGTAGCACTTATTTCGCCCAAGCTATTTCAGACCCAAATTTTGTAGCTTCCTCAAAACTCAGAGAAAAAGAGTTAAATCAATTTTACGACCTTGCGTACAAACTGTTCACAGAAAGAAAATTTGCAGAGGCAATGGAACTTATAGTGCAAGCACCCGCTAAAAGTGGCACATTAACTAAGTTAAATGGTAGATTTGCCTTACTCGGCGCTCTCTGTACAGGAAGCCTTAAAGGTAGAGAAGAATATATTTATGCCCTTCAGGAGGTTATTGCCAAATACCCCGGGACTGATGAACAACGCAGAGCTGCTGAAATACTTAGACTTTTAGGTGAGGCTCAGGCAAGTATGCCAGGTCAACGCGTGGATGAATCCGGACAATTTCAAATTGAGACCGACCAGGTTCATTATGTCATTTTTGCATTCCCTCAAACGGTCGATCTGAATGGCGTTAAGGTCGGAATATCTGACTTTAACCGAAAGTACTTTTCTTTGGAAAAGTTAAATATGACCAACCTCTTTTTGGGTGAAGATGAATCTTCAAGGAAGGCTTTATTGATACTCCGACGTTTTAATAACCAAGGATCCGCTTTAAACTATTTTCTGACCGCCGACAAGAACAAAGCAGAGTTAAAACTGGATGAAACGCCTTACGAGCTTTTTATTATAGGCCTGAATAATTATCGCGAACTACTTCGGATTAAAAATACGAATGCCTATTTAGATTTCTTCAATACTAAAATCCTTAAAAATTAACTATCCAAGGATGTTATTTTATCAGCAAACCCGATGATACTACTCCACTAAACGAATATTGTATTCCTTTTTCAAAGGATTAGTTAATTGCTTGCCAATGAGCCATGGGTTCAACCATTTCAATTTTCGATATGAAATGTTATGTTCCTGGGCAAACAAACCTAAATCGGGAATAGGTTTTGCCACAGTAATAACTTTCGTAGGTTCGATAGGAGCGTATCCACCATCTTCTTTCAACTGATAACCGTGATATTCAGGATCCTCTAGAACGGCTTTTATAGCAAACAAGCGGAAAACATACCTTGAGGTTTCTTCATTCAGCTGCATATCAAAATAGCTGGTCGCCCGTTGAAAATCTAACTCTTTTTTAAATCTGGTTTCCCCAATATTGTAAGCGGCAGCAGCCATCGACCAGTTTCCAAATCTTTTATACAAGTGCTTTAAATATTTACAAGCAATTTCAGTAGATTTTTCAACATGATACCTTTCGTCCACCTCTTCTGAAATTTCCAGCCCATAGAACTCGGACACAGGTTTCATCAATTGCCAAACTCCCTTAGCACCTGCTGGAGAGACCGCATTGGAAAGCATACTCTCTGCTACAGCTATATACTTAAGATCGGAAGGTAAGCCATGTTCTGACAATTTTTTTTCTATCATAGGAAAGTACCGCATAGAACGCTTGATAGCAATAATCGTACTGGAATGTTGAAAAACATTAGCGTATAACTCTCTTTCCAACCGTTCCCGAATATCCCAATCTTCGATGGTTAACTTCTCACCAGCAAAAGAATATTCATCCTGTAATGTTATTGACCTGATAACCATCGCTGGTTCAGCCGCTTTATTCTCTCCCAGGTCGGTATTTGTCACAAAGGAAAAAATAAAAAAAATACCAGAAAAGGCTCCCAAAATCATGAGAGACCATTTTAAAAGTTGTAAAAATTTATTCTCTTTCATAGTTTAAATATCTTTTGCTTTTTTATATATAGGCACCGTTGAGCAAGGTTCACCAAAGAAAATACTTGACGCTATGGGCTGTAAAAATTGAACCGCGACCGTATAAGCAGAAGCGGGAACCGCTTTTTCACTACAACCCTTCAGAACTATTTTTTTGTCCGCATAATCCTCCTTTTTCCATTGAGAAATTACCTTTTCATAATGAGCTGAAAGAAAAGTATCCTTATCTCCCTGAAAAATAGCCTTTGCATAAGGTGCGGCATAGGCAGCGACCAACATAAAAGACCATAAAGGTAAAATGGCATCTACGGAACAAACAACAAGCAGGTTTTTATCCTTATAGACAGCCCAGTCAATTTCTTTTAATGCAGTTCTAAAATCCTTCTCTTTTAAAATTAACCCTTGAAAAAGATAATCTTTTATGTCAAAATAAACAAAATCACCCTCAGGGTAAAATTTTTCTAAATCAATAGTGAATAATCCACTATTTACCACTTTATTAACTAATGTTGATTCCATATTACGTATTAATTTTCCGAAAAATCTGATTCCTCACCCGCTGTAAATTCATGTTCTTTAAATTCTTTAGGTAGGGGAAGCTCTTTTAAACTGTTAATACCAAAATAATGTAAGAATTTTTCACCCGTGGCATATAACAATGGTCTTCCAGGTCCCTCACTTCTTCCAGAAATATGAATCAGCTCCTTTTCAAGTAACTTCTGCACGGCATAATCACAATTAAC
>JBMLQR010000403.1:0-5286 GCA_049241465.1 Saprospiraceae bacterium | reverse complement strand
GGGACATAACCATGCTTTATTTGGACTGATTTAGCATTAAGTCGTTCAAGTTTTTTGTTTAACATCATAGACAGTGATATAATAAAAGTATAAGTTTAATCAAAATAGGCAATTAGCCTCTTTTTTAAATAACACGGTACAAATTTAGCTTTTTTACCACGTTTACCGACAAATTAACAATGCGAATTTTACTATTTTATTTTAGAATAGTCATCAAAAAGATTAAAAAACCTTGTATTTAAGATATTTTAACTAAAAAGTCCTTGCTGAAAATAATCAACAAGGACTTTTAGATAGGTACAAATAAAAATTATTGTCTCATGGCTACCACAGCGTCCATTTTTGAGGCCTGAGAGGCGGGTATCATTCCTGCAAGAATACCAATAAATATGGACAGTCCTAGACCAAGTAAAATATTGTTCAAAGAGAGAACAAATTCGAAGGAAGTAAGTCCATAAGATAGCGCAAACATAGCTATATAAACCAGCGCCAAACCAAATACACCGCCAACAATACAAAGGATAACTGATTCAATTAAAAATTCAAGCAAAATCATGTATCTTTTAGCCCCCAGTGCTTTTTTAATACCAATGATTCTGGTTCTTTCCTTTACAGAAACGAACATTATGTTAGCCACGCTAAACATACCAACCAGCGTAGCAAAACCACCAAGGAATATACCCAAAATGTTTAATGCGTCAAAAAAGCCATTTAGGAACTTAGAAATGATAGAAAGTTGGTTCAGAGAAAAATCATCTTCTTCAATAGGTCTCAATCTACGTTGAGCTCTCATTGCGGCCACCAGATTGTCTTCCAGTTCATTTAATGATACCCCTTCTTTTGCTTTTACCCCAACAGATGAATCCGGCCAGAAAGAGTTTTGATTTAGATTAGCGATTTTGCGAGCCAGGGGATAAGAAATGATAACGATATCGTCGAAATTCATAACATTTATAATACTCTCTCCCGATTTTTCTAAAACGCCAACCACTTCCAGATTTCTTCCACTCAGGCGAATTATTTTACCAATGGGATCGATAGGTCCAAAAAGTTCTTCTGCAGAATTAAACCCTAAGATTACTTTATTAGCACCAAAATTATATTCAGAGGGGGAAAAAAATCTTCCCTGAGAATAATTCAGGTTGAACAGCGCGCCACATTCTTCAGAAAAAGCCATGGTATAAGCGCCTTCAATAGAATTATTTCTATATTTAACAATTTTCGAGCCAATTCCCATCCAATATCCTACGACATCGGCATTTTTCATTCTTTTTTTAACCCCTTCATAATCAGCATAATTAATGTTAGGTCTGCGCATCCATTTAAAATAATTTTCACCGGGATCTTCTGCCCAGGAGAATTTTTGAATATAAATAACCTCTTCGCCCAATTTAGCAATACTTTTACGAATGTTATTTTCAAGAGAATCTACGGCAGAGAAAACGCCAATAATACAAAAAATACCAATGGTGATACCTAAAAGAGAGAGGAAACTGCGTAGTTTGTTACCTACAAGTTGTTGAACTGCCTGTGAAATACTCTCAATGGTAACTTTTATTATCGTCTGCATAACATTTATTTTTCTCCAAATGGTTAAAGTACAAAGGTACGTTGGTAAAAATAATAAATGCACTTGTTTAGATGAAAGACTGTAATTAATCTATAAAATTCAACCGATACCATTTTTTTTGAAAAAGCAGCAAACTATTTTTTTTTCTTAAGCGTTATCATACATTGATTAAAATTGTTAATTTTGTATACCAAAAGTCAAAAACCGTTTCATGCGAACCAAACTATCCCAATTTAGTTTTGATTATACCGAAAACCAAGTTGCCTCCTACCCTGCTCCAAATCGCGATGACGCCAGATTGATGGTGATTGACAGAAAAACAGGTAAAATCGAACACAAAATATTCAAAGATTTGATTGACTATTTTGATGAGGGAGATATCATGCTGTATAATAATACCAAAGTTTTTCCTGCCAGATTGTATGGCAGAAAGGAAAAAACTGGGGCAAAAATAGAAGTTTTTCTGCTAAGGGAACTCAATCATGACACTCGCTTGTGGGACGTATTGGTTGATCCTGCCAGAAAGATTCGCGTTGGTAACAAATTATATTTCAGTGATGATGACGACAATGATGTGCTTATAGCTGAAGTCGTTGACAATACCACTTCCCGCGGCAGGACTATACGTTTTCTCTTTGACGGTACAGATGACGAGTTTCAGGAAGCACTGAATTTTCTGGGTAACACTCCGTTACCAAAATATATCAACAGACCATGTGAAGCAGGTGACAGAGAGTGGTATCAAACTATTTTTGCCAAAGACATCGGTGCTGTCGCTGCACCCACAGCGGGTATGCATTTCAGTAAGGAATTAATGAAACGCATGGAAATAAAAGGGGTTGAATTTGCTCCCATCACTCTTCATCTTGGCTTGGGTACCTTCCGCACCATTGATGTAGAGGACTTATCAAAGCACAAAATGGATGCCGAATTCTATAGAGTTCCGCCTGAAACCGTGAATATGGTTAATGAGGCTAAAAATAGAGAAAGAACAGGCAGAAATAAAGTTTGTGCTATTGGTACAACCTCATTGCGGGCGGTAGAATCAGCCGTTTCAGCTGAAGGTCAACTAAAGACAGTAGAGTCTGGATGGACAAATAAATTTATTTTTCCTCCTTTTGATTTTAATATTGCCGATAGCCTTATCTCAAATTTTCATCTTCCAAAATCAAGTTTGCTGATTATGGTCGCTGCTTTCGGAGGACATGAACTTATCATGCACGCTTATGAAGAAGCGCTAAAAGAAGATTATAGACTTTTTAGCTACGGTGATGCCATGTTTATTAAATAATTATACAAAAGAATAGAAATTATTACTTTTGTGGGAAGTCAACTTATTTTTCATTAAATTGAATTAAACCAAAATACTATGTATTGGACTTTAGAACTCGCTTATAACTTGGAGGAAGCACCTTGGCCTGCCACTCGGGATGAATTAATTGACTATGCCATCCGTTCCGGTGCACCCATTGAGGTTATTGAGAACCTGCAACAAATGGAGGACGAGGGAGAGATATACGAGGGAATTGAAGATATTTGGCCTGATTACCCAAGAAAAGATGATTTTCTTTTCAACGAAGACGAATATTAATTTAACCATTATATAAGACCAAAAAGAGGCTATTCTAAAAGGAGTTTGCCTCTTTTTTTTATATCTCAAATTTTCTCCATGGGCATAAGTATTGCAATTGATGGATTTTCCTCTTGCGGAAAATCAACCTTAGCCAAAGCAATGGCGGAATCGCTCCAATTCTTATTTGTAGATTCTGGCGCTATGTACAGGGCCGTTACATATTATTTTTTGAAAAATGAGATTCCAATTCATCAGCCTAACATTGTTTTAAATGCTTTGGATAATATCAATATAACCTTGGAACCATCTCCGAATGGTAATGTAACTTTCCTGAATGGTAAAGATATAAGTATAGATATCCGAGACATGACTGTGGCTGAGATGGTAAGTAAAGTGGCTGCTATTTCCAGCGTAAGAACGGCCATGGTGGAACAACAAAGACAAATGTCATTGCATAATAATCTTATTATGGATGGAAGGGACATAGGAACCGTTGTTTTCCCCAACGCTGTTCTAAAAATATTTTTAACGGCAGATATTGAGGTCAGGGTCAACCGCAGATACTTGGATCTTTTGTCAAAAGATACACTCGTTTCTCTTTCTGAGATAAGGCGAAACCTCTTTTTGCGAGATTACATTGATTCTACACGAACAGATAGTCCTCTTTTGAGAGCAGAAGATGCCATAGTTCTAAACAACAGTAATTTAAGTAGAGAAGAACAATTAGAAATTTGTTTATTGCTCGCCAAAAAGAGAATGAAATAAATATATTACCTTAAATATCCCTTACTGAATGTCTATCTAAAAGAACATCTTTCAACTCTTTAATCCATTTATATTGTTGAGGCAGTACTTTTTTTAAGGCATCCTTCACTTTAAGATAAGTTCCCGTTTCATCGGAAATAAACTTATCGGAAATATTTTTCGCATCTTCATAAAGCAACCATTTCAAAGAAGGAATATCTTCCTCCTCAATTTCTAAAGCCCAGGTTTCCTCATTTACACCTGAGGCGTGAACATCGTTAGAAATGAGTGTTGCTTGATCCTTAAATTTATCAGAAAGAACTTTACCTTTATCTTCCTGAGGCAAAGTTAATAATTGAGAATCCTCAGCGTCCAGGAGAAATATTTCTAATCCACGTTCTCTGAACCTATATAAAATAAGGGTAATTTTTCTTATAAAATCCATATAAACCGCAAATTAAATTTTCCATTTTTCTTTCCAGAACAAAAGCATACTTATAGCAAGAATGGTTGCTTGTTCTTCTGCAGAAATAGACTGATTCAGGACAACGAAGGCTCTTTTAGATATCTGTTTTGAATCTTTAAAAACATCCTTAGGAAATAAAACCATCTCTCTGTCCTGAATATAGAGGCTCGTACCTTGAGATGGGTGTTCTTTTAAGTGTAACAAAGTTGCACCTGTTCTAACTCCCTTTAGTACTTTTTCATCCATTAGGAATACTCCCAATGCTTGATTATCAATAACTATTTCAATATCATTTGATTTGAATAAAAATCTATATATATGATTCTTATCTTTAGCAACCACCATAGCTTTGAAATCTGCAGAACCAAATTTTTTAATAGCAAAAGCGATACCCGCTTCGTCGAAAAGCGTTGCCATTATACCTACTTCAATACCAGAAATATTTGATTTGGCAACACCTTTTAATTCGTTAGCTGAAAGAAGTTCAATATTAATTTCACCCAAGGGAGCCAATTCACTTTGTTTCATTGGAACGGCTTGATCTAGTTGTAAAAAAATCTCCTCTATTTTTTTACCCCCTGGTTTTAGCGCACTTAGGTTATTCTTCATCAAAATGAAACCAGAGCCCACAAGAATTAGCGCAGACAGAGCTAATAAACCCATATTATGTTAATTTAATGACAAGATACGCAAAAGGATTTGAACGAAAAGGATTTATGACAAAAAGCAAGAAAATGAACCTTAAAGGTATGATTTAAGAGCGTTCCTATTGTAAGATTTCCTTAATCGTCGAATAGCTCTTTCTTTAATCTGGCGTACTCTTTCTCTTGTTAGTTGTAAAAACTCACCAATTTCCTCTAAAGTTAATGGCTTTTGACCGTCGAGGCCATAATATGAGGAAAGAACTTCGACTTCCTTTTCGGATAGAATACT
>JBMLQR010000402.1:0-6531 GCA_049241465.1 Saprospiraceae bacterium | reverse complement strand
TATTATGTCAGAGTTCTTACTGAAAATGCGATATTTACCCGTAAAATACAAATCCTACAAAGGTAATCCCATAACACACATTCTTTTTTAGTGAATCGCCTGTATCTATATGTTACAGGCGATTTTTGTTTATGATGTCAAGTAATTCGTCTCTGTAATTTTTTCCGACAGGAAGTAACTTAGGGATATTCTTTTCAAAAACCTCCACCATATTACCCAATATGGCATTGATTCGGTCTATATTGACAATATAAGATCGGTGAATTCTTTTGAATTTCGAAACAGGTAATTTTTCTTCCAGGCTTTTCATTGTTTGTAAAGTAATCACTCTTTGGTTTTCCATGCGAATGATAACATAATCTTTCAGTCCTTCTATATAGATAATTTCGTTGTGGTTTATCTTAATTAATTTTTTGTCAGCTTTTACAAAGAAGTAATCTTCAGGTTCTTTCTCTGTACTAACTTTTTCCAGGGTTTGATTTTTATGTAGTTGATGAAGTTCAAACGCCTTATTTATAGCTTTTATGAAGCGTTCCATAGAAATGGGTTTCAATAAATAGTCTAAAACATTCAGTTCAAATCCTTCAATAGCATGGTTTGGATAAGCAGTGGTAATAATGACCAGGGGAGGATTTTTTAAAGTTTTTAAAAAATCCAGCCCGCTTATCATGGGCATTTGAATATCTAAGAAAATAAGATCAATAGAGGTGTTCTTTAACCATTCATTTGCCTCAATGGCGTTAAGGCACTTAGCCACTAAGTTTAGTTCAGGAAATTGAGAAACATAAGTTTCCAATACATCCTGAGCTAAAGGTTCATCATCAATTATTAAGATATTAAGCATTTATTTATGTTTTAATCAGTTAATTTAAGGGAAAGGTTTACACAATATTCCTGTGGTAGGTTCAGGATATTCAATTCGAACCTATTTGGATAGATGAGTTGTAATCGCCTATTTACATTTTCCAGACCAATACCACCCACTAAGGGCAAATTTTCTGTATTATAAACGGTGGAAGACTTATTATTAGCAATGGAGAAGTTTAGCAGATGATTATCTACATGTAATTTAATATGAACATATCTGACAGTATCCAGGGAGGTATTCACGCTATGTTTAAAAGAATTTTCAAGAAATGGAATCAATAGTAAGGGAGCGATGAGTTCATTTTCTATACTTCCAACAATGTCAAACTTAATATCAATGGAATTTCCTTGCCTTAATTTTTCTAGATCCAGATAATTTTGCAAATAAAGGATTTCTTTGGAGAGATTTACCTTTTTTTCATTACACTCGTACAACATATATCTCATCATATCAGATAACTTAATAACTATTTCAGGCGCAAGATCTGATTTTTTTAATGTCAGTGAGTAAAGGCTATTTAAAGTGTTAAAAAAGAAGTGAGGATTAATTTGAGACTTTAAAAATTGCAGTTCTGATTGCATATTTTTATTCTCCAGTTGCTGCCTCAACGAAATTTGTGCAAACCAGTCAACAACAATATTTCCAATGGTAGTAAAGCCTGAAATGACAATAAATACAAAGAAATAGCCTGTTTGTTTTTCGAATAATTTATATTGGTAGGTAGGGAAATCATTTAATTTGATATGTAGTGCCATTGTTTTAATAGGTGTCAATAAAAAACAGGCTAAGAATAATAAGAATAAATAAGTGAATATTTTTTTTTGGTTTAAATAATTTGGTATTAAATAAAGAAGGTTTAAATAAACAATGAAGATATAGAAACTTACATTGATGAGTTCGTTACTAAGATTAAAAATTAAGTCTTCCTTTGATTCCTTCAGTAATAAAAGGACAGAAAACATTACTATCCAAAAAATGATGTGGATAATCCAATTTATTTTAGACGATAGAAAAAGCTTATCCAAAATATTTAAATTTTTATAATAATAGAACTATTTGCTCTAAAGTACAAAAAAATAAGATGAATTGGATTGGGTCATAGACGAAACTCCCATAATTTTATTCCTTTAGATAAAAGGTTTATTTGTATTTTTGTAGCGTAACAATAAAGTAAAAGAATGATAAAGAAGGCATTTGTTTTTCCTGGACAAGGAGCACAGTTTGTAGGCATGGGTAAAGACATGTATGAATCGTCTGAGCTGGCTAAAGAATTATTTGAAAGAGCAAACGAAATTCTTGGTTTTAGAATCACCGATATTATGTTTGATGGTTTAGCAGAAGACCTGGTACAAACAAAAGTTACTCAACCTGCTTTATTTATACATTCCACAATTAAAATAGCTTTATTGGGAGATCATTTTCACCCAGACGTAGTAGCAGGTCATTCTTTAGGGGAATTTTCTGCTTTAGTAGCCGCTCGGTGTATTACTTTTGAAGACGGTTTAAAGCTGGTTTACCAACGTGCTCTGGCTATGCAAAAATCTTGTGAAGATCATCCGGGTACCATGGCTGCAATCATTGGATTATCAGACGCTGCGGTTGAAGAGGTTTGTAAAAGTGTAAAATCAGGTATAGTTGTGCCTGCAAATTATAATTGTCCCGGTCAATTAGTGATTTCTGGTTCTATAGAGGCGGTGAATGAAGCTATGACCAAATGCAAGGAATTGGACGGAGGAAGAGCTATTCCATTAACTGTAGGTGGTGCATTTCACTCTCCATTGATGTCATCAGCGGCTGAATTGTTGGCTGCAGCCATTTCCCATACATCCTTTAATTCTCCCATTTGTCCTGTTTATCAAAATGTTACCGGGTTACCCGAAACTAATGCTGATACCATCAAATTACATTTGAATAATCAATTAACGGCGCCAGTGAGATGGACTCAAACGATGCAGAATATGATTGCTGATGGTGTTAATAGTTTTACAGAGGTTGGAGGCAATGGAAAAGTACTTCAAGGGTTAGTAAAGAAGGTCGATAGGCAAATGGAAACAACGGCTATTTAAAATGATTAAACAAGACCTTAATATTTCAACGGGTAAAGTCTTATTGGCCAGTCCTTTTATGGATGATCCTAATTTTACACGCGCGGCAGTGCTCATTTGCTCTCATAATGATCAGGGAACCATTGGATTTGTTTTTAATAAACCAATGATTTCATCTATTAATGATGCACTGGAATCTTTTCCTCCTTTTGGAGTTAATATATTTAAAGGAGGCCCTGTTGAAATGAATACTCTTCATTTTTTACATAGGGCAGGATCCATTTTGAATGATAGCGTTCCAGTTTGTCCCGGCGTGTTTTGGAGTGGAGACTTTAAAATGTTGAAATTCCTGGTTAAAAATGATCTTATTTTACCTAACGATATTCGTTTTTTTGCTGGATACACAGGGTGGGATAAAGGCCAGTTAGAAGAAGAGATTAAGGAAAATGCATGGATTTCAACGGGCATGGACGCTAACTATTTGTTTAAGTTTTCATCACATGCTGTTTGGAAAAGTATGTTAAAGGATAAAAGGAAGCATTATCCACCCCTTGCAGATATCCCCGAAAATTTTTCCTGGAACTGATGATTTTTAGTTTAGTAATGCTATTATGCCTTCTTTTTCTTTATTGAATGAAGGTATCTCTTCTTTGGGCAAAGGCTCAGGAGGTGGAAAAGATAGTTTTAAGTGATTTACCTGTTGACCATTTTTCCAAAATCTAAAACAAACGTGAGGACCAGTAGCCAATCCTGTAGATCCCACGTAACCAATGGTTTGTCCTTGTTGAACTTGGGCGCCACTTCTTATTCCAGGTCCTATTCGCGACATGTGTAAATATTGAGTGGTATGAAGTTTATCATGTTTTATTTTCACGTAATTTCCATTTCCTCCGGAATACCTGGCTTCTAATACTACGCCATTTCCTACAGACATAATAGGGGTACCATGTGGAGCAGCATAATCAGTACCGAAATGTGGTCTGACTCTTCTAAGAATTGGATGTAATCTTGAAGTATTAAAATAAGAGCTAATTCGTGAGAACCGTAAGGGAGATCTTAAAAATCCTTTATTCAATGGTCTTCCTTCAAGATCGTAATACCCTTTAAAGGCTGGTTTACTATAATAAATAGCATTTATAGTGTTCTTTTCCATTTCGTATTTTGCGGCCAATACAAGACCAGCACCTATCTCTTTACCTTCAATATTATGGCTTTCATATACGATTTTAAATTTTTCTCCCTTTTGCAAATGATAAAAATCTATGGACCACTGTAAAGCATCTTCTAACTTAGCAATCAATTCAGGACTTGATCCTTGTTGAGCCATGGCATTCCAAATGGAACTCTCAATGGTACCTGATGTTGTTTTAATTTTCTTTGTTACAGGTCTTTCTATTTTTTTAATACCAATGGAATCGATAAAATTGAAAATAAAATAATGATAAACATTGGGCTCATACACTAAATACTCCAGTTCCTTACCGTCCAAACTTTTAAATAGGGTATATCTTTCACCTACTCTGAAATTACTCGGTTTAAAAATATGTTGATTATCATTCATTATATTATGAATGATTTGATCATCTACTCCATTATCATTTAATATGTTACCGATGACATCGCCATTTTTAATAGTATTTTCTGCCATAGAAAATGTATCAATAGCAAAACCATATTTAATGGTAGGGATTACTAAGGGTAAAGAGCCAAGTTTTGAGAGATTTGGTTTCTCCTTTTTTAATAATCCGCTGAAAGGTAATTCATTAGAAAATATAAACAGGATGGTTAAACCGGCAATCGATAATAGAGGTAAATAAAATCTTTTAAGATATTTCATCGTCAGAAAAGTAGGGGGTAAAATTTATAAATTCAAATATAATGCTTTTATGAATTAAACCATATTTGATTTCTAAAAATAACTTTTACCTTTACGTCTTAATATTTACTATGAACACAGGAGGTAATTATGAGAAAAGAGGCGTTTCTTCTTCTAAAGAAGAAGTTCATGATGCTATCAAAAATTTAGATAAGGGTTTATTTCCTAATGCTTTTTGTAAAATTATACCTGATGTAGCTGCAGGAAATGCCGATTATTGCAATATAATGCATGCTGATACAGCGGGAACCAAAACAAGTCTGGCCTACTTGTACTGGAGGGAAACAAACAATATTTCTGTTTGGAATAATATCGTTCAGGATGCCATTGTTATGAATATTGACGATATGGCCTGTGCAGGGTGTTATGATCATTTTATTCTTTCTTCTACTATCGGTAGGAATAAAAAGCTTATTCCCGGAGAGGTATTATCTGCTATTATTCAAGGAACCTCTAATTTCGCTGATGTTTTAAAGAGTATGGATTTTAATATTCATCTGGCTGGTGGAGAAACTGCCGATGTAGGCGATATCGTAAGAGTGGCAGATATTGGATATACTGCCTTTGCCAGAATGAGAAAGCAAGATGTTTTTGATATTGATATAAAGGAGGGCGCTGAATTAGTCGTTTTATCTTCATCAGGTATGTCAATTTATGAAAAGAATTATAATTCTGGTATAGGTTGTAATGGTCTGACTTCAGCAAGACACGATGTTTTAGAACATAGTTATGCGTCTAAATATCCTGAATCTTTTGATCCTTCGATAGACAAAAAATATGTTTATGCAGGTTCTAAAAAATTAACCGATATGCTTTTGGTTGACGGCAAATCTCATTCAATTGGTTCGTTACTTCTTTCTCCTACAAGGACTTATTTACCTTTTATTCGTTCTCTTTTTAATACTTTCAGACCTCAACTTCAAGGTTTAATCCATTGCACAGGTGGGGGACAAACAAAAGTTTTAAAATTTCTTAATAAGAAGAGAATTGTAAAAAATAATTTATTACCCATTCCGCCTATTTTCAATTTGATTCAATCGGAGAGTAATACAGAATGGTCTGAAATGTACACGGTTTTCAATATGGGGCAACGTTTAGAAGTTTATGTGGACAAAGGCATGGGGAATGAGATCGTTACATTAGCTAAATCATTTAACATAGATGCATGCGTTGCTGGATATGTTGAAAATGCAGAACAAAACGAAGTTCGTTTAGAAAGTAGCCATGGAACCTTCATTTACAGGTAAAAAATGGCGGTCTCCCGCAAGGAAAGCAAAGGAAATTGCAGTTTTTTTGGAACAGCTTTATCCGGAAACACCTATTCCACTAGATCATAAAGATCCATACACATTGTTAATTTCCGTGCTTTTATCCGCTCAATGCACCGATGAACGCGTAAATAAGGTTACGCCCTTTCTATTTGAACTGGCAGATAATCCCTTTGATATGTCAAAAGTTCCAGTTGCCAAAATAAAGGAGATTATTAGACCTTGTGGCTTATCACCTAAGAAATCTGAAGCTATTGCCGGATTATCTAATATTCTGATTGAGAAATATAATGGACAGGTTCCAGAAACTTTCGAAGATCTGGAAAGTTTACCTGGCGTTGGACATAAAACAGCTTCTGTGGTAATGAGTCAAGCCTTTGGCGTTCCTGCTTTTCCTGTCGATACACATATCCACAGATTAGCTACCCGCTGGGGTTTAACCTCCGGAAAAAATGTGGAGGAAACGGAAAGGGA
>JBMLQR010000401.1:0-3905 GCA_049241465.1 Saprospiraceae bacterium | reverse complement strand
ACACAAAAGGAATAATAGTAAGCCTATTGTTGAAATAATCCAATATTTAAAGGAAAATACATGACCAAATGCAATAATAAATCGAGACCATGAGATGAGCGAGAACCCGAAGGATTTATCACCAAACATCAGACATACACGTGGTATGCCTGACGAAGGTGAATTTGTGGGAGTAATATAATCTTTGAAAAATTGTACAATATGTATATTCATTAATTGCTGTTGAGCTGTCCTAAGAATGGGGAGTATCTTACACAGCAGGTAAAACAAAAAGAATCGTTATTAAAAGAACGATATTAAAACACATGAAATCTCTAGGCATATCGTATCAAATTATAAATGAAAATTTAGATACTGAATGTGTCTATTCAGCAACACATTCTTAGCAAGCACTGAGAAGATATAATTTATGCCTAAAGATAACCCTGTTACCACTATGGACAAAGATGTTCCTGAAACAGTAATCACAGAGGAGGATTTCCGTTTTGCAGGTGCTGAAGAGGTTGGTGTTGCAGTCACAGTATAACCCGTTATAGGACTCCCCCCATTACTTGCCGGTGCAGTAAATGCAACACTTGCCGAGGCATTTCCTGCTGTAGCAACAACACTCGTCGGAGCACCTGGGATAGTAGTAGTTACAAACGGAACACCAGGACAATTCTCTAAAGCAGCTTTCTTCCAACGAACTTTAATCTCCTCCAAATTAAAAGAAGCATTTCGTTTCATCTCATTAGGAGATATTTCATTGGATAATAATTCGCCTGTTGGCTTTTCCCCATTTGAATTTACTTGTGCCAAACAAATCACAGGGAGCAATAGTAATGCTAAAATTCTAAACATCATTTAAGTGTTCTTAAGTGAATAATAGCAACAAATCTGAGGTAAATTATAGGTTGTACCTAATTTTTAACCCTTGCATTCCTTTAGATTGTACAATCTAAAGGAATTTGTTTTCATTTGACCTTTAAAAATGAAACAGAAGATAAGGAAACCTTCGTATTTTATCAGGCATTAATTTCCCTGATAAAATCCTTTGGCAATTTTCCTGTGAATTGTTTGAAACTTCGTATAAATGCAGAATAGGACCGAAACCCACTTTCCGCGCCTAATACCTCAATGGTCTTATCATATTTATGTACCCTGCCTAAGATTTCTATGGCGTACTCAACCCTCAATTTATTCCGCCAATCAATATATTTTTCCTTTTTGATTTGATTGAAAAAATAGGCTAAATGGTGTTTAGGAATATCTATGTCCTCAGAAAGGCACTTCATAGTTGAATTTGGATTTTTAAATTTGAATTCTTCTACCCATTTTTGTATTAATACGCTAATATTCTCAATATAATCATCATGAAAAAATATGCTTTCCGTTTCATCAATAACTTTAGATTCACTCACCTCATCATTTATCTTTACTAAAGTTTTCTCAATGGGAATACCATATAATATCTGTGGATATAAAATTAGCCCCAGAATCAAAATCAGGAATCCGCTAAAAACGAGCATGAAAAGGATATTGGCATCATGTTGATAAGTCAATTTATCCTTAGCATTTGGAAATAAAATTATTCCTAATAAAACACCTAAAATGGAAACGGTTACAGCAAAAAAATAAAGCCAGTCATATACTATTTTCTGTTGCTTTAATAATGCTAAAGATGATGTTCTTTTAACCCTACTTTTAAGTAGTATGTACCAAATAGCTATTAAATAAATTAAAAAATGAAGAATTTTTAAATTATAAATTATTCTTAATGGCAAAAAATGATTTAATGAGGAATTACTTAAACTTCTCCAGGATCCATTAATAATCTTATCCGCTAACAATAATTTATCATCCCAGCTTGACAAATTATAAGTTATTCTGCCCAGGAAAATAATAGCAAATAAAATAAAATGTAACCAATCATTTTTAGTAAAATGTACTTCATCCTTTAAAATCGATCTCACATAAAGGAAAGCCAAGGGTCCAATGGCAAAGGCTGATGCATTGAAGGGAATACTTAAAATGAAAGCAATTGTGACTCTAGATTCATTATATAAATAAAAATAATGCGATAGAATGATAAAATTAAATAGAAATAAATAAAGTCCTAAATAAATTCTAGCAGATTTATACCCTTTATTATAACCCAATAGTAAAGCTGAAAAAAAAATGCCAAATCCACTTAATAAGTACATCATGAATGAGAAAACAAACTGTGAGTAACAATTAATAGGCAGAACAAAAGTAATACTATTTAACGGGTTAAACCAATTTTTTCTACACTAATTTTAAAAGAAACAAATAATATTGTAATGATAAAAATTATAGTTTTTAGGGCAACCACAAGGGTTGCATCTACATAGCATATAACCGGCTATTTGTCAAGGTCATGAGATGGATGACTGACGGTGGGATGCCCTTGTTTCGGCAATAGGAGAATGCATCTGTATCAAAAAAGGGCGAATGACATTCGCTCCTACATGGCGTATATGATGACTTCCTTGTTATTAACTATATGTACTTCCCTTAGGATGCGATTTTCCCAGGATAATTCTAACGCGCTTTTCTTTTCGAGAAATACCATGTATCCTGTTTTTTGATCTAACCTATCCAGGTAACGGGCTAATTGTTCAATACCTTCTGGTTCTGACCATTTATCGTGGTGCATTTTTATTTCAATGGTAATGACCTGTTCTTTCCAAAAAATAACCAGATCTGTCCGCCCATTTCCGGCCGCCATTTCTCTTTCAATACGCCCTCCCCCATTGATGATCCGTTGCAAAAAGACCATCAACATTAACTGGTGTCCTGCCTCCTTATATTGATATCTGTCAATCCACGATTCAGCGTTACGTCGATAAAATTTGGTGAATGCGTCCAGTAATTTGTCCATATTTAGCGTACCATCTGTATTCAGGTACCAACTCGTTTGGGCAATATCTTGATTGATGCCAACGGAAAAGCATATAGTCAGAATGCGAGTGATGATTTCTCTGTATATCGGATTGGCAAATTGGATGGGATTACCTGTACTTATAATCCCCAAATCGAGGCAATATCGGATGGCATCATCCGCTCCATCAAATGCGGGGGGAATCACCCGTGATGATGCTCATGATAATAGGTCGCACACGGGGATCATCTATCTTGTCCGCCAAGCCATCCAGTTGCGTTTGGCGCTGTTCGATGAGTCGCTCCTTGGCCAGATCAATCAAGTCCTGAGTGATTTCGCGTGCATAATCGTTATTGAGCATCTCACTTACCACCTCATTAGCCAGCGCGTTCGTCAGCCAAGGCTGTCCACCAGAATAGGCATATAACTTTTCTAACACCTCTTCAGAAAAAATCTGACCAGTATCCTGGGTATGTTGGTCTAATAATCCACGTACTTCTTCTTTCGAAAACGCAGGTAGGAAAAAAGATTCTGCTATTATATTAAAAATGGAACCTGATCCTATCGACGGAATATTCGCAGGGGAAGGTGTACGAAAATCACGGATATCTCGCAGGCCTACCAGAGCTATAGATTGAGGGAAATGCTTAGGGCGGGTTTGAAAGCCGTCTCTTAATTGACGTAAGGTAGAAATGAGTACGTCGTCATAGAGCGCATCCACCTCATCAAGCAATAAAACCAATGGTTTATCCAGTGTATAACACCAATCGGTCAGATAATCACCCAACATGGATGGGCCGGAAATATATTTTGCAATATCTGGAGGCAGATGTCCTGGTCCAAGGAAGAACTTCGACATTTTAGCTAAGGCCTTGATAAAATTGATATTCGCCGTTTCCACGGAGATACTGTTATAACCAGCTGACTCCAGAGAACATACCACAGATACATAGTTCCCTTCCTTATTCAAGCGGTGAGCCAAAGCATGCAAGAATGTAGTTTTACCTGTTTGCCGGGGCGCATG
>JBMLQR010000400.1:0-16693 GCA_049241465.1 Saprospiraceae bacterium | reverse complement strand
CTTTTGGGGAACAATGCTTTAAAGCGCAAAATCATAAAATGATGTTTAGAACTACAAAGTTAATATTATATATGATAATATAAAATATAAGAGAAAAATAAAATTATAAAGAAAAGGCTACTTTAACCTGATCTTTATAATCTAATTTCTCCCAGGTGAAAAGTTCCACCTCTTTGGTAACTTGCTGACCGGACCCATCCTTGAAGGTCAATGTTTTAACCTCGGGAATTCTCCCCATGTGACCATACGCTGCTGAATCACTGTAAATAGGATTCCTTAATTTCAATCGTTGTTCAATCGCATAGGGTCGCATATCGAAAATGCTATAAACTATATCTGCTATTTGAGCATCTGTTTTAGCTACTTTAGCCGTTCCATAAGTATTAATATAAATATTGGTAGGCTTCGCTACCCCTATCGCATAAGAAACCTGCACTAATACCTCTTTACAAACACCCGCAGCCACTAAATTTTTTGCAATATGCCTGGTTGCATAAGCGGCAGATCTATCTACTTTTGAAGGATCTTTACCACTAAATGCACCTCCACCGTGGGCTCCTTTGCCACCGTAGGTATCCACTATAATCTTTCTTCCCGTTAAACCTGTGTCTCCATGTGGTCCGCCAATAACGAATTTACCCGTAGGATTGACGTGATAGGTAATGGTATCGGTAAATAAAGCTTGTAATTCAGGTTTTAATTTTGCCTTAACTCTTGGAATGAGTAACTGGATAACATCAGATTTAATTTTCTCTAACATTACCTGTTCATTCTCATTAAAATCATCATGTTGGGTAGAGACAACAATGCTATCTATGCGAATAGGTTTATGGTTATCATCGTACTCAATGGTAACCTGAGACTTTGCGTCAGGTCTGAGATAATTCATGGCATCGGTTGCCTTTGCCGATTTGCGAATTTCCGCCAATTCCAATAAAATTCTGTGAGCCAGATCTAACGCTAAAGGCATATAATGCTCCGTTTCCTCGGTAGCATATCCAAACATCATACCTTGGTCACCCGCTCCTTGGTCTTCATCTTTCGCTCTTTCGACGCCCTGATTTATATCAGGCGATTGCTCATGAATAGCTGAAAGAACGCCACAAGAATTAGATTCAAACATATATTCTGACTTGGTATAACCAATACGTTTGATAACATCGCGAGCTATTTGTTGAACATCAAGATATGCTTTTGATTTAACCTCACCGGCAAGAATAACTTGACCTGTTGTAACTAAGGTTTCACAAGCAACTTTCGATTGAGGATCAAAAGCAAGGAAATGATCAACAAGTGCGTCAGATATTTGGTCGGCCACTTTATCCGGATGACCTTCCGATACTGATTCTGAAGTGAAAAGATAAGCCATATTACAGGTTTGTATAAATTTTATAATAGATTGAAAATATAATCAAAGATAGGAATTAAATTATTTAATGTTACAGGTAAAGAAAGATTCCCATCCTTCATTTGTTAACATTTTCCCTTCTAATTTATCACCAATGACCACAGGTCCAACCCCTGCCGGGGTACCTGTGTAAATAAAATCTCCCATTTGGAGCTTAAAATATTTTGACACGTAAACAATTAAGCTCTCGAAAGAAAAAATACAATCTGCAGTATTACCATGTTGCACTAATTCGTCATTTTTCAGCAACTGGAATTCAAAAGCAGAAGAATTTGGGAAAGCAGAAAGTGGTTTAAAATTGCCAAGAACAGCCGAATGGTCAAATGCTTTGGCAATTTCCCAGGGCAATCCTTTCGCTTTTTGTTTAGCTTGAATATCCCGGGCTGTAAAATCGATACCTAACCCAATTTCCTCAATATAATCAGAGGCGAATTGGGGTTCAATGTGCCTTCCATTTTTACCGATTTTAATAATTACCTCTACCTCATAGTGCAAATCATTTGTAAAAGAAGGATAATAAAGAGGCTTATTGTTTATTAATAAAGCCGTTGGCGGCTTCATAAAAACGATAGGCTCATCAGGAACAGCATTTTGAAGTTCCTTGGCATGAGCACCATAATTACGTCCGATACAAATTATTTTCATGGTTTCAGCGTTATACTTTAACGTTCATGAGTCCCGCTAAGGATTTGACTTCGTTCATTGTCTTTTGAGCCACTTTTCTAATGTCAGCAGAGGAATTTCTAATCATTTCCTTTACCTCCTCTTTATTTTCATCCAGTTGTTGTCGACGATCAACCATTGCCACACTTATTTCCGTTAATGCCTCTGCAACCGTGTCCTTTAGATGGACATATTTTAGGACACCTGACTGATAATCAGACATTAAGGAATGGTGCTGATCCATTTTATTTGCTGCTTTTAACAGTTCAAATAAGTTAATCAATCCTTGGGACATTTCTCCGGATGGCGTATCGCCCGTATCTGTAACAGCCGATCGAATCTGTTTTTTAATTTTCTCCGGCGTACTGAAAACAGGAATATAGTGCTTTTCCCCTGCACTCTTACTCATCTTTTTCATAGGGTCTGCAGGTGACATCACCTTAGGCGTTTCCGTAAACAAAGGCTCAGGCAATACAAAATATTCTTGTCCGACTTGATTATTAAAACGCTGGGCTATATTTCTGGTAAGTTCCAGATGTTGTTCCTGATCTTTTCCAACAGGGACAAAATCAGCTTTATAAATGAGTATATCAGCGGCCTGCAACACAGGATAATCTAATAAACCCGCTGAAATAAAACCGTCTGCATTTCCCTCCTCTACTTGCTGGGTTTTATCTTTGAACTGTGTCATACGGGTAAGCTGTCCATAGGAAGCAAAACAATTTAAAATCCAGGATAATTCTGCATGTTCAGGGACGAGAGATTGTACGAAAAGATTCTCCGTTTTAACTCCAGCAGCTATCAAATTAAATATAAGCTCCCAGGTATTTTCCTGAAGCTGTTTTGGATTGTAGGGCATAGTCATAGCATGATAATCTACAACACCATAGAAACAATCGTATTTTTGTTGAATTTCTACCCAATTTTTTACAGCTCCGAAATAATTTCCGAAGTGCATATCACCCGTAGGCTGGATACAAGAAAGGACTGTTTTTGTAGCCACAATAAGAATTAAGACAATAAAAAAGAAACGAATAGATATTACTATCTACCCGCAATGAGTGAAATCTCCACATGAACGAAACGAGGTAGCGCGGCAACTTGCACCAATTCTCTGGCGGGAGCCGTTTCTTCCTTAAAATAATTACCGTAAACGGCATTTATTTTTGAAAAATCGTTCATATCAGTAACAAAAACAGAACATTTAAGCACATTTTCAAAGGTTAATCCTGCCGTATGCAGGATACCCTCGAGGTTCTTTAACACCCTGTCTGTTTCAATTTCAATAGAATCAAGCACTAATTCACCCGTTACCGGATCTAAGGCAATCTGCCCGGACACAAATAAAACATCCCCGTACCAAACAGCCTGATTATAAGGACCGATAGGTGCGGGGGCATTTTTACTTGTTACTATAGTTTTACTCATAGAAACAGATTTTCAAAAGAAAGACGAAACTATTTATTCTTCTGTCGCAGAAGCACTAAATAAACGACCTCTATAATAAAGATTACCCGTTACATCAGTGTAAGCGCGGTGACGTAGATGGGTTTCTCCTGTTACTGAACAGGTAGAAAGGGTTGGAATTTCTGCTTTGTAGTGCGTACGACGCTTGTGTTTACGTTGCTTTGAAATTCTACTCTTTGGATGTGCCATTTTTCAACGTTTATCTGTTATTTTAAAAACAACAGGAATTAAGAATTTTTTTTATTATCCCAATTTTGAAGTATTTTCCAAGGGGAAAAATTTTCATCTTCAGGCGTTTCGTCAACTATTCCCTGTGAAAGGATTTTAATCATTTCCATATCACATGGAGGATTTACATCACTTTCACAGTCATATCTTTTAATTACTGGTATAGCCAGTAAAATATTTTCATAAATCACGGGAGCCGCATTCCATACAGGTGTTTCGGGATGAAGAACGATAACATCTTCGTTTTCTATCTCCTCTGGATGCTCCATAGATTTTATCAACAACTTATAATCACCTTGCAAAGGTATTTTAATATCTGCTAAACAACGATCGCAAGGTGCGTGCAACTCAGCATTAAGGTTAAACCGCATAATAATCAGCCCAACCCTTTTTTCTAATAATACCCTAACACTTCCAGTGACAACATCATCAGGTGCATTTTCAAAAAAAGGAAGAAAATCACTGCCGACGGTGAAATCAAATGTATGTACCCCATCTTTAAGGCCTTTTAGGCGAATATCATAGGGAACTAAATCCTTCATGTCAAAAGAACTTTTTTTTAAAACGTGCGCAAATATAGGTAAAAAAATAGATTCCTAGGATAAATACCTAAAAAAAAACGGTATAAATCAATTTATTATTATGGCTGTTTTTTCAATGTCCGATCTGACTTTATCTAAAATTTCTAATTTTTCAGCTTCAGACTTATACTCTTGTTTAACACCAACTTTAGTGAGAGAACCAACCTTTTCAGAAAAAGGGATAAAACCTGCTTTTTCAATTTTGGCTATAACCCTTGCAACATTGTCAGGATTACCGAAAACACCAATCGCTATTTTAACATAAGTCGTTTCTTCGGTAGATTCATTTTTTACTGGTTCAGATTTAATGACCGGTTTATCCTCCTCCTCATTCACGGGAAAATCTACCACTTGATCACTGGTATCCACTGGATCTACCACAGGATTAATATTTTTTTTCTCCTCATTAGTATCATCATTCCAAGCTTCAAACATTTCTTTAACCTTAACCAGCTTACTTTCCATGAAGGGTGCAGTAACCATATAATAAATGCCTACAGCCAGTGCAACAAAAATGATACTAAATACAACAAATTTCATCATCGGATTAGACGGTGGTACCGGTGGCATCATATTGGTACCTATATCTTTCTGGACCTGAGTTTCCTCGGGTGAAATTTCAACAAATGGCACTTCGGGTAAACCGAAAGAATCATTTTCAAAAACTTTTAATCTGGGTACAAAGGCTATTTTATGTTCTACATTATAGTATAATCTGCCCAAGTTGGGTAATTCGACGCTATTGTGTAAATCTAAAGCGTCGTGAATATTTTTAGAAAAAAGCCTGATAGCCTCTGAAGCCATAGCATCATCCACTGAAAATCTTCTTTTTACCTCATTATGAAAAAGCGTACTATCTCCGTTTCCGCCTGGTTCAAATACAATGATAGTATCTGGTGGCAATATTTTTCCATTGATAGAATCTTCTTTAGCGGCAATGTATTTTTCAGAAAAAGTACCCAAACCAGAAACGTATAATCGATGATAGCTGGAAATTAAAGGTTGGATAATTGGATAAAGATCTAATTGCATAAATGGTAATTATTTTGTCATGTTTACAAATATAGTGGAATATCGGTAATTCGTTTCGTAAGTTTGTTCTATAATAACCCTTTTCATCAAATAATTATTATGCAGGAAGCAACCTCATTTCCACGACGAGAAAAATCAGCTGAACTATTTGCCAGAGCAAAAGCCGTATTTCCAGGCGGTGTGAGTTCCCCTGTAAGGGCTTTTAAGTCGGTAAGCGGACCGCCCCTTTTCATTAAACGGGGAGATGGATGCTATGTTTGGGACGAAGATGGCAACCGCTATATAGATTTTTGCGCCTCGTGGGGACCGTTAATTCTGGGACACAACAACGAACAAATAAGGGAAAGAATTTTTGAAGCGGTTGCTTCGGGAACTTCATTTGGCACCCCTACCCTCAATGAGCTGGAACTTGGTGAATTACTGGTTAAAAACAATCCTTATTTAGAAAAAGTAAGATTTGTAAGTTCTGGTACAGAAGCAGTTATGTCTGCCATCAGACTGGCCCGGGGGTTTACGGGAAGATCAAAAATTTTGAAATTTGAAGGTTGCTATCATGGACATCTGGACTCCCTTTTGGTGAAAGCCGGCTCTGGTTTAGTTACCTTTGGGGAATCAACCTCTGCGGGCATTCCACCGTCATTCGCCGCAGAAACATTGGTTATTCCTTTAGATGACCGGGCTGCATTGGATGAAGCCCTGGAAAAATATGGCCATGAAATTGCCTGTATAATCATAGAGCCAATTCCCGCCAATAATGGACTTTTACTGCAAGATTATTCTTTCTTGAAATATCTTAGACAAAAAGCGACAGAACATAAGGTGCTTCTTCTTTTTGACGAAGTAATTTCAGGATTCAGAGTACATTTCGCTGGTGCGGCTGGTTACTATGACATTAAACCTGATATAGTTACCTACGGAAAAATCATTGGAGGTGGTATGCCCGTCGGGGCGTATGGCGGAAGTAATGAACTTATGGCCTTTATTTCACCTGACGGACCTGTTTATCAAGCAGGAACCCTTTCAGGAAATCCTGTCGCTATGGCCGCCGGACTTGCCGCATGCCAACAATTATTGATGCCCAATTTTTATTGTGAGCTAGATCATAAAACCAACCATTTAATAAAAAAACTGACTGACCACGCCACAGAAAACAAATACAGTGTTACCTTCCCAAAAGTAGGTTCTATTTTTTGGATAGCCTTTAGTACAGAGACCATTAAAAAAGCTGATCAAATTGATCCCGCTTCCATGAAATTCTTTAAACTTTTACATGCCGCCCTTCTTGAAAAAGGAGTCTATATGGGTCCTTCCGGCTACGAAGTAGGCTTTGTCAGTTCTGCACATACCCTTGAAGTATTAGATGAGGCAGCAGAAATAATCAATTGGGCCATGGACAAAGTATTTGGTGACCTTTAACTTAATATATGCTAAATAATCAGTTGCGTATCATTTCTTACTTGGTTATTTTTTATATGCTATTAGCCTTTAGCTGGTGGACGGTTCTTTTGCATACTAAAAACAGAGATGCATTTTTAGCGAAAAATGAACTACTAAAACTAAGCTTAATTGCGAAAAATGAAATAAAAAATGAGGAGGAGTTCCTTAAAAATTCCTTTCATATTGAACTCAGAGATGCTTATAAACGCCAGGAATGGATGATTCTTGGCGAAGCCTCTGTTTTCGTTTTAAGCCTTCTCATTGGTATCGTTTTTATAAACAGAGGTTACCATAAAGAGATTCTCGCTGCTAAACAAAGTAGTAATTTCTTGTTATCCATCACCCACGAGTTGAAATCTCCTATTGCTTCCATAAGATTAGGATTTGAAACGCTGCAACGAAAAAAGCTTTCAGAAGAACAGGCGCATGTTTTACTTAAAAATGGAATAAATGATACGGATAGATTAAATAATCTGGTTTCCGATCTACTGCTCTCTGCCAGATTAGAATCGACGTATCAGCTAAATACAGAATTGTTTTCTTTAGAAATTTTAATAGAAGAATGCGTTCAACTCTTAAAACAAAAATTCCCCTCAGCTATCCTAAAGGTCAATTTAATACAGGAAATGCCTGAAATTCTCGCTGATTACTCAGCTATTCGTTCCGTAATCATTAATTTACTTGAAAATGCTGTAAAATATAGTGACAGTGTCCCCGAAATAAATATTGGGTTGACTTCAAACAATGAGCGATGTGTTATAGAGATTTCTGATAAGGGTATCGGGATAGATCAAAATGAGAGAAAGAAGATATTTGAAAAATTTTATCGCATTGGAAATGAGGATCAAAGAAAAACAAAAGGAACAGGATTAGGTTTATACATTGTAGATCAAATAGTAAGGGCCCATAACGGTTCCATAACAGTATCTTCAAATCAGCCAAAGGGAACTATTTTCAATGTTTTCTTACCCTTTAATTAATAAAAACCTGATCAAAATGCGCATTCTTCTGGTAGAAGACGAGGAAAATATAAGAGACCTGGTTAAGTTGAACCTTGAACTTGAAAATTTTGAGGTGATTGCCACTGGAAACGGTCGGGATGCGCTCAAATTATCCACTGGTCAGCATTTCGACCTCATTTTATTAGATGTTATGTTACCTGAGATGGACGGCTTTCAAATATGTGAGCAAATCAGATTAAGTGATCTTCAAACACCTATTATTTTTTTAACAGCGAAAGATGGTTCAAATGATCGAATACAAGGTCTGAAATATGGAGCAGATGATTATATAGTAAAACCCTTTGTTTTTGAAGAGTTACTCCTAAGAATCAATAATTTACTAAAAAGAAGTGCGCGTACACCAGAAAATACGGCAACGGTTTTTTCCTTTGGAAATAATCAGATAAATTTCATCACCTTCGAAGCGATAGGTAACGAGGGAAAGTTTATCCTAACAAAGAAGGAAGCCATGCTTTTAAAGTTACTTATAGACAGGAAAAACCAGGTAGTTTCCCGACAACAAATTTTACAATCTGTATGGGGTTACGATGTTTATCCCAGCACCCGGACCATAGATAATTTCATTTTAAAATTTCGACGGAATTTTGAGGTTGATACGCGGGAACCCATTCATTTTCATGCCATACGAGGTATTGGCTATAAATTCAGCTATCCTTCAGTTCCTACAAATGAGATAGTTGAGTAAGAAAATCACGTACTTCTAAGGTATTAACCAAGTGATATTTAGCTTCTGAATTTTCCATCCCTATTTTCACTGAAAATGCTTCAGGTGGTAAAACCCTAAACATATCTTCATCTGTTTTATCATCACCGATAGCTAAGATAAAGTCCCAATCATCCATTTGCAACCAATTTAAGGTGGCTTTTCCTTTAGTAACGCCGGCATGTTTGACTTCCACTACTTTATTGCCTTCCAGAACATGTAATTCAGTATTTGCCGTAAGATATAAGAGTACGTCTCTAAACTCTCTTACCCGCTTTTCCCCTAAATCTTTGTCTATCTGTCTATAATGCCAGGCAATTGAAAACTCTTTTTCTTCAATAAATGAGCCAGGCGTCCTTTCGACTATATTTTCTAGAGCGGCTCTAACGTCATTTTTCCAATCGCTCGACAAACCAGGGGTTCTTCGCCACTCTGTTGAATCTTTTAACCAAACACCATGTTCTGCCGCAAGATCTATACCGAGATGCCCCAGCCAATCTTCTAAAGTTTGTTTATCTCTCCCACTATTTATAACCATTTTATTATTTTGATCTAAAGTGAGCCTCAACAATAAATCTATAAGATGGTGGTCTGGAAAAACAGCTAAGGGGTCCACATGAAAAGGCATCAGCGTACCATCATAATCAAGGATAATTAGCCTTTTTTTACTGTGTTGATAGGCGTCAAAAATTACCGTTTTAATTGATTCCTCCAATTTATTGATGTGAAACTGTCGTCTATTATGGAGGTGTCTATCCAGTTCCTTCAAAAAATTGGCTGCCCAATAATCCACTGCGTATTTTTTCAACCTTGCCTGCATATTTTTAAGTCTGAATGCCTGTTCTTGTTCAGGCATAATTAAAGCAGACTTTATAGCTTTTACAATGTCATAGGTATCATGTGGATTAACCAAAATAGCTTCTGAAAGTTCGGTGGCAGCTCCCGTCATTTCACTAAGAATGAGAACGCCTTTACCCAAATCGTTTTTACTCGCTATATATTCTTTTGCTACCAGGTTCATTCCATCTCTCAGTGGTGTAATTAAAGCTATATCAGCCACTTGATAAAGAGCTAAAAGTTCGGAATGCAATAAATTCCGGTATAAGTAATGGATAGGTATCCAGCCAAAACTGCCATAAGTACTATTTACTTCGCTGACGAGAGTGTTAAGGGTCTTCTTTAAATCTCTATATTGTGTAACTTGAGAACGAGAGGGAATTACGACTAAAACGAGGGTGACGAGCCCAATGTATTCTGGATGAAGATCTAAAAAACGGGCAAATGCCTGTATTCTCTGGGGAATACCTTTTGTGTAATCTAAGCGATCTAATGAAATAATTATTTTTTTTCCCTTACCGAGATTACCAATATTCATGGTTTCGTCGGCTAATTCAGATACAGAGGGAAGGGCAGCATATTTATTATAATCTATGCCCATTGGAAAAACATCAACATTAACCACCCTATTCGTTGTAGTAACCTTACCTATATGGTGTTCGAAACCACAAATTCTATACGCTGCGCTCAGGAAATGACGCATATAGCCGTAGGTATGAAAACCAACCTGGTCAGCTCCAAGAATACCCAAAAGTAAATCGGAACGCCACGGAAGCGTTCTGAAAATTTCATAAGACGGGAAAGGGATATGTAGAAAAAAACCAATGGATAAATCAGGAAAATTATTTCTAAGAATTCCAGGTAATAACATCAACTGATAGTCATGAATCCAAACAGTATCATCAGGCTTTATGCAGTTTGATAAAATCTGCGCAAACCTATTATTTATTTTTACGTAAGCATCCCAATATTCTTCTTTATACGAAGTATATTGAGTAAAATAATGAAAATGCGGCCAAATGGTACGATTGCAAAAACCTGAATAATAGGTATCTATATCATTTTCTGACAAAAATACAGGAATAAGACCTTTTTGTTGGAGAAGATTTGTAACCTCAGATTCCTCTGTTTTACTAAAGTGAGAACCCGGCCAACCAATCCATATTTTTTCAATGGCGTCGGGCAGTGCACTTAATCCTGTAGCCAATCCTCCTGAACTGGCTGAACTAACATACACATCGCCCTGTTTCTGAATAGTTACGGGCAAACGATTGGAAACGATTACCAGCCTAGTCATAATTTTTTTTTAACCTGCCAAATTAAACCTCCTTTGGCTTCCTAACTGTCTTGAAACGCTCAACAAACTCCTTTTCAGTAACAAATTCCAGTTCAACAAAAGTACGGCCAACAAACTTCTTAACCTCCTGATAATCTCTTCCTCTTTTATCGAGAAAAGTATCTTGTAAACGATCAATGTAAGCCAGGGCAGCTTCTCTGATCCTCATATTAAAGTGCTGATTATTAAATATCTGCTGATAAGTTGGGAACAACTGAGTGAAAATACCGAAAAACTCCATATAATCTTGTTCCTCAATATTCTTTATTAATTTTAAAAAATATTGAGAAACGGTTAATCTAAGACACTCATTAATATCGGATAAGCCATCATATTTTGAGTGAAATTGTCGTATTTCCTCTTGAACAGATTCATTGGTATATCCAGCCTTATGAATTTTATCCACTACTGTATAATAAGCAGCTAGTTCATCATTCATGGTTTTATCAAGAATAGCTGATAATCTTAAATCCGCTTCAGGAGTAAGAATACCCTGTCCATCCTGGTGTAAATCGAGCAAGATGGAAAAAGAACGTTGAGAAAACACCTCCGTGTTCTTTGTTCTTATTTTGTTGATGGTTTTATGCAGATTAATTCTATCAATTTCCGGCATGTCAAAAAACAGACCAAAAATCAACATAATTTCCTGATGTTCTGCCGTTCCCCAGAAATCTTCGTTTATTACAAACTCAGAAAGTGGTGTAATCAAACTTTGGTTTGCTGAAGGTTTATCAACCCTTGACAACAAAAATCTTTTCAGTTGGGGAAAAAACACTACCAATTCCCCAGTAGTGGACGGAAATTCAGCAGAGAGGAAAACATCATTTTGGAATTGTTTTAAAAACCTTGAGTAAGCCAATTTTCTTTCAGCTAAATGAACAAATTTTTCATTTTTCTGATTTTGAAAAAACTGCTTAACTCTTTTATTTTCAATGGATTCAAGAACATTGGTAATCCATATATCACTGCATAAAGCAAATCCTACCTGGACTGACATCCCTATTCTTTTTCTTAACAACTCGAAATTAGGCGAGCTGGAAATAGCCAGAATTAAGTCTTTGAAATGTTCTTGTGGTCGGATATATTTAAAATCATTATTTACATTGCCACGTAAAACGACATACCCAAGTAACTTGGGTAAGAACAGACCTTCAAACACGGGATCCATCAAAACTTGCTCCAGCGCAATTAACTGCAAGGGTGAATTTTGAGCTACGACTTGATAAATTTCAGCAATAGAAGGCTCGAAATTACTTTTTAGTTCATTATAATCGACCTCTTCTTCTGAATTAAGATAAGCAGCGAGTGCGGGAGAATCTTGAATTCCCACGGCAAGCTCTTCAAGTTGTGTAAGGTATTCCGCGTTTAATTCGTACATGGTCATCATTTTAAATGGAAACCTGATAATGCATTTTTCAGCATTACCAGGTTAAAAGATATTAAATTTCCTCAGGGAGAATTTTATTCAGCTGCTGGAGTTTCCTCGTTGGTTTCCTCTGCAGGAGTTTCCTCCACTATGACTTTTTTAGAAACTTTTGGTGCAGCAACTCCTGACACCTTTGCATGGAAGTCACTAACTTCTTTCTTGGTCTGACTTACTCTGTCTGCAATTTTTGCTTCTTTCTGTTCAACCCATGAAGTGTGCTTTTCATCTGCCTGTTCTAAGGTAAGAGCACCTTTTTTAACACCTCTCATAAGGTGTTTCTTGTAAAGAACTCCTTTGAATCTTAAGATAGCATTGACAGTATCAGTTGGTTGTGCGCCATTATTTAACCATTCAAAAGCTTTATCGCGGTCAATATCAATGGTTGCAGGTTTAGTCATTGGATTGTAACTTCCAATTCTTTCGATGAAACGTCCATCACGGGGAGCACGCGCATCTGCAATAACGATGTGGTAAAAAGGAGATTTTTTTCTCCCCATACGCTGAAGTCTGATTTTTACGGCCACTTGTCAAAATTTATGTGGTGAATGCCAGCCAACCCTACGTCCCTAAGGAACCAGGTAGGTTTTAACAGCACAAAAGTAATCTTTTTTACCGGATTTCCTACTTTTTAATCAAAATAAAAAAATCCGTCCTTAAAACTCACAACGGAATCTAAGATTTAGCCTCCTACTAGTCAAGTAGTTAGGAATAGCATACTGTTGAAGAAAAACCGTTTTAATCCAGGTATTCCCCGCTTGATTCTGAACTTGAAGCAAGTTAAATACCTCTAAACTGATCCAGGTTTTTTTACTAAACCTCAGCCAATGGTCAGGTTTGATGAGCGATTTTTTTTCTCTGTCGTAGAGTAAAAATGAAAAACCTATGTCTACCCTATGGTATGGATTTAGCCGGTAAGTATTTCTGTACACTGTGTTATTACCTTGAAGACCATAAGGTAAGCCCGTACCTAAGGTGAAATTAAGGTGAACCCGAAAATTATCATTTTTAGGCAGATAATCCTGGAAAAACAATGCTAAGGTAACGAGTTGATCCGATGGTCTGGGGACGTCTTTCACCACCGTCGCCTCAGTCTTTCCAACTTCACGTTCCAGATGTTCAACCCCATTAAGTCTTTCTCTGGCTCTAAGAAAAGAGAGATTTATCCATGATTCTGCTCCATTGACAAATTCACCATTTAGCCTGACATCCAGACCAGTTACGTATCCAGAGGCGTTATTTTCTCCCGCATACCGAATGCGAACATTTTCAACTTCGTAAGAAACCAGGTCCCATAAATTTTTATAGTACCCTTCCGCGATCAACTTAAATTTCGTTGGATTATCCTTGCCCAAATAAAAATCATAAGAAAAACCTGCCAGGTAATGAAATGACTTTTGAGCTAAAAGATCTAAATTCATCAGACCATCCGGCCTTCTCAATTCCCTGTAAAAAGGAGGTTGCATATAATATCCAAAAGCAAGTTTCCAGGAAATATCACTTTTAATACCTAAAGGTTTATAGAGAAGTTGAACACGGGGAGAAAACAAAAATTCCTTATTTATCGTCCAGTAATTTGCCCTTAATCCCATGGATAACCTCAATTCTCTTTTCCCTGCTTTTCTGTAGGTGTAAGTGTCCTGAAAATAACCACTTAACCTTGACGAATTCAATTCATTTTCTGTTTTTAAAACCTGTGAAAGTTGGAGTTCATCTGCACTATACGGTAGTGAATAGCCCGCTGAATCAATCCTCTCCCATTCGTTAATTCTATCGTAAATGGACTCAAACTGGTATTTTAAGCTCCATTGCAAAAAATTATTTGTAGAACCATCCTCCGTCATTTGTATTTCAAGACCTCCTTTGTATTCAATATTTGCTACTCTGGTTTGTAATAAATTTCGCACATATTGATGTTGGGTTCCAGAACCTAACTCTTCTAAAACCTCGCCAAATCTGGAACTACCTATATCCGATTCAATTTGACGTAAGCTGTAGCTACCCAATATATCAAAAGCCTCTTTTTCATAGGAACCAAAGCCAGAAAACAACCATTTCATAAACAATGGATTTTTTCTGTTTTCAGGTAACCAGGTCAAAGAAACTCCTCCCATACCTGTGGTGAAAACATTTTTTTCCTCCCCTTCAAAAACACTATATAATTGTAAGGCATAATTAATGAGACCAAAAGCCGTACTTCGGGTGGTAGGTCTGAATTCATAACTTGAATTGTTATAATTGCCCAAAAAGCCTACCTGGAGAGACTTGGATAGGTCGTAGGTTAAATACACCTGTAAATCGGTAAAATTTGGAACGTATTCACCTTTTACATCCAATGAGCCCAATAAGTATTTATTTGTTTTATATCTGGTTCCTACTAAATAGCGCCATTTTTTGAAATCACTTTTACCCGCGGGCAAACTACCTTCCAGATGAGCGGTTGCCCCCAAAAAACTTCCTGAAAAAGAACCGCCGAACGCTTCCGGTCTTTTATACTTTATATCTAACACCGACGATTGTTTGTCACCGTATCGAGCTTCAAATCCACCAGATGAAAATGATAAATCTCTTACTAAATCGATATTTGGAAAACTAAGGCCTTCTTGTTGTCCTGCACGAATTAACTGAGGTCTATATATTTCAAAATCATTAACATAGACTAAATTTTCATCGTAATTTCCTCCTCTCACATTGTATTGAGAACTTAATTCCCCTCCCGTTCCGCTGCTTGCACCTAATGCTAAATGAGGAAGCAAACTTTCCAGATTACCGGAGGTACTAGGTAGCAGACGCAGTTGTTCAACCCCTTCTCTAACCATCCCTGCTTCCTGAATACGCGAACTTCGAATTTCAATTTCAATATCAGAAGTGGTAGGTGCCAGTGTTATATCGAATTGCCTGCTACTGCCGTTGGGCATAGCATCAGCATTGACAACGCTTTCTTTATATCCAATACGAGTAAAAATAAGTACAAACGCCTTTTGAGCTGGTACGTTAATATTATACCGACCAGAAGCATCTGTTTCCACCGCATTGGAGGAGCCCTTGAGGTAAACCGTCACAAACTCAACAGGTACATCGGTTAATCCATCTGTTACCGTACCTGTGATTTTAGCACTGATAGACGATTGAGCAATACTTTTACCAATATTTACTAAAAAAACTGATAAAACAATAATTAGCCATTTCCACATAGTATTAAGCATTAATATTGCCCGTTTTTAACATTTTTTGCTATCTCATAAAATTTATTCACCGTATCCTCTCTATGTAACGCTTTAAATACCGAAGTACCTGCCACTAAATTATCTGCGCCTGCTTCTATGAGCTGTGCAGCATTGTCCAAATCTACGCCACCATCTATTTGTATGATAAGATCCGGATAGGAAATATCTAATAAATTTCTTAACTCTCTAACCCTATGTATAGTCTGTGGGATGAATTTTTGTCCTCCAAAACCTGGATTTACAGACATAATTAATATCATTTCCACATAAGGAAATATGTCTTTTAGTAAAGAAACCGGCGTGTGAGGGTTCACCGCTACTGCTGGAGAAGCCCCTAACTCTTTGATTTGTTGAAGGGTTCTTACCAAATGAGGACAAGCTTCATAATGCACAGTGATTCTATCTGCACCTGCCTGACGAAAAGAATTTAAATATTGGTCTGGATTTGAAATCATTAAATGAACATCAAAAATCTTTTTTGTCAATGGCCTCAATGAGGTTATAACGGGGAATCCAAAACTTATATTGGGAACAAAATGACCGTCCATTATATCGAGGTGCAACCATTCTGCCTGGCTGTTGTCAAAAAACAAAATTTCTTCCTGAAGTTGACTAAAATCAGCGGCAAGTAAAGATGGCGACAAACAAAATGACCTCATTATATTTAATTAGTTAGCGCAAAAGTATAAAATATGCATTGAATTTGTTGCCAAAATGCTTTTATATTCATTGAATTATTGAGAGAATAGATTTTTAGAACAACTAAAAAATCATTGATAACAAATAAATTACAAATCATTTGAATAAAAAGCATTAGATTTATAACTGCATTTTAAAAAAATGAACCAAAATGTCTCTTGAATTACCTCTAAAGATAAAAATCAATTGTCTTCCTTATGCTGGTTTAAGTTTAAATCAGCTCTACGACATAATGAAATTGAGGCAAAAAGTATTTATTGTAGAACAAAACTGTCCCTATCTAGATGCAGACGATGTTGATAAAAATGCCTGGCATTTGCTATTTTACGGTTGGGATGAACAACTAATAGGTTATTCCAGACTTATACCAAAGGGCATTGTCTTTCCGGAATATGCATCGATCGGAAGAGTCGTTGTTGATCCTGGTTTCCGACAAAAGAATCTTGGTAAGCAGGTAGTTAGCAAAGCAATAGAGGAAATGGAGGTAATGTATGGAAACATTGAAATTAAAATATCGGCACAATCCTATCTTATTAAATTCTATGAATTCCTTGGTTTTTACAAGGCTGGCGAGGAATATTTGGAAGATGGCATTCCACATACGCCCATGATAAAACCTAAAAAGCTTTT
>JBMLQR010000399.1:0-5058 GCA_049241465.1 Saprospiraceae bacterium | reverse complement strand
TTTAAATGTAAGCAGAAAATATCGAATTTTCACCTACTTTATTTTGTTTTTTGTTGTAAAGTTTTTGCAAAAAAGGATAATTGCCACCTATCATTTGGTCGAAAATATTAAATTAAAAATTTTATTTCTTTAAATATAGTAATAAACTTTTTGTATTTTGATATTCATTTTATTAACCACCTAATTATCCACATTTATGAAAAAAAAATTGCATGGAGGTAAGTTTTGGTTAACTTACCAGCCTTTGAGGACTTTAACGGTCTGCTTGTTTTTTCTTACAAGTATTACCTTAAAAGCTCAACAAATTTCCGGTACGGTAAGTGATAATAACGGATCGGGTATTCCAGGGGTACTTATCCAGGTTAAAGGTACCTCAACTGGGTCAGTAACTGATTTGGATGGTAAATATACCATCTCTGCAAAGGGTGCGGACACCTTGATTTTTAGTTCGGTTGGACTGGAGACCCTTGAAGAAGCTGTCGGTAATCGAACCCAGATATCAGTTACCATGGAGGAGGCTGTGATGGAACTGGGTGAAGTCGTTCTGACTGCCCTGGGGATTAAAAAAGAGGCGAAAAAATTGGGTTATGCCACAACTACCATTGGTGCGGAAACCTTGACGGAAAATCGATCGGCAAATTTCATGAATACCTTACAGGGGAAGGTTGCCGGAGTCAATATTTCGGGCTTAGGTACAGGACCTGCCGGTACCTCTAAAGTTCGTATTCGCGGTCAATCGTCAATCTCTGGACAAAATAATCCACTCGTGGTGGTAAATGGTGTTCCCATTGATAATACAAACTTTGGAACAAATCCGGGAAATGCCGCGGCAGATAACTCGGTTGGCGTTCGGGGAGGTGGTAACACCTCTGATGGTGGAGATGGTCTAAGCAGTATTAATCCGGACGATATTGAAAGTATGACAATTCTTAAAGGAGCAACTGCAGCGGCACTTTATGGTTCACGTGCAAAGGACGGTGTAATTATGATTACAACAAAGACAAAAGGCTCTAAAAAAGGAATTGGCGTTAGTTTTAATTCTAATTATACCAATGAAACACCTCTTGATTTTACTGACTATCAATATGAATACGGACAGGGAGAAAATGGAGTTAGGCCTACCGCGCCAAATCCTACTTCAGGACAATGGTCTTTCGGTGAAAAATTTAAACCGGGAATGACCCAGATTCTATTTGATGGGGTATCAGTTCCTTACGAACCTCAATATAATAATATTCGTAATTTTTTTCGAAATGGTTCTAATCTAACCAATACTCTTTCACTGTCTACAGCAAACGAAAAGGGAGGAATGAATCTTTCATTTGCAAATATGGATAATCAGGGAATCGTACCTAATAATACGTTCAGTCGCAAAACAGTTAACCTGGGATTTGGATATGACCTTTCATCTAAGTTAGGTTTTACGGGAAATGTTAATTATTCAAATGAGTACAATCGGAATCCACCCAATATTGCAAATCAGGATAACTCTATACCTACTGCATTGTACAATATGGCTAATTCAATGCCTCTATCTTTGCTGGATGAGAAAAAATATGATGCCAGTGGAAATGAGTTCGTATATTCCCGTTTCAGGAACAGGACTAATCCATATTTCACTTTAGCTGAGCAATTTCAAAATATCAGGCGTGATCGTGTATTTGGAAATATTGCCGTAAAATATAATCTTACCCCATGGCTATTTATACAAGGGAGAGTAGGTCAGGATTACTGGTCTCGTGATCAGGATTTTAATAACTTCCCTACGGGGCATGCTTCTCTTGCTGCTGCGCCAGCTGGATTTGTAAATGGCGTTTATACACAGGAATCTCGTCGTTTTAGAGAGACTAACATGGATATATTGATTTCTGGAAACCGGACTTTTGGGAAATTCGGAATTGATGTGAATCTAGGGGGCAATCAAATGTACAGGCGTTCAGACTTGAATTCAGTACAAGTTACTGACTTTGTTGTCAGAGGATTATATACGGTCATGAACGGGCGTGTTAAAGATCCTATTTATGGTTTATCTGAACGTGCCGTAAATTCTGTTTATGGTGCGGCAGAATTTTCCTACAATAGTTATCTTTATCTTAATTTTACTGCCAGAAATGATTGGTTTTCAACGCTTTCACCAGAAAACAGAAGTATCTTATACCCTTCTGTTTCAGGTAGTTTTGTTTTTTCTGAATTATTCAAATCAGCACCAAACTGGCTGACTTTTGGTAAACTTCGCGCTGCTTTCGCTGAAGTAGGAAGTGATACAGATGTTGAACCTTATGCGAACAATCTCTTTTATGGTATCAATGCTAATCTCTTTGGTGGACAGCCTATCGGTGCATCATTAGGCAATACCTTGCCAAACGCCGGATTGCGTCCTATGCGGGCAACCGAATCAGAAATTGGGTTAGAATTAAAGTTATTTAATAACAGGGTGACTTTAGACGCTGCCGTTTATCAAAAATTAACAGAAGACCAGATAGTCTCTGCCCAAATTTCTGATGGATCAGGCTTTACCAATACACTTATTAACAGTGGAAAAAGCCGGAATAATGGTGTGGAAATGCTGCTTAACATTTCTCCTGTTAAAAGTAATGACTTTCAATGGGATGTAACTTTCAATGGCTCCTACAACAAAACGAAAGTATTGAGTTTGTTGACGGATAAGCCAGGGGAGAGAATTACTGTTGGAACACATGTATTTAATGGTGAACTACGTCAGGTAGTAGGTCAGGAAATGGGGCAGATATATGGCTTCGGCTTCAGAAGAGATGCTCAGGGACGAATGGTTTTTGGCGGAAATGGCATTCCTTTAAGGACTACAGATCTTATTTCTTATGGTTCAGCTTTGCCTAAGTGGGTTGGGGGTATAAACAATAGCTTTAGCTATAAAAAATTGAGTTTTTCATTCCTGATTGACTTCAAGCTTGGTAATATGATGTTATCGGGTACCAATTTCAATGCCGTCAGACATGGTTTACATAAAATGACACTTCCCGGCAGAGATCAGGGTGGTATTGTTGGGGTTGGGGTAAACGATAAGGGAGAAACAAATACAGTTAAGGCAAATGTTCAGGATTATTGGTCCGTTGTTCGTTCATTAGCACTTATTGAACCAGTCGTTTACAACGGGGGACACTGGAAATTAAGACAAATTACAGCCAGCTATGATTTTGATAGCTTTTTACCTGCCAATTCTATCATCAAAGGATTAAAATTGAGCCTTGTTGCTAACAATGTGCTGATGCTTAAAAAATGGGTAGATAATATTGATCCGGAAACATTTGGATATTCTTCAGATAACTTAATTGGTATGGAATCCACTGGATTACCCTCCACCCGTAGTATTGGTTTTAATCTCAATGTCAAATTCTAAAAACAAACTCATGAAAACATATCTTCGGTATTTTTATATAACTTTAGTTGTTCTGGGAACCACAGCCTGTGATGAAGGATTTGATGAACTAAATATTAATAAGATTGCTGCTACTAATGTCAATCCTGTTTTTGTACTAAACAATAGTATAGTTAATGCTTCTTTCGTTTCGGCTACCGTTCAAAATGAAATAGGCATTGTACAACAGATGGTTTCTCCAAATTCAGGCGTATTAACTGGTGCCAATTTTAACCAGGATAACAGAGATGGTATGCAGCAAAACTGGGTCAGATATTACAGAACGGTAATCCGTTTTTCTGCCGACGTCATTCAGTCAACAAAAGACCAGCCAACCAGAACCAATCTTTATAACATGGCCCGTATCTGGAAAGCATTTGGAATGATGATTATGACAGACTCTTATGGCGATGTGCCTTACTTTGAGGCGGGGAAAGGTTATACCGAACAAATACTTTTACCAAAGTATGATGCTCAAAAATCGATTTATACTGATATTATTAAAGAATTGACTGAAGCAACTGCCGCTTTGGATGCGGGGAAAACGATTGAAACGGCAGATGTTTTATATGGTGGCAATATTTCGCTTTGGAAAAAACTTGGAAATTCATTACTACTTCGTGCTGGTATGCATCTGGTTGAAGTCGATGCAACTTTAGCACAACAGACTGTTCAAAAAGCAGTTCAAGGCGCTTTGATGGAAGTCAATTCAGATAACTGCGTCATTAGGCATGATGCTAATTATGTGAATGGAATTGGTCAAATGCTTAACGCAACGGAAGCTAATAACTTTTATCTGGCTGCTCCATTTGCTAATCATTTAAAAACCACGAACGATCCACGATTAGGATCCATTGCCGTAAGGTATGTAGGTGCAAAGTCAGGCCCAGAACAAACTGCGGCACGGGCAAATATTGACCCTTCAGTACAAGTGGGCATGCCTTTTGGATTTGATAATAATACCATAGTACCTCAGGCAACTAAGGACGGTCTTGCAAGCTTTTATGATTATTCTCAGGTGGACAGAACCCGTCTGGTTAAAAATACTGCACCAATGTTCCTTGTTACTGCGGCACAAACACAATTATTATTAGCAGAGGCTATTCAAAGAGGTTGGGCTACTGGAAATCTTAACCAGACCTACCAGAAAGGAGTGCGTTTGCACATGGAGCAAATGGCATTGTATGATTCACGTGCATCCATTCCTTCCACAGCAATAGATACTTATTTATCAAATAATCCAATAGATGCAAATAAGGCATTGGAACAGATTAATGTACAGTATTGGATTGCATCTTTCCTAAACGGACCTGAAGCCTTTGCCAATTTCCGTCGTAGTGGTTTTCCTCGTCTTTCTCCAAACCCATTTCCAGGCAAAGGGATAAAAGGTAATTTCATCAATCGTCTGACTTATCCCAACGCAGAAATATCTGTCAATAAATTAAATGTTGATCAGGCCGTTGGACGTCAGGGGGCAGATGATCTTGATACTAAAGTCTGGTGGGATAAATGATTTTATTCAAATAAATTTTTGAAACTATAAATTTTCTTATGAAGTACGAATTTTTCAAATTGAGCAGTATTGGTGCTGGTATCTTTTCAGCCCTAATAATTTGTTCCTTATGGTTCACTGCCATTGATCTTAATGCGCAACAAGTGACGCT
>JBMLQR010000398.1:0-5779 GCA_049241465.1 Saprospiraceae bacterium | reverse complement strand
GCCGCGTTCTCCATCCAACGGCCTACGACAACCAGATCTTTAGCCGCATCTACAAAAATGAAATTGGTACCATTTCCGACATGCATATACGCCGAGGCGGGTGCTGCGGGTATCATTTTTCTGTCTGTATTTAGGAAATAATTCATGAATCCATAATCCGTTTTGGCATTGGTTGATTTTGTGGTCATCTCGAACCACGACGCGGGTAGGATCTTCTTATTATCCCATTGTCCTTTATTCAGCGTAAACAAGCCAAATCGCCCTAAATCGTAAGAATTGATAACCATACCACCTCCCCAATGTCCGCCGCCACTCACAGCTTGAACGGGCAATCCATCTATAACAATCCACGAATTTCTATACCCGGTCCAGCGCCAGGTATCGGATGCACCGATAGGATCCATTACTTTTTCTTTAAGAAAAACAGGCAATGGTTTTCTCAAAATACTGGTTAAAGCCAGCGCTAATACATTTACCCTTACATCATTATATTCATATACTGAACCAGGTTCATTTCTTTTCCTGGATAACCATTTTGACGCATCGGCATCAGGTCTGTCTGCCCAATCGGGTTTTTCCCATAAGGTACCTTCCCAGTCACTGGTTTGCCGTAAAAGATGCTCCCAGGTTATTTTTCTATTATGCTCCGTTTCAAATGGTTTTAAAAGTTCATCCTTTCCCATATCCTCTGCATTTCTATACAGCTTGATCGGATTATACTCTTCAATAGGCGGCAGATAAGTATGAACGGGATCACTTAATTGTCTTATATGTCCCGTTTCCAGAGCTAGTCCAGCGACGGTACTTAAAAAACTTTTGGTAACACTATGGGTCATATCACATTTTTCAGGTTGACCCCACTTGGCAACAATATAACCGTTATAAATAATTAAGCCATTCGTATTTCCTCTCGATTCAAAGGGGCCGATGCCCATTCCGAAAGGTTCCTTACCAAACGTGCGATAGTGGTTAACCTCCATGTTGGCCGGATTTTTCGTTTCATTAGCCAGGGCATAAATTATAGCAGCTGCTATGGAGTCACCCAAAAGGCCCATCGACGAAGGACTTTTTTCCTGCCATTCTTGTTTTGTGGGGAAATATTTGTATTGTGCTTTTACCATGACAGGGATAAAAAATGCCACAAAAGCAAAGGAGGCGAGAAAAAACAGCTGTCTCATTGTTCGTAATTTTCTGTAAAATATAAAAAAACGCCGAAGGAAAGTATTCCAACGGCGTTTTTTCAACTGATGTAAGGATGAATATTAGCCTCCTACATAAATATCCCAATTTACCTCAGCTTGTGGATGAGGGAATTGCTTAAATATGGTTCCCTTGTCATAAGACGTTGGAATTTCATTCAGTTTATTATATCTCCTCGCGTCAATCCAACGATGTCCCCATGGTTCTGCCCAAAGAGAGTATCTTCTCTGATAAAGAATTTCATTGATTAGGGCATCTTTTGTAGTTGCACCCGTATAATTTCCTATAGCCGCTGCATTTCTGATAACATTGATAGCGTTTACAGCTTCGGTAGTTTGTCCCAAATTAGCATGTGCTTCTGCTTTCAACAAAATGAGCTCTTCGTTACGGATAAATGGAATGGGTGCAGTATTTGTAGTCCAACGTGCGTCCTGATACAATGCAGAAAGAGGCGTAGCATCTGTGGTAACAACTACAGGCGTATTTCTCTTAAAGAATTTTCTGGATACCCTTAAATCTCCAGGTGTTGCATCATCAATCATAGAAGGATGAACAACAATGATAGTATTTACTGCTGCATTTGGTAAATAAAATAGCGGATTGAATCCATCTGGAGGTCCCAAAAAAGGGTGGGATGGGCCGGCATTTAAATTACCACCCATTTCCATAAATGATCCGTCTAATGCCGTTAGAATGCCTTGCCAGTCTTTTCTGTAAGCATTTAAACGTGCTAAGATAGCTTTATTGACTTTTCTAAGATTAGGAATCGTGTTATAAGCAGCGAAGCCTGGAGTTAATCTTAACGGGAACGCACCTGAACCAGCTGCGGCAAGGTCTTGATCTGCCTGATCTAATACGCTTTTAATATGATTTAAAGCATCCTCATATTTTACGAACTTACCTGGTTTCAAAGGGTCTTTTACATCTATTCTTATGCCATTTTCATATACAAAATTGGCGGGAATCATAAATTGGTAACCCTGAATCATTTTGGCAAAACCAGATACGGCTTTTTTCTCAGCATCCACAAGCAAAGTAGAACCATTGGATGAACTGATTAACACATCTGCCTGCTTAATGGCCTGATAAGGAGATGCCCAGGAACCTCCTCCCGTTGTTCCAAATCCAAAGTAAGCTCTATCTGGAACTCTTCCGGCCTGACCAAGCCAATCTGTTTGAAAACGTGGATCAGAAGCATTCAGATACCATATTTCTCTTCCAAAAGTATTCCAGGCTTGAGAAATATTGACCACATAATTTCTATGAGATGCTTCAAGGCCAGTTAAAAGGAATTGTACTTGCTCTTTAGTGGCGTTAGTCTCCACACTGGCCAGGGAAGGGTTGTTTGGATCTAACACTTCATCGAGTTGTAAAGGATTACAAGCGGTAAAACCTAAAACAGCGGGAATTAAAACAGCTTTTAATATATTTTTCATTTTAAAATAAATTAGTTTTTAGAAATCGAAATTCAGATGGAAGAATATCCTTCTTGGTGTTGGATAAGGAGCAATATCCACGTTATTCGCGATGGATTGCGCACCAAAGGTGGAAGTTTCAGGATCGTATCCGAAATAATCAGTGAACAAGAATAGATTATTTGCCGAAGCACCTAATTTTATACCTTTAATTTTGCCATTAAACATTTTCTCTAAAGAAGTTTTCGGGAAGGTATAATATAAACCTACCTCTCTGATTTTCACAAAACTTGCGTCCATTACCCATCTTCCCGCATTGTTATATGGTGCAGGATCGCGTTGTCTTCCGTTAGGAATTCCGTCTCCGTTTGAGTCGTCAAACCAACCTTTCGTAGTTCCACCCCCATCTGTTAAAAATGCTGATAAATTGATATTATCTCCCCCTTGCTTCCAATCTACCAAAACAGAAAGCTCAAGGTTTTTTAAAATATTGAAAGAGTTAAAGAAAGATGCATTAAAATCAGGTTGATTATTTCCCCAGAAAGTGAATCCACCCGGATTACCAGCTACTGCCGGGCTACCAACTATGGTCGTTGGAGCATAGCCTTGTGCATAAAGGAAAGTACCCAAACCAGAACCAAATGCTCCAGCAATATAGGTAGGAATTCCTAAACGGGTAAGTAACACCCTGTTTTGCCAGTAAAGTACTCTGGAGAACCATCTGAATTTAGGCGCATCAATGATTGTTCCCGACACACCCAATTCTATCCCTTTATTTTCCAATTCAGCCTCATTACTTGGCGTTGTGCTAACACCTACTGATGGCGCCAAATTCAAATTTTGAATATTATTTTGTGTGTTTTTTATGTAATAGGTAGCTTCTATAGCTAATCTGTTATTGAAGAATCCCGCATCAACACCAAATTCCAGTTCTGAGGCAGTTTCAGGTAGAATACCTGTATTTCCAATTTGAGAAGAAACAACTGAACCTAATAGTCCACCAATATTCGTTCCACCCAATGAGGTGAAAGTACTTCCAAAGGCAACGGGTCCAGAGGTTGCGCCATAAGCAATACGTGGTTTTAACTGTGTAATAGCGCCCACATTCCAAAAATCGAAATTAGCAATGTTCAATGCTAAGGAAGCTCTTGGAAAAGCATATAACTTATTTGGATCGCCGTTCAATGTCGATTTATCCCATCGAATACCTACAGTTCCTATGATTTTATCATCAAAATTAGCTTCTTGTTGTAAGAATATACCTGCTTCACTGATACTACTGATTGCGTGTTCATTGATTTCCTGAACATTAGCTTGCCTCAAATTTTTCTGGCCTGGAACCAATCCTCTACCCCGGTTAAATAGGGCACTATTTTGGAAATCTAATCGAACCATACCTCCTTGAGAAGATAAATTCAACTTACCTACAGTTTTAGTATAAACCAAAGCAGCCTGAATATTGGTATTGAAACTCTCCTGACGTCCAAGCAACAAATCACCAGGATTAGCTTGCGCTCTTTGGAACTGTAAAAATTCAGGTAAGTAAACCATCGTCGAATTTTGCAGATAATCCAATCCACCTGAAAGTGTCGCCTTTAAATTGCTGGTGTTATTTTGAAAAAGATCTGCGGTCAGATTAAAAGCTTGGATAAAACGATTTACCGTAGAATTATTTATACCGTGATCAGTTACCGCTACAGGGTTTTCAGAAAAATAAGGATTTACCGGATAGATACCTTGTGCATTGGGTCTTAAGTCAAAATAGCTTGGAACATAGGCTATATTATAGCCAATACTCGCTCCGGCGTTATTCTGATTTCCTGTAAATCCTCTGTCAGTCTCAGTTTTAAGATAATTGGTTGAAAAACTGAATCTTACTCTTTTAGAAATTTTGTGATCCACATTGGCTCTGATAGAATATCTTTCAAATCCAGTATTTTTTACCGTTCCATCTTCGGCCGTTACATTACCAGAAATATAAAACTTTGTTTTTTCATCACCACCAGAAACGGTTAATCTTGAGTTACTCAAAATGGCTGGATTATCGTAAAAATAATCTTCGTAATTAACGGTAACACCTTGTCTGAAACGTTCTAATTCAATAGGACGTCTTGCGACGGGAAAAAAGGTATTGATCTTAGCTTCGCTCCAAACATCGGTGCCAAGAAGTCTGAGAGGTGAAGCGTCGCCAATGTCTTGTGAAAAACTAATTTTAGTTTTTCCTTCCGCACCTCTTTTAGTGGTAATAATGATTACCCCCGCATTGGCTCTGGTACCATAAATGGCCGCGGCAGAAGGACCTTTTAAAATCTCGATATTTTCAATATCTGCAGGATTCAAGTCAGCAAGTCTGTTTGCACCATCATCTTGATTTGAGCCACCAGCTCCACTTACGGTCGCACGACCACTTCTTTGGGTTGCATTACTAGCATACACTCCGTCGAGAATAATCAAGGGTTGTGATGCCCCGGCAAGACTTGAAATACCACGTAATTGAATAGATAATCCACCCCCTGGTGCGCCACCATTGGAACGAACGGTAACACCCGCCACTTTACCGTATAAGGCGCCGTCTGTGGTTTGAATGGTGGTAGTTCCTACTAATTCTTTAGCAGAAACAGAACCTACGGCATTCGCCAGATTGGACCTTTTTACAGAAGAAGCCAAACCAGTGATAACCACTTCTTCGAGATTGGTCGCATCTTCGCGCAATTTAATGTTCAACACGTTATTCGTAGGTCCCGCTTTAACTAATTGGCTTAGATAACCAATGGAACTAACCACTAAGGTAACCTCGCTATTGTCTTCAATATCAAGGGTAAATTTACCATCCAGATCAGTAACTGTGCCCTTTGAAGCGTTCTGAATAATAATATTCGCGAACATCAACGTTTCATTCGTTCTTTCATCTGTGATGCTTCCCGTAATTTTGTATTGTGCCTGTAATTCATAAGTAGTAAAAAACAGAAGGGTACAAATGGAAAGGAATAGTAACCGTTTTCTTTTCATTTTTTTAAGTTTTGTAAATTAATAAATAAATTTACGAAAGTAATGCTACTATTTATTTCCTTCTATTAAATTTTTAATGTAATTCCTATCATTTTGACAAAAAAAACATCAACTTTGCATTAACTATTTAAATATTTTTAGATGCAAAAAGATCC
>JBMLQR010000397.1:0-3050 GCA_049241465.1 Saprospiraceae bacterium | reverse complement strand
TAAGGGATTGTCAACTGTATGGCCTCAAATAATGTTTGAATTTGTATATTCGTAAAAAAATACTCAAGATGAACGATACTCAAGTTTCAACATTACCTGTTAACCTTACAGAGGGTGCCCTTAAACAGTTACGTAAAATAAAATTAGATCAAAACATATCTGATAATCACGGTTTACGCATCGGTGTAAAAGGCGGAGGTTGTTCCGGGTTTTCTTATATCCTCGGGTTTGATACGCCAAAAGAAAATGATGAAGTATATGAACATGAGGGGTTAACCGTTTTTATGCAAAAAGCTCATGCTATCTATTTATTGGGAATGGAAATTGACTGGTTAGATGGCCTTCAAAATAGGGGATTTAGCTTCAATAACCCAAATGCCAAAGAAACTTGCGGTTGTGGCACCTCTTTTTCCGCATAACTAAAGGAACTTTATTCCTTTTTTGATTATTTTGTCATTTTTTTGGTTATATTTATTTTTTAAAAAATATAAAATAGAAGATTATGTGGAAAAGAATGACCATTTTATTTTTAGGGTCTTTGCTTTATAATCAAGTCAATGCACAGGGTTCTCATTCTGTAATTATTGATGCTCCTTCTCCAGTGGCTGGAAGTTATAAGTCTTGGATGGCTAATTTCGGTGCAACTTATTGTACGACAGAAGCACCAATAAAGGGTGAGTTAGCTTTTGTGTCAGGCCCAGCTGGAGTTACCCTGGGTTGCCAGGTAGATAATAATTTGACTGGAAAAATTGCTGTGATTGACCGTGGTACCTGTCCTTTTTCTGATAAGGCATTAAATGCTCAGTTAAAAGGTGCTATCGCTGTTATTATATTTAATAATGCAGCAGGTGAGATTTTTCCCATGGCATCTTCAGCCTCAGGAAAAGATGTAAAAATTCCCGTTTTGAATATGACCTTGGCCGATGGAAATAAATTGAGGGCGCTTATTTCAGCAGGTGGTTTGAACGTAACCATTAAAAGATTTGATTCTCCTACAAAAAGCGCACCCGGTGTTGTCTGGGGCGCAAATCCTGGTGAAGGTGATTTCAGATGTGGCCTTAATAACTGGAAGGTAAGAACTGTTTCTTGTTCCGGTCCTTCGGCTGCTAACGTTAGCTGGCGTCTGTCTCTAAATGGTGCAATGGAGGGTAGTTGTGGTGGAATTACCTATTTTCCTTCACCTTCCAGTTTTGATGGTGCTATGGTGTTTGAATCTGATTTTTATGATAGTAATTCAAGTAATTCAGGATGTGGGACCAATGCTGGTCAAGGACCTTGTGTTGCTCCTCAAATTGCTGAATTAATTTCACCCGAAATTATTTTGACTAATAGTACCGCTCCTGCCTATAGCGTTGAATTCCATCAATATACAAGACAATTTAGAAGTAACTATTTTGTTGCCTGGTCAACAAATAAAGGCGTTAGTTGGGACAGTGTCGCTATTAATACAGATATAACCACTAACAATGTTAACGAAAAAACTTTATTAAGGGTTCCGATGCCTAAAACGGGTGGAGCAAAAAGTTTAATTGTTAAGTTCAGATATGAAGCAAATTATTACTATTGGGGTATCGATGATGTCAAAATTGTAGAACAAGAATCATTCAATCTTCAGGTTAATACCTTCTTCGCTGTTCCTCAAAATGCTGCTACGCCGCTGGATTTCGTTGAACCCATAAATTTCCTTGCTGATGTAGAAAATAAAGGTGCCGCTACTCAATTCAAAGTACCCTTAGAAGTTGTTATCCTTGATAATGGTTTCAAGGAGGTATTCAAATCAAGAAATGTTTATGATACCTTACCTTCTAATGCTGTGGTTGAGAATAAATTATTTTCTCAGACTTTTACTCCTACCGCAAAAGGTGTTTATCTAGGGTATTATGAAATACTTTCTGATAAGGTGGATGCCGATTCTTCAAATAATACCCAGGAGTTTTTATTTACTGTTACAGATTCAACCTTTTCAAAAGAATTAGGTCCAAATAGAACCATCAGACCTGCAGATGCCAGTTGGACTGCAGGAGAACCTCATTCCTGGGCTTTTGGTAATCACTATTTTGTACCTAAAGGGAATAATAAGTATATAAAAAGTGTATCTTTTATGATGGGTAATGCAGCTCAACTTAAAGATCAAGCTGCCGTATTAAATATCTATAAGTGGAAAGATGCTAATGCCAATGGTAATGCTGAGCCAACGGAAAGAACCAGTTTAGGTACTCTATTTTATATCATTGGAGGAAAAGAGGAGCCTGATTCTCTCGTGGTTATTCCTTTAAATAAAGACAATGGCTTAGAACCCATTAAACTGGAAGATAATACTGAATATTTAGTTATGCTCGAGTATTATGCCTCTGGTACAACTAATTTTGAAATGACAGTGAGTGATGAAATTGATTACGGAGGTATGATTACTGCGTCTATTTTAAAACAAAAACCACGGTTTGGTTCTTTAATTGGCATTGCTGGTGACTTAACTAAAGAAACGTATTCCTACGTCGGTTTTGGCGGTAATGTATTTGGCATTGTACCTGTTGTCAGACTTAATGTCGGTAATCTTGTGACTACCAATGTAGAAGAGTTAAATACGCTAACTGAACAATTTACCGTATTTCCTAATCCTGCAACTGATTTTATCAATTTGCAATTTGCCAACAATCAACGGAACGTAATACTGAAAATGATAGATATAAATGGAAGAATATTATTTCAGAAATCGGTTGATTTTATCCAGGAAAAATACCCATATCAAGTGAATTTACCGAAAGTAGCCTCAGGGTATTATTTTATTCAGGCTACCAGTGAAGAGGGTATGGGAATTAAATCTTTTATAATCAAATAACTTAAATCACATAGTAGAAAAAGGAGGCTGATAACGAAATTAGCCTCCTTTTTGTGTGCTACTCTATAGCAATGTAGAGACGCGATGCTTCGCTTCTTCAAATTTTGAATCACGGATTTTAGGGATTACTGGATTTCAGGGATGATAATATTCCAATATTGTAGGGGCGAATGGCATTCGCCCTCCCATGATACAGGTAAATTTCCCTATC
>JBMLQR010000396.1:6628-13717 GCA_049241465.1 Saprospiraceae bacterium | reverse complement strand
CCTAAAAGATTCATTAGCGTTGATTTTCCAGATCCGGAAGGACCCATCAATGCAACATATTCATTTTTATAAATATTAAGGCTGGCAGATTGTAATGCTTTTACCTCATTATCGCCCATAATATAAGTTTTTCGCAAATTCTCAATTGAGATAAGAGGCTTTTTTTCCATGTTGTCTGTTTGTACTTACTTATTATCCAAATTTATAACCCTTGGCACACTAAAAAAGTTTTTATGTGCATCGGGCGCATTCTTCACTGCCATTTCAGCTGATATCAGCGATTCTGGTTCATCATTTCTCCAAATATTAGTTTCATTGTTAATGTAAATTAATGGTTCAACGTTATCCGTTGGAAGTTCCTTTAATTTTTCAACGAGCTTTAACATATCAGATAAATTTGAAACCATTGATTCTCTCTCCTCGTCAGAGAGTTTCAATCTACTTAAATCTTCCAGTTTCAAAATTAAGTTTTTGTCTATTTTCATAACAAGTTTATAGAAGTTTATGCCTATTTATTCGTCAAACGTTCAAATATAGGGTAAAGCTAAAAATAAATTTTTGGCAAGGTGTTCAGGTTGTTGTATTTTCGCCAATAAATTATTTTTAGCTAAAAAAAAGAACTTGGAATTAATCCCTCAAATAAAACATATTGCCATTGCTGGCAATATAGGCGCCGGTAAAACGACCTTATGTTATCAATTAGCTAAGCATTTCGGCTGGCAGGTGCATTATGAAAGTACAGATGACAATCCCTATTTGGTAGATTTTTATACAGATATGAGAAGGTGGTCATTTAACTTACAGATTTATTTCCTGCACACACGGTATAACCAGATAATGCAAATTTTAAAAGGCGATGTTACTGTCATCCAAGACCGTACTATTTATGAAGACGCTAATATTTTTGCTCCAAATTTGCATGATATGGGACTTATGACAGGAAGAGATTTTAATAATTATATTTCTTTGTTTAATTCTATGACGGCCTATATTCAACCGCCGGACCTACTTATCTACCTTAAAGCCAGTATTCCAACCCTCGTTGATCACATCCAAACCAGAGGAAGGGAATATGAGGGAAGTATCAGTATTGATTATTTGAAAAAATTAAATGAAAGATATGAAAATTGGATTAGTCAATACAAATTGGGTAGATTACTTGTCATTTCTACTGATGAATTAGATTTTGTTAACAAACAAGAAGATTTAGGTACTGTTATTCAATCGGTTAGAACGCAATTACATGGTTTGTTTTAAATTATTACTTAATGAATATTAATAATTACCGAAATATTCTCGATAAACTGTCACCTTATGGCGCAAAATTAATCGTTGTATCCAAATATAAAAGTTTCGATGAAATAGAGACAGTGAAAAATTGGGGGCAAAATATTTTTGGTGAAAACAGAGTGCAGGAACTCATAGCAAAAAATGAATTGCATGGTAGTAATTTAGAGTGGCATCTTATTGGTTCTTTACAAAAAAATAAGGTAAAAGCAATCATTCCTATCGTCAAACTTATCCATTCTGTAGATTCACTTTCATTACTTCAAGAAATAAATAAACAAGCGGAAAAACACGAGGTTGTTCAGGAATGTCTTTTACAAATTAAAATTGCTAAGGAAGAAACAAAACAAGGATTATTACCATCAGAGGTAAAGGCTTTATTGTCCAATGAAACTTTTGGACAAATGAAAAATATTCAAATCAGGGGTTTAATGGGTATGGCCACAAATACGGAGGATAATCAGCAGATTCGGTCTGAGTTCAAACAGTTAAGAATTCTTTTCGATGAGATAAAGCAAGATTATTTTTCTGACAGCCCCCTCTTTTCTGAAATTTCCACGGGTATGTCAGATGACTTTCCTATAGCATTAGACGAAGGGAGTACCTTGGTAAGAATAGGTAGTTTGATTTTTAATCCCTAAACAATAAAAATGTATATTTTTTTAAAAATATCTTTTGCTTTTACCTTTCTATTGTTATTAGTTGGTTGTAAATCAAATACATCGATAAGTTATGATTTAGACGATAAGGGTAAAGAATTTCAGGATTATCCAACAAATATCATTTTACTTATAGGTGATGGAATGGGATTAACCCAGATTTCTGCCGCAATGTATAGCAATAATAATCGATTGGCCTTAGCTAAATTTCCTGTCATTGGATTTCACAAATCACATGCAGCGAATGAGTTAATAACAGATTCAGCAGCGGGAGGCACCGCTATTGCCTGTGGAATTAAAACCAACAATGGAAATATTGGAACAGATGAAAATGGACTGCCAACGTTAAGTATCCTGGAAGAACTGGATTCGATGAACTTTTCGACAGGAATGATTGTAACATCCACTATCGTCCATGCTACGCCGGCAGCTTTTGCCGCACATCGTGCACGAAGGGAAATGTATGAAGAAATTGCTTTAGACTATTTAAATGCCAACGTCGATTTACTGATTGGTGGAGGTCGCCAGTATTTTCAAAACAGAGAAATGGATGACAGAGATTTAATAAATGAATTTGAGAATAAAGGTTATGTAGTGATGGATCAGCTTTATACTACTATGAATAAAATTAAATGGCCCTTAGATAAAAATTTACTCTACTTTACAGCTGATAAACAACCATTAACTGTTAGTGGCGGAAGAGATTATCTTTCATTTGCTGTGAGACAAGGTGTTCAGTATTTAGAACAAAAAAGTAATAAAGGATTTTTTTTGTTAGTTGAAGGCTCCCAAATAGATTGGATGAACCACGCCAATGACGGACGGGGTGTCGTAATGGAAACGTTAGATTTTGACCGGGCCATTTGGGAAGCTATTCAATATGCAAATAAAAAAGGAAACACCTTGGTTTTAGTTACCGCTGACCATGAATCAGGAGGAATGAGTATTGAAGCTGATTCCAGAATGAATAAATTAAAATATGGATTCACCACCAATGGACACACAGCAGCCATGATTCCTGTATTTGCTTATGGCCCAGGATCCTCTTTATTTCGTGGCATCTATGAAAACACCTCCATATACCATAAAATGCGAGCAGTCCTTGGATTAAAAGAAAGAATTAATCCTCTTTCTCCCAATCCATCGTCCGAGTAACTGCCTTTTTCCACCCTTTATACCTTTTTTCTTTTTCAGTGTCAGGCATATCAGGCGTAAATTCCTGGTCAAGTTGCCATTGCTTAGAAATATCTGCCATGGTCCAAAAACCCGTGGCTAAGCCTGCCAAAAATGCAGCACCCAAAGCCGTAGTTTCAAAAATTCTTGGACGTTGAACGGGAACACCAAGGATATCAGATTGAAACTGCATTAACAGATTATTTGCGCAAGCACCGCCATCGACCCTCAACAGAAGTAATTTTTGTCCCGCATCTATTTCCATTGCTTCTAAAACATCTCTGGTTTGAAAGGCTAGCGACTCAAGGGTGGCTCTTATCAGGTGTGATTTTGATGTACCGCGGGTCAAACCAAAAATGGCACCTCTGGCATACATATCCCAATACGGAGCACCTAAGCCTACAAAAGCAGGTACTACATAAACGCCTTCAGAGTCAATGATTTTAGATGAATAAAACTCAGAATCAGCTGATTCATCAATTAATTTAAGACTATCCCTTAACCATTGTACCGCAGCGCCGGCAATAAAAACACTACCTTCTAAAGCATAAGAAATTTTCCCGTTTAACCCCCAGGCAATCGTAGTTAATAAACCTGCTTTGGATACAATAGGTTTATCCCCTGTATTCATTAACATAAAACAGCCCGTTCCATAAGTGTTCTTTGCTTGACCTGGATTAAAACAGGCTTGACCAAATAAGGCTGCTTGTTGATCACCGGCTACACCACTAACAGGAATTTCAATACCAAATAATGATGGCTCCGTATGACAAAACACACCACTACTTGATAAAACTTTAGGTAATATGGATGGTGGAATATCTAATTCACCGAGTAAAAATTTATCCCATTCTAAAGACAAAATATTGAAAATCATTGTTCTGGATGCATTGGAATAGTCGGTAGCATGAACTTTTCCGCCACTCAATTTCCATATAAGCCAACTATCAATGGTACCAAATAAAATATCCCCTGATAGCGCCTTTTCCTTCAGATTAGGTATATTTTCAAGCAACCAATGAATTTTAGTTGCACTAAAATAAGCATCAATAACCAATCCTGTATTTTCTCTTATATAAGACTGTAGATTATCTCTTTCTTTTAATTCATCACAATAAGCTGCCGTTCTTCTGTCTTGCCAGACAATGGCATTCGCCACAGGCTTTCCCGTATGTTTATCCCAAATAACGGTGGTTTCCCTCTGATTTGTTATACCTATGGCTTCAATTTGCTCCGGCAGAATATTACTGCTTCTAAGAACTGTTTGAGTTACCTCCCATTGAGTAGCCCAAATTTCTTCGGCATCATGTTCCACCCAACCTGGTTGTGGATAAAATTGGGTGAATTCCTTCTGAGCCACTTGTTGAATTTCTCCATTTTTATTAAACAGAATCGCTCTCGAACTGGTAGTGCCTTGGTCTAACGATAAAATAAATTTTTCCATATATGTCTTTATACTCCTAAGATAAGAAATAGGACCGATTAACAAAAGAGATCTGCTTAAATTTACTTACTTTTGTTTTTTTGCAAAATAAAAATGAGCAAAGTCTCCAACCATAATTATGAAAAAATTGGTCATTCCTTTCAATGATATACCTCAATTATCTTCTAAAGATAAAGCATATTCTACAGGCAATCAATACCTTAAACCATTTTACAAACATGCAGTCAATATAGATAGCTTTCAACAAGTTGTTTCTGATAAATCCACACAGGACATTCCAAGAAATCTAATTGTTGAAGTATTAAAAGAACAATATGCATCTATTCCTACCTCAGCAGAGACGTTAAAAAATATTGATTCTCTCCTTGAACCAAATACGTTCACGATTATAACAGCACACCAACCTGTTCTTTTTACGGGGCCATTATATTATATTTTCAAGATATGCTCTACCTTGAATTTATGTAAACAATTAAATGCTTATTACCCTTCAAATCATTTTGTTCCTTTGTTCATAAATGGTGCCGAAGACCACGATTTTGACGAAATAAACCATGCTTTTTTATTTAATAAAAAATTGACCTGGGAACAGGATAAAGGCGGATCAGTCGGTAAATTAAAATCAATTACACTGGATATTGTATTATCTGAGTTAAAAAATTTGTTAGGAGATTCAATAGAAGCAGAAGAAATTTATCGTTTAGTCCATGTTGCTTACACAGAAAATGAACTATATGAACAAGCTTCTTCCGCCCTTGTCAATGCCATTTTTGGAAAATACGGCTTGGTTACGCTAAACATGAGCCATAAAAAGCTAAAACATTTTTTTAAGCCTATCATAGAAAAAGAATTATTTGAACAACCATCCCAAGCCATCATTGAAAAAACACAGCAGGCTTTGGGTGATGTTGGATTTAGTGTACAGGCCCATGTTCGCGAAATAAATCTATTTTATCTTAGTGAAAATGAAAGAAATAGGATAGAAAAAATAGATAATCATTTTCATATCGTCGGGACAAATGTTGTTTTTACCGACGCACAATTACGCGATGAATTGGATTTATATCCTGAAAAATTCAGCCCCAATGTGGTTCTTCGTCCATTATTCCAGGAATATATTTTACCCAATCTCGCCTATATTGGAGGAGGGGGAGAAATTGCCTATTGGTTAGAAAGAAAAGCGCAATTTGACTATTTCAATGTACCATTTCCTATGCTAATCAGAAGGAATTCCGCCTTAATTTTAGAAGAGGTCTGGGAGAAAAAATGGTTAAAACTGGATTTCAAATTAGAAGATTTATTTACTGACACAGATGGGTTAATTAGAGCATTTATTCAAAGACATTCTGGGAATGAATTATCCTTTGACAATGAAATTGAAGAATTTTCTAAAATTATAGATCAAATAAAACGGAAAGCCATTAAAGTTGACCCTACTTTAGAAAAAACAATTATTGCAGAAGGGCTTAAACAACTTAAATCATGGGAACAAATTGCTACCAGGCTTACAAGAGCTGAAAAGACAAAATATGATGTTCAAATACAACAAATAAGAAATATAAAAGAAAAACTATTTCCTGGAAATGGCTTACAGGAAAGACATGATAACTTTATTCCTCTCTTTATGAGGTATGGATTAGATATATTAGACTTATTCATTGAGGAACTTAATCCATTAGAAGAGGGTTTCTTAGTCATTAGCCTGGGAGAATAAATAAAAAGGGGTAAATGTTCAACGAATAACCATTTACCCCTTTTTATTTAAAATTGTTGTAAAAGCATCACCGCATTTTGAATCATTCGGGAAGGTCCTCTCCAAAACATTCTAAATTGAGTGTTATCCAGTAAAAAAACTACTTTTCCGGCACCCATCGGAACCACGCCGGCAAAACATTTACCAGATAGATGTTTTAAGGATTCCTTCGAGGCATAACCACCTGTTAATAATTTTGCCGGATCTGTATGATAACTTCCAACTACTTGCATACCCGCGGTAGGTAAAAACGATGCTACATCTTGTTTTAATGAATGTACCGTTGGTTCCATGCCAAATGCCAAAGGATTTGATACATCTATATTACTTAACAATGCTGAACCAGGGATTCTTTTCTTTCCAAAATAATCTTCTCTTTTATCATAAGAAATAGTTTTAGACATTAATGATGTATCTGTGGGAATTTCAGACCATTTTACCTGAGTAAATTTACTTCTGTCCTGAGTAAAAAATTCAACGGCATTTTCTAAAGCTATTAAAGTCCCCCCTCTGCTAACCCAGTCTTGTAACTGAGAATAGGCTTCTCTATCAAATATATAGCGTAAATTATTGCCTCCCCCAGGTAGTATGAGGACATCGTAATCATTTAAGTCTGCGTAACCATAGCGCTCACCAAATTTTGGCATCGCTGATTGCAATAAAATGGAAGATCTTATGCGATCGACAGGTAAACCAACCTCTTCATCAAAAAGAAACCAAACCTGACCAGCGGTTTGCATATTAAATGGAGCATCGACCATTAAAGCTACTCT
>JBMLQR010000396.1:0-6528 GCA_049241465.1 Saprospiraceae bacterium | reverse complement strand
GCTAATGCAGCGGGCGCATTACGCTGATTCCAATCTATTGCATAGCCATAAGCATTAGGTAAAACGGAATTATTTGCCTTAGTTTCGCTCAGAGCTTCTGAAGTAACTGATACATTTTCTTTAGTGAAATAGGCATGTAAGTTATAGGCTATGGGAAGTGCCCAAATAGCCATATCATACATAACAGAGTCCTCAATTTCCAATGATTTATCCATTACGCTATTTATCAACAAATGCTGTGGTTGATTACAGGACAACAGAATGGTACCTTTGGGAAATGTTTTACGTGTAGAAGTATTTGTTTCATAATCAAAAACGGTGTTCACGGTAAATGATTCTTTTGCTTGTTCAAATTTGACACCATGACGTTGTAAAATCTGAACTACATCTGGCGTGTACATATCAGTTGGAGATAAAAAATAGGTTTTATTGGCAGATAATGATTTAGAGGGTTGCCAAGCATCATAACTGTAGCGTAAAAGTTCCTTTTTGTGTTTAACCCCTGTAAATAATGACTGGATAGAGGTAGTATAATGATCCCAAATTCTTTGTCGTAAGGTAAGAATAGTTCCATCCTCCGTTTCAATTGCGCGACCACCTGCAATACCTCCCTGTTCCGTTAACATAGCAATTGCACCCATAACGCTAGGATAACTTGAACCATATCCCGGATAGAAAAAATCAAAAGCTTCACGGGTAAAATAGCTAATATCATTTTTATTGAAGGCAGCAATGTTTGCTCTTCCAAAAGTATCAGACCATGCCTCGTAGGTAGGTGGTAATATTTTATTTCGTGGCGTCGTACCGGGCATGGTGAAATAATTACTATTGTAGCCTTGTTCATGATGATCTACATGTATCTGAGGCATCCATTTTTGATATTCCGTTGTCAAATTTCTAGTTTCAGGATGAATTCCCCAAGACCAATCTCTGTTAACATCAAACCAATAATGATTAGAACGACCATTTGGCGCAGGCTCATAATGCTCTAAATCATTTTTAGAAGTAGCCAATTGCTTTCTCCTAACTGAATTATACCATTGAATGTAACGTTCTCGTCCGTCAGGATTAATGCATACATAAATTTGAATAACGGAATTTTGCAACAACTGATTAGTAGCTTCATCTGTGGCAGCGGCTAACCGATAAGCAACTTGAAGCGCAGCTTCACTGGTGGATGTTTCATTTCCATGGATATTGTAACTCAGTGATAGAAAAACAGGATCTTTCTCCATTATATCCTTTGCCTGAGCATCATTGGCCGTCATTAATTTCAAATGATTCGTCCGAATACGCTCTAAATTCGCTAAATTTTCTGGAGATGAAAAAACTAATAAATAAAGAGAACGATTTTCATATGTTTTTCCATACTCCACTAATTTAAGTCTGTTAGACTTCTTGGAAAGGTCTTTAATATAGTTTTCAATACTCGAATAATACGTTGAATGCTCCCCCAGTTCATAGCCTAGAAATGAGGCAGGCGTAGGAATATTCTGATTAACGGCTAATCCAGGTTCAAATGAAAACCTCTCCAGGTTCATCCATTCTTTTTGAGAATTGAGTCCGCTAAAGGAACAAAACAAGAAAAATAAAACGATAACATTTTTCATTTAATTTTTTTTTAGTTAACGACGAGATGAGATTAAAGTAGTAGGATAAACGATAACGCTTTCATTTCCATCGAGACCAACGGAAGCGATGCCAAATAAAAAATTATCAATAATAATTTTATCCAGGGTAAATTCAGTCAAACCTTTTGGCACAAACTTTGAATATTGCCATTGTGCAGAAGTAGTTTCTCTCCAATAAATTTTATGACCAGCCAGACCTTCAAAAGTGGACGGTTTCCATTTAAAACGGGTTGACGGTTGAACAATACCGCCAATCTGAACATCTTCTGGCGGTGGTGGCGCCCAGGCTAAAGCAGCAAGCGTTATGGCATTTACGCCTGTTAATTTAGCAGCATAATCAAAATTGACACCTTCAATAACATCTCCATATTTAATCCCATTTTCAATTCTAATATCTTCATGCTGCCTGTAATAATTTTCATGAGTCTCCATAATTCTTACCCCTGGAAAGCCCTCATCATTAAATGGTTTATGATGTCCTCCCCTGCCGAATCTATCCAATCTGTAAATCATCTTTGCATCTAAATTGGTACAATAAAGATCGGTCAATTTATCAATATATCTGGCAATTTGCCTGGAAGGGCCATCTATCTCTCCACCATATACTCTGTGCCAGGCTCTTTCTCTTTCAGTCTCAAGAATAGAAACCGGTTCCGAAAAAATCCTGAAGGTGGTATTATCAATGATACCATCGACACCTTCAATATTACCTATCATATCATTATTAAGGACAGCAATGATATCCCATTGATTCGCTTTAGCAAATTTTGCTACCGTAGTACCGCCTAACAGACCTTGCTCTTCGCCTGATAATCCAATATAAATAATACTTGTTGGAAAACGATATTTTGATAAAACAGCAGCGGCTTCCAGTACTCCGGCCATACCACTGGCATTATCATTAGCACCAGGATTATCCTTTTGAGCATCTAAAACATCAGTGACCCGAGAATCGATATCGGCCGTCATAATTACATATCTGTTTGGATAAACTGAACCTCTTTGAATAGCTAATACATTAGAAATATTAATATCCTCCTTTATTCTGGGATTAAATCCAGCTTTAAATACTTCGTTCATGTAGGAAACTTCCAGGCACTGATTACATGAAGAGCTAATTTTTTGAAATTCTTTATGAATCCAGCGTCTTGCCGCACCAATGCCTCTTGTGTTAGATACGGTATCCGATAAAGTGCTTCTTGTTCCAAAATTGGCCAGGGTTCGAATACTATTTTCAATAGCCTTTGGATTTGGCGCTTTGGCAATATCAAATAATCGATTATCTAATTGCCCACATAAAAACTGGGACGAAAGTAACAAAAAAATTAAGGTAAAATAAATTGAGTGTTTCAAGTGTTTTTTCATTGTTTTAGGGGTTAAATAAAAACTTAATTAGGAAAAAGATGCCTGTGAATCTGACTTACTGAAGAAATTTTAGCTTTAGAGAAATACAGTGGAAAATACTGATTGTTTATCCAAATGGGAAATAAATTTCTATAAAATGGACTATTTGGATTACCAGATTGTCCTGGTGTATTGGTTGCCAAACAATAGTCCCAGCTTTGCAAATCCGAAATAAATCTAAAGCTGGCACCATGTGTTTGATTATCTCCCCTTCCTGTTACATTGGCTGTAAATCCATTTCCACCTCTCGGAGCAGGCCCAACTTCCAATATTGACCGAATATTTTGATTAACAACAGCGCTTAATGGGTGTTTCAATAGAATATGTTTATTATTTAACTGCCCGTATTGCCACAAATTTACCTCTTTACCCAATTTTTGTTCCAGGTTCTGAATAGCCTTTTCAAATGTTTTAAATAAAAAATCATTTCTGCCTTGAACCGGTTGAGAACCAAATTTTGCGTCAGGAAATAGAAGGTTATCCATTATCATTTTAAGTTGAGGGGTAACCAAAGACCTAACGCTTTCCGGAACAAACTGAAGTTTATATTCCGAAAAAATAACTCTTTCCCAGGAATCATATATGGTGGCAGCGATAGAATTAGGCGTCAATTTATAATCCCAATTATTAAAAAGAGCTGTATATTTTTCATACTTTTTGAAGGCAGGAATGCTAGAAATAAAAGGTACCAATTGCCTTGCAGGAAGAGATAGATAGTCTGTTTGAAGCATCATAAAATCCTGCACAGATAATTTTTTTCCACTACCCAAATATTCCTTTATTCTCAAACCTCTATAAGGATCCGACCATGAAAAACCGACAGTATTGGGGTATTTAAAATCGAGAGGCACCACATTTTCATTCGCTGTTACGACATAATTTTGTGAAGGATTGTAACTGGAAGGTCTTTCAGAAATGGGTATAAATCCATCCCAATCTCTACTTCCATCTCCAAGGACAGGAACCATGCCACTACTATTATTTCGAATGGGCGCTATGCCTACAGTTTGCCAACCTATATTCCCTAACCTGTCGGCCCAAATCATATTTTCGCCCGGAATATGAGAATAAGTGCATGCCAACTTAAATTCATCCCAATTTTTTGCCTGGTTCATTCTGAGGCTAGCCAGATAGGGAGCGCCCCCTTTTTCTAACCAGGCACATCGCACAGCCACAGCGATATTCTTTTCATTTATCATTTTGAGTACAGGCCCATGAACGGTATAAAACAAAGAAAAATAATGCATGCCCTTTCCTTTCACATAAATAGAGTCTTTTATTTCAAGAAAATCAAGCCATTTTCCCTGATATTTATATTGGAGAACATTGGAGGGATTAAGTTCATAAACGTACATGTCTTCCGCATCGGTAGCATGAATGGTGAGTCCCCATGCGCCATATTCGTTATGTCCAATGGAAACACCTGGAATAGTTGGTTCACCCCCACCTATAACATTCCAACCGGGTGAAACCAGATGAGTAATATATCTCAGCGAGGGAGCAGACATAGCTCTATGCGGATCGTTGGCTAACAGGGGGAAACCACTTTCGGATAATGCACCAGAGACCACCCAATTATTACTACCAATCACTTGCTTTTCTTCATTTAATGAAATTTGTTCTCCATTCATTCGAGAAGAAAGCACCATGTAATTCTCTGTTGAATTTCTATCTGAGAAAGCCAGTATATCTTCTGGAAGATAATTAACCGGGCGTTTAAAAGCCTTATAAAGATCCATAACATCAGGATAAGAAAGAATTTCTTTTACTAAGGAATCCAATCTTAAGTCAGGATTATTGGGATGATACCAATTTATTTCCCTTGTTTTATCTTCCCCAATTTGGTGAACGACAAGAGCAGTTTCCCATTCATCCGTCAAGTTACCTAGTAGTCCCTGATGCCTTGAAATGATATCTTCTGGTTTTAAATACTGTGGTTTAATACCTAACAACCTGAACTCAACAGGCAACGAATCTGGTGTTAAAAGAGCATTATCAATAGCTGCATTAACACCATTTACGAAGGAATGTAATATTTTATATCCATTTGGATGGTAATGATTAAATTCAGCCACTGGGTCACCCCTATAAGTAAAAAGTCGGGAGGCGATATCTTTCTGTAGCTCTCTTTCACCTAATAATTCCGACAGAAGTCCTCTTGCCTGCCTTCTCCACATTTCAAATTGAAATAATCTATCCGATGCTGCTTGAAAACCTTGAGCAAAGAACATATCAATTTCATTTTTTGCATAAATATGCGGGACGCCGAAAGGATCTATCATTATCTCCACCTCTTCCTGGAGTCCGGAAAGATTTTTAACTTTCTGGGAAAATGCAGAAACACAAATCGAAATTGAAAATAATGTTAATAATAATTTCATAAATAGATAATTTTGGCATTTAAAAGTACGCTTTTCCCTAATAAATTTTAATTTTAGGAAACATTTTCAACATTACCTGAACCTATAACTACTTCAAATATGCCTATTTCAAGGAAAACATTTGTCAAGAGTATCGCTGCAGCTACCTTATTGCTTCCCATAGGCATAAAAGCAGTTATGGGAAAAGGAAATAAAACATCTGGCAATGGTTCAGGAATTTCCAATAAAACATATTCCTGGAAAATGGTTACTACCTGGCCACCGAATTTTCCTATTTTAGACGAAGCCTGCAAATTATTTGCCAGTTTGGTAGAAGAAATGTCAGGCGGACGCATTAAAATAAGGGTCTTTGGAGGTGGTGAATTGGTGCCTTCACTCGAAATATTCGATGCCGTTAGAAATGGTTCAGCAGAAATTGGTCATGGTTCTGCTTATTATTGGGCTGGGAAATCTCCTGCCGCATCTTTCTTTGCTACCGTACCCTTTGGTATGAATGCCCAGCAAGTATCCTCATGGATACATGCGGGAGATGGATTGGCTCTATGGCAAGAATTATATGCCAATTTTGGATTAATTCCACTTCCTGCTGGTAATACTGGCGTTCAAATGGGTGGATGGTTTAATAAGGAAATAAACACAATTTCCGACCTGAAAGGTTTAAAAATGAGAATTCCTGGTCTTGGTGGAGCTGTTTTAGCTAAAGCCGGAGGATCACCCATTCTCTTAGCGGGAGGTGAATTATATACAGGTTTAGAAAGGGGTATTATCGATGCTACAGAATGGCTGTCCCCATTTCATGACAGTTTAATGGGTTTCGATGAAATAGCAAAATATTATTACACGCCAGGCTGGCATGAACCAGGTACTAATTTAGAGATAATTTTAAATAAAGAAAAATTTGAAGAACTCTCAGATGATCTGAAGGCAATTATTAAAGCGGCATCATCCTACTGTGGAACCTGGTTACACGCTCAAATGGAAGCCAAAAATGCTGTGGCCTATAATGAACTTTTGAAAAAAGGCATTGAAATACGCACATTTCCTCCAGAAGTTATCGATGAACTAAGAAAATTAACTAAAGAGGTTATCAATGAATTAGCTGAAAAAGATCC
>JBMLQR010000395.1:0-11352 GCA_049241465.1 Saprospiraceae bacterium | reverse complement strand
CTTTTTCAATGCTCAGAAGGTCAGTATGTCCACATCGGTCAGACAATCTTTTTGACAAATATTATTGACCAATGCGTCATACATAGTATTTGCATATTTTTTTGAGGCCATTTTCAGGAGCCAGAGCGTATTGTCGTATTCCAATTCCTTTATCTGTTTGAATTCCCATACTTTTTCATTTTTCAAATAGGGAATCAGCCATTGTAAACTTTTTTGGAGACCTTTCCCATCGGTCGTTTCATAATTCCATAGTTTGGCCCTCACATTTTCAGCCAACCTGGCGATTTTAAAAAAGCCGGCAAGATTCATGTTGGTGTATCCCCAGGAAACGGTCCGTTCCAGTTCAAAAGGTTGGCTGCCGTCGGGTTGTAATTGACTTTGAATGCGGGATTTTGCCACTTCAATCTGCTTTTTAGCTAATGCGGGTTGATCTGTAAATAGCGCATAAGCGATAATTTGAACATCATAATAGGTGCCATGATTATTGTGCTCATCGGCCTCATCCTTTCCCAAGGGGCTTTCTGTAAGCCAGGTAAGATAATCGGCAAACCACTTTTTAAGTCCTTTATGATCTTCTTTTGACCAATTCTCCGAAGCGGTCAATAACATGACAGCATCAATGAGTCTTGGAAAGGAGCGCGTTTCGATGATACCGATACCCCGCCCCGTGTTTATGCCGGGAATACCCTGTCCAAAATTCAAATTAGGATTTTGCCTGGTTTCAGGATCCAGAAACCAGGTTTTGAGTAATCGCGCAGCATGAGCGGCATATCGTTCTTCTTTTGTAAAATAGAAAGCGAGGGCCAATATTTCCGTATCATCGATGATATAATCCATTTCTTCGGAGTCACTGATATCATAATATTCAGGATTTCGCTCCCCATCCCTGCGTATGTAAGGCAATCCATCGGGTTTTGTGGTATCGGCCCACCAATAAGGAGCCTGACTCATGTAGTCGTGTTTATCGCCACTTGGCGGCACCTTTTTTTTATTCATTACAGAATACAGCTTCCCTTCCTTTACTATTTGATCTGCCCTCGCCTGGATATTCTTTAAAGCCTTCAATTTTTCTACCTCCTGATTATTAATAGCTTGCATATTTTTCAATAATGCTTCGCCATGGAGCAAAAATGTAGCAGGCGCCTTTTGGGCCAATCCTAAGGTGTTTAAACTTAAGGTAAACACGAATAAAACGATAATATCTCTGGTTGACATCTCAAAAGGGTTATGGCTTGGAAGATACACTTATTTCAAATGAAATAAACCTTACCAGGAATGTTTTTGAGTAGTTAAAAATTCATTCATCCATCTTTCATGGTTTTTCAACACCTCTTTGTATTCTGGCCGTTCCGCCAGATTATCCCTTTCCAGGGCATCTTTTTTATAATCATAAAGTTCCACAGCGACAGGTTTCACATCACCGAGAATCTTCTTTTTTCTAAAATTTTCTTCATACCAGGCGACATAACGATATTGCTTTGTTCGTATGGTGTACCCCATTATCTTATCCCCATTACGAGGATACTGACTTTGAGCATAACTTTTAACCTCAGCTTTAGGGTTTTTCAGCATGGGAACCAGGCTTTTACCCGCCAATCCTTCAGGTAGTGTAAGTCCGGCTAAATCGGTTAGCGTTGGAAAAATATCAACAAATTCCGACAAACCTTGTGCCTTTTGCCCTCCTTTGAAACCTGGAGAGGAAATAATTAATGGTGCACGAGTAGCTTGTTCATAGTTATCATGTTTGCACCAAAGGCCATGGTCACCGAGGTGCCAGCCATGATCGCCCCAAAGAACAATAATCGTATTTTTGTCCAGACCAGACCTTTCCAATTCATCTAATAATTTGCCCACCTGAGCGTCCATATAACTTACTGCTGCATAATATCCATGGATCAATTCCTTTTGAACGTCCTCATTTTGTGGTATTGAACCCTCGTTAAATCGTTCAAAATTACTTTTAAAATAACTATTAATTAATTCACCGGAATTTTGCGCAGCGAAGGAAGGAGCACCGTTGCTCAAATGCTGGACAGGTGAAATATTTATTTTAGATCGGTCATAAAGGTCCCAGTATTTCTTTGGGGAAATAAAAGGAAGGTGCGGTTTTACAAAGCCAACGGCGTAGAAAAATCGTTTTTTCTCTTTTGCAAATTGGGACAGCATGGCCACTGCTTTTTTAGCGACGATACCATCAGTGTAAGCATCATCGGGTACATCGGCAGATTCTACAGCAGGGCCTCTGTTTTTTGAGAGAAATTCCACTAATTCTGCGCCATCGAGCCCCCTTGCTCTTGCGTCAACCTCTATTTTGGCCAGTTTTGCCTTAGTTTCGTTTGATTGATACCCATTTGTTGGATTTTCATACCCTTTTGCATAATCAGATGGTTGTAATTTACCATAAGTACCCGTAGGTACTGACCAGGAGGGAATATCCATACCTTTATCGACAGAACGTTGATCGAACATTTTTCCGATGGTAGCGGTAACGTAGCCATTTTCCCTAAAATACTGGGGAAGGGTAACAATATTCGGTACCATATCCCGAATTTGTGTTTTCAAATCCCATATTCTGGTATAATCGGGCCTTTGTCCTGTAAGAAGACTTGCTCTGGTTGGAGCGCAAACGGCCTGTTGACAATAATTATTCATAAATACGGTCCCCATTTTGGCTAATCGATCAATATTTGGGGTAATCATTTGACTTTCGCCATAACAATTAAGGAGAGGCTTTAAGTCGTCCACGGCGATAAAAAGCACGTTTGGTTTAGCCTTCTGAGCAAAGATATGGCTACCAAAGAAAGCGATACAAACAGCGATTTGAAAAAATATTTTTGTCATTTTTAGTTAATGTGTTAGGTGTGTTTTTTGCGATTATAGACCAGTACCTTTTTTCTGTGCATTTTTTTTGTCCACATTACTTTTATGCCTGCCACTACCATCGGCATCATCCATAATGCCCCCTTCCGGATTAATGGATTTCAATACGGCAGAAAGCCTCGTTCGGGCAGACATAGCTATTTCATCTTTTGAGTCTGCGGGAATCAATATTTCCTCAAAAGGCGCATTTCGCATATCAAAAAGTTCATTAGCCCTATTCAACTTCCATTTATCCTCTCTAACGTACCATTGATTACCAAGTTCCATAAAAATCCATTCCCGGGGCGTTCCTTTTTCACCTTTGAGTTGAGGAGCAAAACTTTTCCCATCTAATATCACATTTTCGGGTAATTTAGCACCTGTCAAGGCGGCAAGCGTAGGCATCCAGTCTGTTGCATCCACCAAATCATTGATAACTTTACCCGGTTTAATACCTGATTTCCAGTTTACAATCCAAGGTACTAAGCTACCCCCTTCGAGCATATCTCCTTTTTTACCTGACAACTTTTTACCGTTTACAGTAGCTCTGATAGCACCTTCGGCCGCTGTACCGTTGTCACCCATAAAAACGATTAAGGTATTTTCTCTCATTTTCATGCTATCCAATGCCTTAACTAATTTTCCGACCAGCTTGTCCATATAATTAATATTATCGGTGTAAAGGTCTTTACTATCGGGTTTACTATCTGGAGTAGGTAAAATTTCGCCATGAATATGCGACATAGAATAATAGGCAAAGAAAGGGTTTTTCTTATTTTTCGAAATAAAATCAACCACTTGATTATGCATAAGGTCGGGAAGATATTCGCCATCCAGCAGAGGCACTACATTCCCGTTTTTTGTATAAGATTTATTTGAAGGCTGGGTATTCCAGTATTTACCACTGGCTTGAAAGCGCATATATTCATCGAAACCAAAATCAGAAGGCTGCAAGGGAAATTGGGACCATTTTCCCACCATTAAAGAGGTATAACCTGCTGTTTTCAACACACTTGGCAAACATATTTCTTTCGCAGGTTCCAATTTACCAACCCTATCCTGATTTGTTGTTCCCGTGCGAAAAGGTTGGCGCCCGGTCAGAATCAACGCTCTGGAAGGGCCGCATAATGGAGCTGTATAACCGTGAGTGAAACGCATACCGGTGCTGGCCAGTTTATCAATATTCGGTGTTTTAAACTGATCTGAGCCATAACAGCTGATGTTTCCAATACCTAAGTCATCGGCAAGAATAAAAATAATATTAGGCTTTTTCGATTTTTGGGCCGTTGAGATATGCCCTATAGAAAGAAAAAGCAATAAGAAGAGAAGATTTTTCATAGATTTCAGGTGAAGATAGAAGGATAAATTAACGAATTAAACTTAGTTAAAATAAGTGAAAAGTTAGGGGATTAATTTAGCGTCATTAAGATTCCCCAAAAAACATAATTAAGCAGGGGTTTAATTTTTTGAAATATCAACCCCTGCTTATTAAAATTAATAACCGGGATTTTGTGCAATCTTTAATCCGGTATTAGTATCAATTTCACGTTGTGGAATAGGTAATAACAATTTATTTGCATTTACGTTGGTTTGCAACTGTGCCAACGTTGGCACAGGAGCAGGGTATTTTCCATAATGTTTGACATATTCTTTAGCAAAATGATCTTTCATTATTTTCTCCGCGGTAATCGTTGACATCGTCGTATTAAAACGCATTAAATCGAAAAAGCGTTGATTTTCAAAAAGCAATTCAAAACGACGTTCATCGGCGAGAGCTTGTTCAAAAAGAGCCACCGTTGTCACCTTTGCAGAAATGTCAGGCAACCCCGCCCTGGTTCTGATTCTATTTATCAACGTAACACTTTCAGGGGTAAAACCTTTGGCTTCGGCCATCATCAATAAGATATCTGCGAATCGTAAAACAGGCCAATCGCCTTCACCATCATCTGTTAATACGATAGGGTGAACAAATTTTTTGGCATAATACTTTGTGGTCCATAACGCCATATTAACGGCTTTCCTTTTGTCCGCTGCAATATGTGCAGAATCCAGTTCAAAAGTTGGATAATTATTGCCATCGCCATCGCCGTTGATGATAGCTGTGCCACTACTTACGGGAGCAAAATCGTTACCAAAGGTTGCACCCAATCCAAAACCACCTGCTTTGTACCTTACTGCAAAAAGGATTTCGGCATTCATCTCATTATTAATAGAAAAAACATCGGCATAATTGGCTAACAGATTATATCCACTATTGCTAATAACATCTTGAAGTTGAGTAATCGCCTCTGCTTTTTTGTTGCGGGTCAAATACACTTTTCCTAATAAACCCTTTGCTGACCAGGCATTGGCGCGACCGAGCCTGGGAGAGGAGGCACTAAACTTTGCTGAACTTAAAAAAGTAGAGGCTGTTTTCAAATCGGATTCAATCAGTTTATAAATATCATCTACGGAAGATCTGTTCACCGTTTTCGCCTCCTCCGCAGTGATAGGCTTATGAACCAAAAATACGCCACCATATAATCTGACCAAATTAAAATAATGATAAGCACGAATAAATAGGGCCTCACCGGCTACTTGTTTACGTTCCGCCTCTGTAATTGGGAGCGTATTAGTTGCCAGGGAAATACTTCCAGCTGAAGCGTCATAATTTACGCCCAAACGATCCAGGATAATATTTGTATTTCTAATATTATTATAGGTATTGAGCCAATAAGTATAGACAGATTGATGAATAGTTGCCGGAATAAACATATCCAGGTCACTTAAATCTCTGTTTGGTGCGCTTTGACTTCCTGGTGACCCCATTTTAGTATTATCACTTCTCAATTCTGTGAGTTGCCATTCGAAATACATGGGTCTTTGCAAACCGCTATAACAACCTACGAGCGCCACATTCAGCTCCTCTAAATTTGAATAATAGGTAGTAGCATTTCCATTTGATTGTGGTAATAGGTCAATAACATCATTACATGAAGTAAAGGAACCAAAACCGATTACACAAAGGATATATTTTAAAAATTTCATATTCGTAGATTTTTTAAATTAGAAATTCAAATCAAGGCCAAATAAAAAGGTTCTGCTCACTGGAAAACTTCCACGTTGATAACCATCAATGAGTGGTGTATTATATGGACCCGTTTGAAACCGTGATTCAGGATTCAGCCCTCGGTAGCCTTTTGCTGTTTTAAACCATAAATTTTGACCTGTCAGATAAATTCGCAACCCTTTTATACCCACTCGCTTTGTCAATTTGTTTGGCAAGCTATAACCAACAAGTATCTCTCTTAAGGCCACATAAGAAGCATCTTCCACGACATAATCAGTTAATAGCCAAGAGAAACCATTGGAAGAATAGGGTGTTTGACCATCTCCTGGAAACCCAGGACTAAGCCATCTGTTATTACTATAAGCTCTGACAGTACGTCTGATTTCCAGATAATTAGGATCGCCATTTATCAAAGAACCACCCTCTACACCTTGAAACATAAAACTCAAATCAAAAGCCTTGTATTTAAAATTGTTTGAAACGCCCCAGGTAAAATCAGGATAAGGACTGCCTATAACCGTGCGATCGTCCGCATTTAGGATACCATTTCCGTCTAAATCGACTAATTTCAATCCACCAGGTACCAGCGCATTACTTAAATTACTTTTGATACCAGACTCTGTAATTTGAGCTTGCGATAACCAAACACCATCGGTTTTGAAGCCAAAAAACTGTACTAAAGGATCTCCCACTTTATTTCTGTAAATTTCAGTCCTTTCGCCTTGATTAAATAAAAAAGCTTCGGTGCCGAGCTCTAGAATTTTATTCCGTGTACGGGAAATATTTGCTGAAGTTGTCCAGGTAAAATTCTCTGTGACCACATTATTACTGCTTATTTCAAGTTCGACGCCATCATTTTGAAGACTTCCGATATTATTCCAGGTTTGTGGAACGCCAGCAAAGCCCATGATTGCCTGTCTAAGTAAAAGCCGATCTGTTTTTGAACGATAAATATCAAATCCTACGGTAACTGTATTTTCGAGGATGGATAAATCTAATCCACCGTTAAATTGAAAAGTTTGTTCCCAGGTAATATCAGCATTTGATAAAATATCTCTGGAAGGCACCTGACCTGTTGTTACTGTACCTGTTCCAGGTCCGAGGGGATAATTGGAAGCATATAATAAATCAACGAAGGCAAAATCAACAATACGGTTATTACCAGTAACCCCATAACTTCCTCTGAACTTTAGCTGGCTTAACCAGGTAATATCTTTAAGTATTTTTTCCTCACTGGCTATCCAACCGACAGATAAAGAAGGGAATTTACCCCATTTTTTACCCGGTGCAAAATAAGAGCTACCGTCCGCTCTATAGCTGGCTGAGAATAAATATTTATTTTGATACCCATAAGTTACACGACCCAGATAAGACAATAATCCAATTTGATTTTTTGTGTTAAAGGTACCTATCTGGTCTTTTGTCAACGCCGTATTTAAGGTAGAAATATTATCATCTGCAAAGTTCAGACCTATAGCCTGATCGGAATTTATATTCGTTTTCTGAGCGGTAAAACCTGCGAGAAGACTGATTGTATGTTTATTGATTACCTTTTTAAAATTCAGGGTATTTTCATTTAATAGATCAAGAAAAAAGCGATTACTGTAAACACCTCTACTCACATCGCCTGCTCTGTTTGAGTTCTTTTTTGCAAAATCCTGATTGGTTGTATAGGTGACATAAGCACTTGCCAAGGTTTTAAAATCAAGCCCTGGAAGTAAATTTATCGTTAAATCTGCTGCATTCTGAACCCTATAATCATTTCCTGTCAATGTTCTTGTTTCTGACACCGACCTTGGGCTATTTTGAGCACTACCAAAAGGATCCACCAATACGGCATTTGTCCAGGGAGTGCCATCGGGCATAATACCGCTGTAAGTTCTTTGGTTAAAATGGCGGGGTTGCGCATAATCACCCGCTTTAATATCAGCATATAATGGATTACCCCTAACAAATTCAGCTGTTTTTTCCGTGTGACGAACTGGTAGCCAGGAAGGGAAGCGGAGAAAATCCTGAAGCTGTTCCGATGAACGTTGTCTTTGGCTAAAACTTGGTGCAATATTAACGGAAAGTTTCATGCGTTTATTCAATTGAGCATCTAACCTACTTCTAATATTATACCTTTTATATTCATTAGCAAAGATCATACCCTGATCATCTTGAAAACCTGCCGAGAAGAAATATTTTAAATCTTTACTTCCACCTGCTACACTCAGCTGAATATTTTTCACGTTAGCGTCTCTAACTAACTCCTTTTGCCAATCGGTAGTTTGTCCGTCTCTTAAAACCTGTTCAATGGCATAAGCTGCTTTATCAACATCCGTTGCCGGAGCAGCTTGCGTTACAATACTTGGATCTTTCGCTCTTTGAGCTGCTTCATCATAAAGAAATTCAAGATATTCCGTACTTGTCATTCTGGAATATAACTTGTAAGGTTCTTTAAATCCATTAGAAACTTTAAGATTATATTTAGGTTTCTCTGCTTTTCCTGTTTTAGTGGTAATTAAAATAACCCCACTGGAGCCTCTTGACCCATAAATCGCAGCAGAAGCAGCATCTTTCAACACCTCTACTGATTCGACATCACCCATATTTACAAAAGCCAATCCGTCTGGAACAGGATGACCATCAACCACCACTAAAGGACTTGAACCCGCATTGATTGAACTAACACCCCTGATAACCACTTTAGGATCGGTACCTGACTCACCCGATGTATTTTGAATTTGAACACCCGCCATTTTACCTTGTAAAGCCTGGTCCAAACGGGAGACGGGCAATTCTGCCAGATTTTCGTTTTTAAATTTTGCCACTGAACCTGTTACATCACTTCTTTTTTGGGAACCATAACCAACAATCACCACTTCGCTTAAGGTACCTGCGTCTTTTAAACTGATATTTATCAGTGTTTTATTTTGTATGTCAACTATTTGTGTTTCATAACCGACAAAGCTAAAGCTTAGTTTTCCATTTTTTTCAGCATCATCCAGAGTAAGAGAATAATAACCATTTTCGTCTGAAAATGTTCCCTTACCGCTACCTTCAAGGGCTACGGTTGCTCCAACTAAAGCTTCTCCAGCCTCATCGGTAATGGTACCAGAAACTATAAAAGTAGCGGCGCCTTTTACCAAGCTAAATTTCTCATTTGGTAAAGTTTCAATAAAGGATGTTTTTGTGCCTTCCAATCTTTTCAAAATAATCATATTATCGACTACCTCAAAGGACAACTGCCTTGGGGTTAGTAGATTATCCAAAACAAAGGACAAAGGTTTATCCACAAATGTGGCATTTACCTTTTGATTAGATTGAATCAATTTTGAACTGAATACAAAGGACAATCTGACTTGCTTCTCTATCTGTTTCAGAACTTTTGCCAAACTTTCATCCTGGACATTCAGGTAGATTTTATGATTCAGATCTGTTTGGGCATCTGCTTCATTAGCATAATTGATTCCAACAATACAAAAAGCAAGCATAAATTGGATAATAGTTTTTTTCATTTCCTTAATAACGAATTCCTTGAGTCTCTTTTTTTTCATAAAATCTGTTGTTTATAAAAGTGGGTGAAATAGAATAAATGAACTGGTGTACAAAAGCATACGAAAATGAATCGATGTAAAAAGAGCTAATCATTTACATCCTTTACTTTGAATGATAATTTGACCGTCTATCAATTCATATTGGGCTTCTATGGCCTTACAAATTATTTTTAGTTTTTTATAAAGATTCTGATCTGACAAAGGCGCAGTAACCGGACAATTTTTCAATAAATCAACATCATAAATAATATGAATCCCATACGCATTTTCCAACACCTCAAATACCTCATTGGCAGGGGTATCATCAAAATTGAAGTCCATCTTTTGCTCCTCCTTCTCTTGAAAAATGATGATAGGCTCAGCGACCAGAGACTTGGTCAACTGGGCAACCTCTCTGTCATAAACCACTTTTTGATTGGGCGTTAGAATTAAGCCTTTAAATTTATCAGCTTTCTCGTCAAACCCTTTTTGGGCTGAAACTGAAACTTTTCCCGTTTTAACCTCAACGACCACCTGCTTATCAAATTTATTAGCCTTAACTGAAAAGCTTGTACCTAAAACCTTAGTGACCAACTCATTGGCATAAACTAAAAATGGTTTTTGAGGATTTCTCACTACGTCGAAAAAGGCTTCCCCTGTTAAGTAAACCACTCGATTATTTCCGGAAAAGGAAGCTTCATAACTGATGCGACTTCCTGCATTCAGCGTAACCTTACTGCCATCATTTAACAATACAATTTGAGGATTGACGCCATTATTTATGACTTCAATTAATTTTGATTTATTATCAGTAACAAATTTATCATACAAATTATCAGTTTGATACCTTTCATACACCAACCAACCCAAACCAGATAAAAGAAGGAATGATGCGGCTAACCTGAACCAGGTCTGACGGAAAAAGGCGATTTTTAATGGTTTTATTTCCGATGAAAGAGCACCTGTACCCGCTTCTTTTTTCTGCTCTATCTTATTAACCGTATGTTGAATTAAGCTTTTGATTTCCTGATCGCTAATGCTTGGCTCCTCCACTTTAATAGCCTTCACGATGAGGCTGGCATCTTGAATGACATCCCATCTTTCGGGATTTTCGGAAAGAAATTGATGCCATTTTGCATTCAACTCAGGGGTAGGTGCCAAGACCCATTCCCGAAAAAAATCATCCAAAACCAAATCTTGAAGACTGCAATACTTATAATACTCCATGTTGAAATAATAGGTTATTTATTCCACACAGAGAGGTATGTTACTATTTACATACCATTGATTTTAAAACTTTTTTCAAATAAATTTCAATTCAGCACGAAATGAAAGAATAATAGTCCGAAATATTCTGTTTTCCAATTTTTCCTAATAGACTTAAAAGCCATTTGCAAAATATTAGAAACCGTTTGAGGTGTGATACATAACACTTCAGCTATTTGATCGCGATGTAAGTTTTGAAAAAAACGGAGATATATAACTTCTTTTTGTCTTTGAGGAATATGAGTTAGCGTATCTTTAATTTGATTTGACAGGCGCTGCAGATATTCATTTTCAATGAAGGCATCTTCTACAGAAAAGGCAACCTGGAACAAGGGGCTTTCACTGGCAGGCATTGCATCGAAAGAGACGATATTTTTATTTAGATGAATACGTCTTCGCAAGGAGGACATTAAATAAGCCTTTACTGATACATTTTTTGACAGGTGTTCCTTATGTTCCCAAAGGTATAAAAACAGATCCTGAATACAATCCTTAACAATTTCCGAATTTTTGGAAAATTTTGATCCATATTGGTATAACGTAGGGAATTGTTCCAACATAATGGCTTCGAAAGCTGAAATATCACCTTCCGTAAAAGCTTGCCATAATTCCAGATCCCTTTGTTGTTCCATTCTTAAAAGTAAGTTTTTTTTTATTCTT
>JBMLQR010000394.1:56000-67522 GCA_049241465.1 Saprospiraceae bacterium | reverse complement strand
GTTTTTAAACGAAATTCGCTTATGTAAAGATAACTGGGGGTAGGTTCGTTTTGATTTAAAAAAGAACAGGACGAAAATGTCAACAACAAAAAAAAATAAAAAAAGACAAATTTGTGTGTTAGTGATATCATTACATAAAATATTTTACAAAATTAACATGTATTAGGGTACTTTTGCCTAAATAAAAACGCCAACCAGATGAAAAAAATATTTTTAGTTGCTTATCTTTTAGTTCAATCCAGTGTTTTATCTTTTTCCCTGGATTTAGAACTTAATCAATGGTACGATTTTACCGGCAAAATGGACGACAAAAGTATTCAACTTTCATTCTATACCCTAAAATCTGGAAAACTTATTGGCAGTTTTTGTTCTTTAACCAATGAACCCAAGGTACTTTTATCAGGGAATGTGAGAGGAAATGAAATTTATCTGACGGCCTCTTTGAATGGAAAAATTACTGATGAATTAATAGGTAAAATATTCACTGATGATCAGGACAGATTAGAGCTAGACTGGCGAAAAATTTCCAGTGATAAGAAAAGCATTTATAAAGCCGTTTTGTCATCCGTTACCTCAGGAACAGAAAGTAAAAGATATTCCCATGTTTTAGGATCAGATGCAGCGGTGGAACAATTTGTGTCTGATGTTAAAAAAGCTATATCAAAGGGCGATAAAATATGGTTGGCAGCTAACCTCTTCTATCCTTTAAGGGTCAGAATCTCTGAAAAATCTTCCATACAATTAAAAAGTAAAAATGAGTTTTTATTGCAATACGATAAAATTTTCACGACAGCCTTTAAATCCGCCCTAAATAATACTTTTTCACATAACCTATTCAATAATTATCAAGGTATTATGATTGGTGATGGTAAATTATGGATGAATAACGCAGTGAATGCATCGGAAGCGAAACCTATGTTTCAAATTATTTCCATAAATCCCTAACAGTAAAAGCTTGATTTTTCCACAGCGGCATTTTTTATTCGTTCCTTTGTTCCATGAAAAGAGTAAAATATTTAATTGTTGGTCAGGGGATAGCAGGAACTGTTTTGGCTCATACGTTGGAAGATGAACACCTCGATTTCCATATTATTCATCAACGTCAACCGGGTGAATCATCCTCCGTTGCGGCGGGTATTATCAACCCTATCACCGGAAAGTATTTTATAAAATCATGGCAGGTAGATACTTTAATACCTTTCGCTGAAAAAAAATATTTTCAATGGGAAAAGAAACTTAATAGCCATTTTTATTTTCCCCGAATTATTCTTAGGTCCCTTCACGGAGTATCAGAACAAAATGATTGGCTTGCAAAAACAGCGGATCCTTCTGTAAAACATTATATTGCTGATTTTTTGGATGTTACCCCTTTCGACTGGCTAAATAATGAACCGCTCGGTTATGGGCAAACCATTGGTGGAGGTCAGGTGAAGTGGCATGATTTTCTGACTCAATCGGAGGATTACTGGACTAAAAAGGGGGTTTACACTAACGCATTATTTGATTACCGGGCTTTGGTAATTTCCGAAGATAGAGTACAGTACGGAGATATATCTGCTGAACAAATTATTTTTTGTGAAGGGCATTTCATGTTACAAAATCCATGGTTTAATTTTTTACCATTAGACGGTGCCAAAGGGGAAGCGCTTTTAGTGCAAATAGATAAGGTTGATCTCGATATTATCATAAAACATAAATTTTTTCTTTCTCCTTTTTCTGAAAATGTACTTTGGGCAGGTGCTACAAATAAATGGGAATTTTCTCATTTTCTGCCCGATGAAGATTCTGAAAGTTTACTCCATAGTGAAGTGGCTAAAATGATTCGTCAAGAGTACGCTATTTTAAAGCATTTGGTGGGTATTCGGCCTACGGTTAAAGATAGAAGGCCTCTCATTGGTCGTCATCCCGTCCATTCCAGATTATTCATTTTTAATGGGTTAGGAACCAAAGGAACCTCCCTCGCACCGTATTGGGCGAATCATTTCGTTGAATTTTTATATAAAAATGGGGATTTAAGCAAAGAAGTTAGCATCAACAGGTTTAAAAATAAATAATCTAAACCTTTTTGTCGTTATCCATTTAACTCAAGTAATAAAAAATTTACCATGAAATGTATTGTTTTCAAAGCATTTTTATTTATACTTCCAATGGTTGGATTGGCTTCACCCTCCAATTTTAACAGCCCTATTCATGTATTTGAAAAAACACCTTCAATGAATTATAGTGAACTATGGAAAACAGTAGATTCTCTCCATCAAAATGGATTATATCGAGAGGCATCGGCTAAGGTGGACATCATTTATAAGCTGGCTAAGGAAAATAAAGAAACAGAGCAATTTATTAAGTCTCTACTATATAAAGTAAATTATTTGAATGAATTGGACGAGAATGGAAACATCCTTGGAATTAAAAGGTTAGAAAAAGAGCTTCTTACTATTGGATTTCCAGAAAATGCTATCATTCACAGTATTTTAGCAGAACTTTATGCAAATTATTTACAAAGGGAATCCTGGTCTTTGATGGATCGCAAAGAGGCAGAGGGCGAAAGACCAGATGACCTCAAATTATGGTCCATCAGACATTTTGAAGACATAATTTCTGAGCATTATTTTAAAAGTGTTTCATTTCCAGACGCTAAAAATTTTGAACTAAAAAAAATAGACGGACTTTTTTTGAATCCAGCAAAAGAGCCTTATTTTTTAACAAGGCTTTACGATTTTTTGGTCTTTCGTGCCACACAATATTTTACTACTCAGCAGAGTAGATTAATAAAGCCAGATGATGCTTTCTATTTGCAAAATACTGCTTCTTTATCTTCTTTAGAAACTTTTATACATATTGATTTTTCAAGGGCAGATTCTACCTCTTTTGTCAGAAAAGCTCTTTTATTATTTCAGGAGGTTTTAACCTTTCATCGTTTAGATAAAGATCCTACCATTTTAATTGATTTTGATCGTCAACGTTTATTATTTGTCCATCAAAATTTGATTTATGCAGAGAAAGACGTTTTATTACGCAAGGAATTAGAAAATTTAATAGCAAAGTTTCCCGTACAGGCTACTACGGCTGAAACTTATTTCTTGTTAGCCAATGAAAAGTACAAACAAAAATTATTAAACGAATCGGTGGCTGTATGCGAACAAGCTATTAAAAAGTTCCCCAAAACCTTCGGGGCGTTTAAATGTAACGAATTATTGCAAAGTATCAGGGTAAAAAACTTATCATTAACCATAGAAGACAACGGGTTACCCAACCAACCCATATTATTAAAAGTTACTTTTCAAAATATCCATTCATTTAAAGGAGGGGTCGTTCCGGTTTCTTTTTCAACCTACCAGCAAAGTAAATTATTGTATAAAGAGGAGGACATTCAATTGTTTTTAAAGGATAAAAGACCTGAAAAGGAGGCTTCAATAGTTCTGCCTACCTCTACTGATTATCAGCAACATGTGACTGAAATTCCTTTAGAGGGACTTCCTTTAGGTCATTATTTGTATGTATTTAAAAGCGATGAAACAAAGTATTCTTTTCTACCTTTTCAAGTATCAAACATCGGCTATTTTGTAAATAATGAGGGATTTGAAAAGGTAGCATTTCAATTTTTCGATAAAAAATCGACGGAACCTAAAGGAGGTACCAGTGTTTTGGCTATTCCCGTGAGGACAGGTTATTTTTCGCCCAATGCGCCTGTCATTACCTTTAAAGAAACATGGAAAGAGAGTGATGACCAAGGTTATCTTTCGTATTCTTTACCCCAGGGTGCTTTTAATTTTAAAATAGCGAATGGGGAAGATACCTTACTGACGGAGGAGAATTTTTATATTGGGGAAAGGTATAGGGAAGAATTATCAATGGTCTTAAAATCAAATATTTTTTCTGACAGGAAGATTTACAGACCGGGACAAACCATTTTTTGGAAGGCCATTTTAATGGAGCGCAATGGCATTGAAAAACCTAAAGTTTCTGCAAATAGGGAGGTGACCATTTCTTTCCTTGATCCAAATGGTAGTTTGTTAGTCCAATATACCCTGTTTTCAAATGAAATGGGTTCAATCAACGGCCGTTTTGACATTCCTTTGAATCTGGTAAAGGGAAATTATACTTTGGTTAGTTCCCATGGAGGTAACAGAGAAAGCATTCAGGTAGAAGAATATAAGCGTCCGCAGTTTGAGATAAATTTTGAAAAAGCTCCCGTTGGAACACTTGGCGATTCTTTAGAAGTTAAAGGAAATGCTGCCTTTTTTAATGGAAAATCAATTGAAAATGCCATAGTAAAATGGGAAATTTATAGGAAATCGTTTCCAGATAACTGGCGGTCTATGCGTCGGTTCTATACGCGCGATGCTGGTAGTTTTTTATCGTCAGGTGAAAGCATAACCAACGAAAACGGAGCGTTTATTATTCCTTTTTTTGCTCAGGCAGATATTTCTATAGGGCAGGATAAACGCCCTGCTTTTCAGTTTGAAGTAAAGGTTACGGTAACTTCTCCGTCAGGTGAAATACAGCAAAAGACCCTTACTTTTAATATTGGTTACTCAAAGGTCAGATTGGATGTCCAGATACCCGAGAATTGGGATAAACAAAAGGACTCGCTTGGTTGGTCTCTTTTTTTAACCGATTGGAATGGCGACATGGTATCTGGCGATGTAAATATTTCTCTGGTTAAATTAAAAGATCCCAGGCAACATTTTGTCCAAAGAAAATGGCCTTTTCCTGATTTACCCTTAATAAATAAGGAAGATTACATTCGCTTGTTTCCTTACACTCCAGGTTTTAATGAAGATAATTTAGATTCTCTTGAAGTATTGCGGACTATTTATGAGGATAACTTTCTTGTGAATGGGGAGAAAATAATGGAAATACCCACGATGAATCTTGAACCTGGTTATTATGCAGTAAAAATAAAATGGAAGGATGGGTCGACCGTTGTAAATACAAAGATAGATCATCAATTATTCTATTTATATGATTCAGAATTATTTAGAATTCCTACACCTAAATGGCTGGATATTCATTTGGAGAAGGATATTTATAATTTAACAGATACGCTTGACTTCAAGATTGCTGTGGCAAATGAAATTAAAAAGGTCCTCGTTTCTTTTACTTTGGGTGAAAATATTTATAAAGAATGGGTGAATGTAGAGGAGGTAAATCGGTTGAAAATTCCAATGGCGGAAAAGCAGGAAGGCCTAGGTAAATTAGAACTAATGGCCTATTTTCAGAATGAACCCATTTTTATTTACAAAATTATAAAAGTGGTCATTCCAAAGGAAAAATTAAAAATAACTTACCAACGGACGAAGGAAATAGTATCGCCGGGTGAAAAAGTTCATTGGGAGCTCAATATATCTTCTGAGAAAGGTGAAAAATGGCCAGTTGAAGCGGTAGCAACTCTTTTTGATGCTTCATTAGAATCTTTTATACCCCACGAATGGTTTTTTAATGGTTTTGAAAAAAGTAATTATTTACCATCTTACTGGATAGTGCCTCAACCCGTTATAAGAGATATTTACGTATCATTTCAACCTAAAAAATTAAGATTCAAAACGATTAATAAATATTATCCTACATTAAATAGTTTTTCTTTTTTTCAGGAAAACAACTATTTAAGAGGATTGAGCAAAAGACACATGTCTATGCCGCCAATGGCCATGCAGACTTTTTCTGAAGCGGCAATACTAAACGAGAGGATGATAGAAAGTGATATGATGAATCCGTCGGAGGAAATGATGGAAATGAATAATTCAGGAGATGGGCCAATAATCAGGAGTGATTTCTCTGAAACGCTGTTTTTTATGCCCGAACTTAAGACGGATAGTCTTGGAAATATTCAGTTTTCTTTTACTATGAAGGACGCTCTGACTCGATGGAAATTTATGCTCTTAGCGCACCGTTCCGATATCGCTTACGGCTATACTGAAAAATACATTGTTTCTACGTTACCCGTTATGCTACAGACCAATGCGCCAAGGTTCTTAAGAGAAGGTGACGAAATTAAATATGCTGTTACGCTGACAAATACCACCGAAGAAGATATATCTGGGAAGGTTTTTTTTAAAGCCTTTCATGGTGAAACGGGACAAGATTGGACAACGAAACTTGGCTTTAAGGATGAATTTATTTCTGTAACCGTTCCTGCTGGTAAAACAGTACCCATGTTTTTGCCATTTAAAATCCCAGCTAAAGTTGGTTTGAACAGTCTGAACTTGCTTATAAAATTTACATCGGGTGATTTTGGGGACGCTATAAAAGAATGGATTCCTATTCTACCTTCTCAAATATTAGTTACTGAAGCAAAACCATTTCTATTAAGAAAATCTGAAAAAATAGATATTGTATGGCCAAATAAAAACGAAGGGAATCATTTAGATAATGAGAATTTTGATTTACAAATTACCACTCATCCGGTTTGGATAGCTCTGAAATCGTTACCTTATCTTATGGAAAACCCTTATGACGGTAATGAACAATTATTCAATAAAATTTATGCCAATGTTTTAGGTACTCATCTGTTATCTCAATATCCTACTATTTCAAATGTTTTGGATGAATGGAAAAATACAGGGTCATTAGATGCTGAACTTGACAAAAATGAGTCCTTGAAATCGGCCTTATTAAAAGAGACTCCCTGGGTAAGTGAAGCGAAAAATGAGAGGGAACAACGACTTAAAATAGCTGAATTATTGGATGTGTCTAAAATGACGAAGCAGGTAAATGATTTAAGTAAACTATTGGCAGACAGGCAATTATCTAATGGTAGCTGGGCCTGGTTTCCTGGTGGTAACGGTCATTGGTATATTACACAATATGTTTTAGGTGGATGGGGAAAATTAAAAAAATTAGGATTGTTAGACCTAAATAATCTACAGCTTTTCATTGATAACGCAAATAAATTTTGTGACGATCAGATGCTTAATTATTATCGGGATATTGTTAAAACTAAATCCGACGAAGTCGTTTTATCAGATATTATTATTCATTATTTATATACGCAAAGTTTCTTTAAAGACAGGGTTGTAAATAGTCAGGTTAAGGAGGCATTAGCCTATTTTGATGCCCTGGCAAAGAAAAAATGGCTGACTATGAGTCTTTTACAACAAGGACAACTGGCACTTTTCTGGTATAGAAACGGTGAAATGGATATGGCAAAAAAAGTGATATACAGCTTAAATGACCGGGCCATTAAATCTAAAGATTTAGGCATGTATTGGAAAATGAAAAATGGCTTTCGATGGTATGAAAATCAAGTCGAAATTCAAGCCTTGCTCATCGAAGCTTTTTCAGAAACTGGTTTTATGAACCAAAATTTAGCAGAACTTAAATTGGCTTTACTTCTTAATAAACAAACGAATAGTTGGTCCACCACCAAAGAAACTGCGGACGCTATTTATGCGTTATTGGGCGGTGGAAATGAAAAGATAGCTGCGGGCGAACCCTATCCCGTTAGTATTTCTTTTAATCCCAAGCTCAATAAGGAAACGACGGAGTCTATTGATTTGGCCATGAAAAGCTCGGAGGCCGCTACAGGATTTTTTCAAAAGAATTGGAAAAAAGGAGAACTTTCAAATGATATTAAATCTGTAAAAATTGAAAATAACCAGTCAGAGGTGGTTTGGGGTGCCGCTTTTTGGCAGTATTACAAGGAGATTAATCAAATAGAAGCGTTTAATTCTCCTTTTTTATCTGTTTCCCGCGCTCTTTATGTGAAAAAAGTAGGGTCTTCAGGTGAGGTTCTTTCCCTCGTGGATACTAAGAATACAGTAAAAATGGGAGATAAACTGGTGGTTAGATTGACAGTGAAAGCAGATAGAGACATGGAATTTATTCATTTGAATGACAAGCGCGCCGCTGGCTTTGAACCCGAAAGCGTCTTATCGGGTTATGTCTTTAAGGAGAGCCTGTATTATTTTGAGAGTAGCAGCGATGTTGGAACAGATTTTTTTATAGATTATTTACCTAAAGGTACCTTCATCATTGATTATCCGGTAAAAGTAAATGCAGAGGGAGTATTTTTGCTTGGAACGACCACTATACAATGCATGTACGCACCCGAATTTGGCAGTCACACAAAAGGAGAAAACATTTATATAGTAAAATAATGGCAGAACGTCGAAATTTTTGGGAAAAAGAAAAGGGTAATTATATTTTTAAAGCCGTTAAAAAAGCAAGTGAAATATATATTCATGGTTTTTCAAAAAATAATAATATGAATCAGGATTCGGAACAAAATAAACATGCGGATACCATCATACGCAATCATGTTATCTGGTCCATGGGAGCGGGATTAATTCCCGTTTTGATAGCAGATATTTTTGCTATTTCTGCCTTGCAACTAGATATGATCAGGCAGTTATGTAAAGTATATAATATTAATTTTGCAGAAACGCAGGGTAAAGCGATTGTAACTTCTTTAACAAGTTCTACGCTTGCCAGAATAACGGCAGGGAGTGTAGTTAAGATGATTCCTGGCTTGGGCAGTATTATCGGTGGTATAACGGTATCCGTTTTTGCAGGAGCTTCTACTTATGCGCTGGGAGAGGTTTTTAAAAAACATTTTTCTTCAGGTGGAACTATCCTTGACTTTGATCCAGAAAGATTAAGGAAATTGTATAAAGAACAATTTGAAAAAGGGAAAAAAGTAGTGGAAGATCTTAAGAATGAAAATCCTGCAACTGGAGGTAATCCATCTACAGCGTCGGATGTTGTCAGCCGATTAAAAGCGTTAGCCGAATTAAAGGAGCAAGGAATACTGACGGAAGAAGAGTTCACTGCTATGAAGAAAAAAATCTTAGAAGAATAAGTTTTACCCTAAAGGAAACCTTGCAGAAGGACTAACGTCCTGGTTTGAAAAATCTCCCTTCTCGTATTTGTAATGTGCCACAATGCCAATCATACCTGCATTATCGGTGCACAATGCGATATCAGGGACGTAAGCATTCCAATGATTTGCCGTGGCTTTTTCTTGAAGTAAAGCTCTGAAACGACGGTTAGCTGATACACCCCCGGCAATAGCTATTTCCTTGATTCCAGTCAAATGAGCAGCTTTTTCCACTTGGAACAGTAGGGTGCGAACGATGGTTTCCTGAATGGAGGCACACAAATCATTTAAATTTTCCTCTACAAAGGCTGGATTCTTTTCCTTTTCTTTTTTCAAAAAATATAAAATGGAGGTTTTAATGCCACTGAAGCTATAATTTAAATCTGCCAGTTTTGGTTCAGGAAAGGTAAAAATGGGCTTTCCCAATGCTGCCAATTTGTCAATTAATGGGCCTGCCGGGTATGGGAGTCCCATCATTTTTCCCGCTTTATCAAATGCCTCACCAGCCGCATCATCTAGTGTTTGACCTAATATATTCATATCCAGATAGTTGTTAACCTGAATAATTTGCGTGTGACCACCACTTACCGTTAGGCACAAAAAAGGAAAGGAAGGGTAGGGCGGTTGGGCAAAATGGGCGAGCACATGCGCTGCTAAATGATTAACTTCGATGAGAGGAATATTTTTTGCCAGGGCAAAAGCTTTGGCGAAAGAAACGCCAACGAGTAATGAACCCAGTAACCCTGGGCCTTTGGTGAAAGCTACGGCCTCAATGTTATTTTTATCTATCCCCGATGCGAGTATAGCCTCATTGACTACAGGCACTATTTTTTGTAAATGGGCTCTTGAAGCAACCTCAGGGACTACGCCACCGTATTCAATATGCATCATTTGGGTTGACACAATATTGGATAATACCTTACCGTCTTTTACAATAGCCGCAGAGGTGTCATCACAGGAAGTTTCGATTGCCAAAATAATAGCCATAGTAATTTTATAAAATATTTTTGTAAATTTGAGCAAAGGTAACAACCTTTACGAACCGAAAAAATTACACGAAAAATAATATTTATTCGATTTTTATCATTTTGGTGTGTAATTTTTATAAAAAATAGTATAATTGCAACAAAACTGACCGACAAATGAGATTAATAATCAACCTAGCCCTTGTAGCCATTGTAGCGTTCCTTATTTATGCCCTTTATGACAGCATTCGTGAACCTATCGCTTTCAAGGACGTAAAAGAAACGAGAGAGCAAATTGTGCAAGAAAAATTGACCAAAATTAGAATTGCTCAGGAAGCATACCGCGATATTACCGGTGTTTTCGCTCCATCATTTGATACCCTGGCAATGGTACTGAACACAGGCAATTTTACCATTATTAACGTAAATGGTGATCCCGACGATCCAAATTTTACGGGTGAAGTTACTTATGAAACTATTCTTCGCCCGGCGAAAGATTCTATGCTTAATAAATTAGGCATTACTGATTTTGCTTCTTTAGCCTTAGTTCCTTTTGGTAATGGTGCAAAATTTGAAATGGAAGCGTTGGAAATTGAATATCAAGGTTCTAAAGTACCTGTTTTACAGGTAGGAACTCCTTATTCAAGCTTCATGGGTAGTTTTGCTTCTTTAAAGTATTCGAAGTATGATCAAAAGTACGATCCAGCCAATCCAATAAAATTTGGAAATCTGAATTCTCCAAATCTTGCTGGCAACTGGTAAAATATGGTTGAATATATTTATCCTAACTGGGAAAAAGAATATTCTCCTAATGTAAAACTGTCCATTCTGTTAGGAGTGGACAGTTTTAGTTTAAGTATAATCAATTTTAAAAATGTTGTTCTTGCATATCATCAATTTGATTGGTCTGCAGAATATCATTCTATGGACGATGTTTTACACTTGTGCAATGAAATAAGGAAAGATGCTCTTTTTAATTCAGCACATCATTCTTTTTCCTATCAGGTTATTCCATCCGTTTTTTCATTTTTGCCAACCAGACTGTTCAGTAAAGAAAATCTAAATACCTACTTCGAGCACCTTTCTACTAAGGATGAGAATATCACTGTAAACTATGGTATGGTAACAGAATTAGATCTGGCCGTCATCTATAAATTGAATTTTTTTCAGGAAAATCTTTCCCGTCATCTATATCCTGAAATTATTCCTACGCCTGTCTTTAATAGAACATTGCCTTTTTTAAGAGATCAGGAATTGTATGATACCCATATATTTTGCAGGATTTCAAAGAAAAGTGTATTGATTTTTATCTATAGAGATAATTTTTTTCAATTTGCAAATCAGTTTTATTGTAATCAATTAACTGATTTTCAATATTACATTATGCTGGTATGTTCTCAATTTAAATTGAACCCAGTGCTCGAAACAGCTTATATTTGGGGCGATTGTGACGACGAGAATGAAGTAGTTATTAGACTTAAGTCTTTATTTAGCCGCGTTAAATTTTTAAATGTTCAGCTAATTATTTCGTCTGATGCCAAGACCCGAATAGTGTCAGAATCTAAAGTGTTAGACCACTTAATCTAAGGGTCATTATAGAAAATAATTCATTTTATGCGTATTATCTCAGGTAAATTTAAAGGCCGACGTTTTAGCCCGCCGGCGGATAAATGGCCGACCAGACCAACAACAGATATTGCTAAAGAAGGACTATTCAATATGTTGGGAAATTTACTCGA
>JBMLQR010000394.1:45204-55900 GCA_049241465.1 Saprospiraceae bacterium | reverse complement strand
CAACAACAGATATTGCTAAAGAAGGACTATTCAATATGTTGGGAAATTTACTCGACTACGAAGAGACAAAATTTCTGGATCTATTTGGAGGAACAGGTAGCCATAGTTATGAATTTATTTCAAGAGGTTGTACTTCAGTAACGTATGTAGATAAATTTTCTCCATGCGTGCAGTTCGTAAAAGGAATGGCTAAACAACTGGATATTGAACCGCATATTCGTATTGAACGAGATGATATATTCAGATTTATTCCACGGTGCACAGAGAAATTTAGTTATATTTTTGCTGGCCCACCTTATGCACTGACTACTCTGGATGATATACCCGACTTAATATTCAAGTACCCCATTTTGATGGACGATGGTTTCTTTGTTTTGGAGCATAACCCCAATCATAAGTTCAACGATCATCCCCGTTTTTGGCAAATGAGGAATTATGGTGAAACCCAATTTAGTTTTTTTAGATGAAATAAGGGAAAATTTGGCTACTTTTGTCCCAGTTATCACTGTTTTCTACCTGAGTCTATGAAAAATGCCACCTCGCTGATACAGCACCATCTTACTTTAGCCGTAAAAGAACTTTATGGGTTGGATATTTCTGACAACTTACTACCTATTACACCAACCAGGAAAGAGTTTCAAGGGGATTTCACTGTTGTTACTTTTCCCTTAACTAAATTAGCGAAGAAGAAACCAGACATCATAGGAGAAGAATTAGGTCGTATTTTAGTGAGAGATTTGCCCGAAATTGATGCTTTCAACGTAATTCAAGGTTTTTTAAATCTTTCTTTTGTACCCTCCTTTTGGAATGCCTTCGTTTTAAGCCTTCAGAATAATGCTACCTTTGGAGAGCTTCCCGCAAATGGTGAAAGGGTTTTGGTGGAATTTTCTTCCCCAAATACAAATAAACCTTTACATCTGGGGCATATTCGAAATATATTAATTGGCTGGTCTGTTTCTAAAATTTTAAAGGCTGCTGGTTTCGACGTTTTTAATGTCCAGATTATTAATGACAGAGGTATAGCAATATGCAAAAGCATGTTGGCAAGAAAAATTTGGGGTGCTGGTAAGACTCCTGAAAATACAGGTATTAAAGGTGATTTTTTTGTAGGTAGTTACTACGTTCTCTTTGAGCAAAAGTTTCAAGAAGAATATGCTGCCTGGCAACTTACCGCAGAGGCCAGAGAAGTATTCGAAAGTAAGAAAAAGGAAGATCAATCAGAGGTAGCTTTTTTTAAATCTTATAAAGATTTATATTTCAACGCCTATAGTGTGTTGGGTAAACAAGCTGCTGAAATGTTAAGGAACTGGGAAGCTGGTGAGGAAGAAACCATCGCTACCTGGTCTCAGATGAATCAATGGGTATATGCTGGTTTTGACCATACTTATCAGTTATTGGGTGTTCATTTTGATAAATTGTACTATGAATCAGAAACTTACCTGTTAGGAAAAGACATTGTTCAAAAGGGAATTGAAAAATCAGTCTTCTATAAAGAAGCTGATGGTTCTGTTTGGATTGACTTGACGGATGTTAAACTCGATAAAAAGGTAGTCCTAAGAAAAGACGGTACCTCCGTGTATATTACCCAGGATTTAGGTACCGCTGAACTAAGATATGACGATTTCAAAGCCAATAAAATGATTTATGTTGTTGCAGATGAACAAAATTATCATTTTCAAGTGCTTTTCGAAATAGCTAAAAAATTAAAAGTACCTTATGCTGAAGGTCTCCATCATTTGTCTTATGGTATGGTCGATTTACCTACAGGTAAAATGAAATCAAGAGAAGGTACGGTGGTTGATGCAGATGATTTAATTGCCGAGGTCGTTCTCGAAGCCAGGAAAAATTCGGAAGAACGAGGTGTATTGGCTGATTTAACCGATGCTGAGCGTTCGGAAATTATTAGGAAAATTGGTCTCGCTGCACTTAAATATTTTATAATTAAAGTGCAGCCGCAGAAAAGAATGACCTTTGATCCCAAAGAATCGGTGGATATGCAAGGGCAAACTGGTCCATATATTCAAAATGCTTTTGTTAGAATTCAATCTGTTTTGCGCAAAGCAGGCGATTTTGATGCCAACATAGCTGAGAATTATCTTGAATTTGTATTGGAGGAAAGAGAAATTATTCAGCAATTGTATCAATATCCGAGTGTTATTGAGGAATCAGCTGTACAATATGATCCTTCAGCCATCGCCAATTATGCTTATGCCTTAGCAAAAAATTACCACCGTTTTTATCACGAACATTCTATTCTCAAAGCAGATGATTTAGCAGTGAGAAGTTTTAGATTATGCATGAGTAAGGCGGTAGGCAGTGTTTTAAACCACAGCATGAATCTTTTGGGCATAGAAATGCCTGATAAGATGTGATTTATATATAAGTTAAGAAATTATTATGTCGCAAATTGAGGAAAAAGAAGAAAAATCATTACATTTTATCGAGCAGATAATACTTGATGATTTAGCCTTAGGGAAAAATAATGGGCGATTGCAAACTCGTTTTCCCCCTGAGCCAAATGGATATTTACACATAGGGCATGCCAAAGCTATCGTAGTTAATTTTGGTCTTGCTGCGCAATACGGGGGCGTTTGTAATCTTAGGTTTGATGATACAAATCCGATAACAGAGGAGACGCTATTTGTTGACAAAATAAGAGAGGATGTCTCCTGGCTGGGTTACCAATGGGGGCAGGAATGTTACGCCTCTGATTATTTTGACACATTATATGTTTTTGCACATGACCTGATTGACAAAGGTCTGGCTTATGTCGATGATTCGTCTTCAGCTCAGATTGCGGAAATGAAGGGGAACCCCGCAACGACTGGAAAAAATAGCCCATTCAGAGATAGAACCATAGCGGAGAATAAAGCTTTATTTACGGCTATGAAAGATGGTTCTTTCAAGGACGGAGAAAAAGTACTAAGGGCTAAGATTGATATGTCCTCCCCAAATATGCATTTTAGAGATCCTATTATATATCGTATTAAACATGCTCATCACCATAGAACGGCCGACAAATGGTGTATTTATCCTATGTATGACTTTGCTCATGGCCAAAGTGATGCCATAGAAAATATAACTCATTCTCTCTGTAGTTTAGAATTCAGACATCACAGAGATCTCTATGATTGGTTTATTCAACAGTTAGGTATATTTCCTTCCCGTCAAATTGAATTTGCAAGAATGAATGTAGCTTACATGATCACAAGTAAGCGTAAATTACTGAGATTGATTCAAGAGAATTTAGTTTCTGGTTGGGATGACCCGAGGATGTCAACGATTTCAGGTATGCGTAGAAGGGGCTATCCAGCCAAAGCAATTGTTGCCTTTTGTGATCGTGCCGGGGTGGCGAAAAGAGATAATTTAATATCTATTGAGTTACTTGAATTTTCTGTTAGAGAGGTTTTAAATAAAACGGCGCTAAGGGCTATGGCTGTTCTCGATCCTGTAAAAGTGACCCTAAGTAATTTTCCCGAAAATCAAGTAGATTGGTTACCTATGGAAAATAATCCGGAAGATGTAGAAGGAGGTACAAGATTGGTTCCTTTTTCAAATCAATTATATATTGAAAGAGATGATTTTTCAGAAAATCCTCCTCCAAAATATTTTAGACTGGCACCCGGACAATTGGTGCGATTGAAAGGCGCATATATTATAAAATGTGACGAGGTTATTAAGAATAAAGAAACGGGCGAAGTCATTGAAATTGTGTGTTCTTATTTTCCGGAAAGTAAATCAGGACAAGATACATCCGGATTAAAAGTAAAAGGAACACTGCATTGGGTAGAGGCCTCGCATGCGGTAACGGCTGAAATACGCGATTACGAAAGGTTGTTTACTGTGCCTGAACCCACGGCCGATGAAGACATTGATTTCTTAAGTTTTGTGAATAAGGATTCTTTAAAAATAAATGTTTCCGCTAAAGTTGAACCGTCTTTATTAGACGCAGCAGCAGGACAAACGTATCAATTTTTGAGACAAGGTTATTATTGTAAAGATAAGGATAGTAGAAGTGATTTTCCTGTATTTAACAGGACGGTAGGATTAAAAGATTCTTTTGTAACGAAATGATTTCGATATGAGTGATGTGGGTCTTGGAAGATTAATCATGGATAAGGAGTTATTCTCTCTAACCATAGAACGTCTGGCACAAACACTGATGGAAGAATTTGAACCCTTCGAAAATGTCTGTTTTGTTGCTATTCAACCTAGAGGCGTGGTACTTGCCAAGCGTTTAGTTCAACGTATTTCTATTGAACCAGGTATGAATACACCCGTTTTAGGTGTGTTGGATATTACTTTTTATAGGGACGATTTCAGAAGAAGGGATAAACCTTTGGAAGCAAATTATACCGATATGCCATTCCTCATAGAGGGAAAAAAAGTTATCTTGATTGATGATGTGTTGTACACAGGCAGAACAACGCAAGCTGCTTTAACCGCATTAAATCATTTTGGAAGACCCTCTGAAGTTACGCTATTGGTCATGGTAAACCGACGGTTTAACAGACATCTCCCCATTCAAAGTACTTTTACGGGCATTCAGGTAGATGCCTTAGATAAGGCTTATGTTAGTGTGGAATGGGAGGAGGAATCAGGCGAGGATAAAATCATATTATTTGCTGATAAACAAGAAATTAAGCATTAACAATGCCAATAGATAAGGAAGCGCAGCTGTCAACAAAAAGCTTGCTTGGTATCAAAGATTTGACTAAGCAGGACTTGCGGTTGATTTTTCAAACCACAGAACAATTTAAGGAAGTCCTTAACAGACCTATCAAGAAGGTACCTTCTTTAAGGGATTTGACTATTGCTAATTTGTTTTTTGAGAATTCTACAAGAACCAGAATTTCCTTTGAATTAGCTGAAAAAAGATTATCTGCTGATGTTGTAAATTTTTCGGCTGCATCTTCAAGTTTAAAAAAAGGAGAAACTCTGTTAGATACCGTTAATAATATCCTTTCAATGAAGGTGGATATGGTGGTAATGAGACATCCCGCCCCCGGTGCCTGTGTTTTTTTATCCAATCATATCAATGTACCCATTATTAATGCCGGGGACGGAACGCATGAACACCCCACACAAGCGTTACTCGACGCATTTTCCATTCAAGAGAAATTAGGTGATCTGGCGGGTAAAAAGATCGCTATAATCGGTGATATTTTACACTCCAGAGTCGCCTTAAGTAATATTCTGTGTCTAAAAAAATTGGGTGCCGAAGTAGAAGTTTGTGGTCCACCTACCTTGATTCCCAATTATATTTCTTCCTTAGGGGTCAGTGTAAGTTATTCATTAGAGAATACCCTGAAATGGTGTGACGCGGCTAATATCCTTAGAATTCAATTGGAAAGACAAAGTACAAGATATTTTCCCAGCCTTAGAGAGTATGCTACCTATTATGGAGTAAATAAGCAGGTTTTAAGTAAAATTAACAAGGAATTGATTATTCTCCATCCCGGTCCCATTAACCGAGGCGTTGAAATAACATCGGAGGTGGCAGATTCACCTAACGCTATTATATTGGATCAAGTGGAAAATGGGGTAGCCGTTAGAATGGCCGTTTTATATCTCCTTGCTTCAAAACCATGAAAATTTTAATACCTAAATGGATTTTATTTCGTTAAATAGTTTGAATCTTAATAAACAATACACTCATGATACGCAATTCATTGTTTTTATTTCTTATTTCTTTTGCACCAATTTTTGCCCAGGCACAAAAATCAAATGGCTATGAGATAAGCATTCAGATTAATGGTTTTAGTGAGAAGGAGATTTATATGGCCTATCATCTGGGGGAGAAACAGTACATTAAAGATACTTTGAGGCAACAATCGAATGGTTCTTTCCTATTTAAGGGAGATACACCCCTTGAATCAGGTATCTATTTGGTTGTTTTACCTCCGGACAATAATTATTTCCAGTTAATCATAGAAAAGGGGGATCAATTCTTTTCTGTGGTTACAGAGGCTAAAGATCCATCGAAAAATATACAGATAAAAGGTTCTGTGGAGAATAAGCTATTTTATGGCTATATGAATTTTTTAGCAGAGAAGCGGCCACAATCAGAGGCTTTGAATAATCAATTGAAAGAGGAAAAGGATTCCATTAAAATAAAAGAAATAGAAGAAGCGATAGATAAAATTGATAAAGAGGTAGAGCAGTTTCAAGCATCTTTTGTTGCAAATAATGCCAATACTTTTACAGGCGCCATAATAAAAGCAAATACCCCCATTAAATTACCTGAATTTTCAGGTACCGAAGAGGAACAGCAAAGAGAAGCATTTTACTATAACAGAGATCATTTTTTTGATAATCTGGACCTTGGGGATGCTCGTTTCTTAAGAACCCCTTTTCTTTTTGAAAGGGTGAATACTTATGTCGGAAAACTGCAGGTTCAAGTGCCTGATTCTTTAATTAAGGCTATTGATTATGTCTTGGAAAAAACCAGAAATGCCCAGGAATCATTCCGTTATTTTGCCGTACATTATTTAAATGAATATGCCAATTCAAAATTCGTTGGAATGGATGCCGTTTATGTTCATCTGGCTGAAAAGTATTACGGGGGTGGTCAAGCTCCCTGGGTCGATTCTGCACAGTTAGCTAAAATAGTTGAAAATGCCGTCGCTCTCAAACCCATTTTAATAGGTAAATTGGCTCCAAATATTAAAATGCAACTAAGAGATGGATCTCCTATCACCCTTCACGATGTAAAATCGCCATATACCTTACTTTACTTTTGGCGTTATGACTGTGGTCATTGTAAAGAATCAATGCCCGATTTAAAGGCTTTCTATGAGGAATATAAAAATAAAGGAGTTAAAATTTTTGCCGTTTGTGTGAAATTTAATGACGAAATTGGTGATTGCTGGAAGTACGTTGACGAAAATAAACTCGATGGTTGGATTCATACCGTTGATCCTTATCTGAAATCTAAATTTTACTCTTTATACAATGTAAAAACTACACCTCAGATTTTTATTCTGGACAAGAATAAGAAAATAATCAGCAAAGGTATCGGTGCGCCTCAATTAAAAGAGGTTATGGAAAAAATAATAGAGTTCGATAAGAAGGCACCTACAGAATAATGCAAATGAAAGAGCTATTTATTCTTAGACATGCGGAGGCGGTTAGTGCGAAATATAATACATCTGATTTTGACAGGCAACTAACTAAAGATGGTGTTTTAGAAGCCAGGCAGTTGGGTAAAAGATGTAATGAAGCGCATTTATTACCATCTGTAATTTATAGTAGCTCGGCCAGAAGAGCACTTACCACCGCTATTATTTTTGCTGAGGAAACTAATATTTCGCAAGATAAAATAGTCGTTCTTCCAAAACTGTATGATTTGTATCCGGATCAATTAATGGACATTATCTTAGAAACCTCAGATGATTTTTCCAGGGTAATGGTCGTTGGACACAATCCCGTTCTTACCGTTTTTTTGAATATTTATACCATAGAAGGAATAGTCAATTTACCTACGGGCACTTTAGTTCAGATAGAATATCCCAACAGTGAAACCTGGCATTCAATTAAGGAGGCAAAAGGAAATATTAAGGCAATATGGAAGCCACAATGGTAAAATCACTTGTTTTATTTGTTCTGTCTATCGTACTTATAAATGGGTGTGAAGAAAAAGCTGAACCTTACGATTTTTCAGATAAGGAAATAAAAACAATTCTTGCTGATATTCATACCTCTGAGGCTGCTTTACAATCCGTATTTGGTCAAAGAAAAGATAGTTTAAGACAAGTTTACATGAATGATATTTATAAAATACATCGAACTGATTCTTTAAAAATAGTTCGGTTACTTAATAAACTAAGGGAAGATCCAGAGAAAATAGAAATTGTTTATCAACAACTATTAGAAGAAATGTCATCCATACCTGATTAGTTTCTTTAAAATTAACATTTAATTAATATCGATAATTCATTATAAATATTTGTTAAAGTTAGTTTTACGCATGATTTACAAGAGACAATAAAATGAATATGGTTAAAATCTTAATTGTTGATGATGAACCAGATATTTTAGAATTTCTGAGGTACAATCTTGAAAAAGAACAGTTTGTCGTCTTTTCTGCCGGTGATGGCATCACGGGTTTCCAAATTGCAAAAAAAGAATTCCCAGATCTCATTATTTTAGATATAATGATGCCTAAAATGGATGGCGTAGAGTTATGCAGGTTAATAAGAGCTGATGACCATCTTAAAAATACCTTGATAACCTTTTTGACAGCTCGTGAAGAAGAATATTCTCAAATTGCTGCGCTGGATGTTGGTGGTGATGATTATATCACAAAGCCCATTCGGCCAAGGGTGCTGATAAGTAGAATTAAAGCTTTATTGCGGCGCAAACATACAGGTTCAGCTGAAATGGAAGAAGAAACATGGCTTGAATTTGGAGATTTAAGGATTGATAAGGAAAAGGTGATGATTATCAAAAATGGAGAGCAAATAGATTTAGCTCGTAAAGAGCTTGAATTATTAATGTTGCTCGTGTCAAAACCAGGTAAAGTTTTTTCCAGAGAAGAAATTTTTAATAAAATATGGGGAAATGATGTCATCGTAGGTAATAGAACCATTGATGTGCATATCAGAAAGTTAAGAGAAAAAATTGGTGATGATTTTATTAAAACGATAAAAGGTATAGGATATAAATTTGACTTTTAATGCTTAAAAATCCAACGCCACACCAAATATCGATCAGGTCTTCTTTGCTAACCTCTTTGGGGGTCATCATTCTTCTCTTTTCTTATTTTCAATATTTTTCCATTCCTCTAAAACCCTTGTATTATCTCTATTTTGTAACCATTGTTTTTATTCTTAATTATTTTGTTTTTAAGCATTATCTCAGCGTATATGTTCAACGGAAAATAAAATTAATTTATAAAACGATCAGAGTTGAAAAATTACAGCCTGTAGAGAAAAAGAAACAAATAAATACCTTTAGAAATGTTTTGGAAGAAGTTGAAACAGAGGTAGCTGCCTGGGTTGAAGAGCAAAAACAGGAAATGGAGAAACAGAAAATTTGGGCAGAGTACAGAAGAAATTTTATGGGTGACGTATCACACGAACTTAAAACACCTATTTTTAATATTCAGGGCTATATAGAAACTTTGCTCGACGGTGCTGTAGATGAACCTCACATCAACAGGCATTTTTTGCAAAAGGCTTCAAAAAATGTAGATCGTTTACAAACCATAATCAATGATTTGGAAACGATCTCAAGATTGGAATCAGGTGATTCCATGCTTGAATTACGCACTTTTGATATTAAAAAATTGGTAGAAGAAGTTTTTGAGGAGCTCGAAATTAAAGCAGCTGCCAGAAACGTATCACTGATTTTCAAAGAAGGCGCTCAGCAGGGTTTTAAAGTAAAAGCGGATAGAGAAAAGGTGCACCAGGTTCTTATCAATTTAGTACACAATGCTATTAAGTATGGTAAAAACAATGGCTATATAAAATTGTCATTCTATGACATGGAACGGCAAATTTTAATCGAAGTGGCCGACAATGGCACAGGTATTTCCAAAGAACATCTTCCCCATTTGTTTGATCGTTTTTATCGGGTGGAAAAAAGCCGGTCCAGAAATGCCGGTGGAACAGGACTAGGCCTCGCTATTGTCAAACACATTATTGAGGCGCATCAACAAACAATACATGTAAGAAGTTCTGTAGAAATGGGATCAACCTTTGGATTTACATTAGAGAAGGCTTAAATTCTTTATTTTAAAAAGGTTTGTCTATCTTTGCGCCCGAAAAAGAAGAACTTACCCATCATATATGATTAATTTATCTAATATTTATGTTCAGTACGGAGACAGGATTCTACTGAACAAGATCAATCTTGTTATTGGAGAAAAGGATAAAATAGGTCTTGTCGGTCGTAATGGTGCCGGAAAATCTACCCTTCTCAAGATTATCGCCGGTGAATTATCGCCACATGAAGGTAATATTACGCGTCCTTCAACAAGTACTTTAGGTTATTTACATCAGGATATGGAAATTCCCCTGGGTAAAACCGTTCTTGAAGAAACGCTTACCGCATTTGAAGAGGTGAGAGAATTAGAGATGAGATTAGCAAAAATTAACGAGGAAATGGCTCATAGGACGGACTATGAATCGGATTCTTACTATAAATTGCTGGAAGATTTTTCTTACGTAAATGATAGGTTCCATTACCTTGGTGGTGATTCTATGCAGGCTGATGCGGAAAGAGTTCTTAAGGGATTAGGTTTCAAACCTTCAGATATGTCCCGCTTGACTGACGAATTTAGTGGCGGTTGGAAAATGAGGGTAGAATTAGCAAAAATGTTGTTGAAAAGACCCGATTATTTACTACTCGATGAACCTACCAATCACCTGGATATTGAATCCATTATTTGGTTAGAAAATTTTTTAGTTGGTAATTCAGGAGCCCTTATCCTTATTTCTCACGATAGAGAGTTTCTGAATAAAGTGACAAGCAGAACGGTTGAAGTCGAACTAGGTACCTTGCAAGATTATAAAGCTTCCTATAGTGATTATGTTGTGTTGCGTGAGGATAGGAGAGATAAATTAAAGTCAGCTTTTGACAATCAACAAAGGGTTATTGCAGATAAGGAGAAAACTATCTCCCGATTTATGGCTAAGTCCTCTAAAACGAAAATGGCTCAATCAATGCAAAAGCAATTGAATAAAATTGAGCG
>JBMLQR010000394.1:41407-45104 GCA_049241465.1 Saprospiraceae bacterium | reverse complement strand
GGGGAATTGGTTTTGGGTCATAATGTAAAAATTGGTTACTATGCTCAAAATCAGGCCGAGAATATGTCGGGTTCAAAAACGGTTCTTGAAACTATGGAGGATTCCTCACCCCCCGAAATGCGAACTAAAATAAGGTCTATTTTGGGTGCTTTTCTTTTTTCAGGTTCCGATGCTGAAAAAAAAGTATCCGTTCTTTCCGGTGGGGAAAGAGCTCGCCTTGCCCTGGCTTGTTTACTCCTGAATCCTTTTAATTTACTCGTGCTGGATGAACCTACCAATCACCTGGATATGTTGTCAAAAGATGTTTTGAAAAAAGCACTGTTGGAATATGATGGTACCTTGATAGTTGTCTCCCACGATAGAGAGTTTTTACAGGGCCTTACTGAAAAAACACTGGAGTTCAGAGATAGAAAACTATTTGAATATCTGGGAGATGTGAATTTCTTTTTAGAAAAAAGAGATTTGCAGAATATGAGGGAAGTTGAAAAGATTAATGTCCCGGTGGTTGAAAAAATTCAAACGCCAGTCGTTTCCAATGAGGAGAAAAAAAGGCTTCAAAGAAATGTGCAGCAGTCCGAGAGGAAAATTCAGGAGTTTGAGAAGGAAATAGCTAAAATGGAAAATGAAATGGCTTCTCCTGGTTATTTTGATCGCCCTGATATCAGCAAGCTTACGGAAAAATACCATACAGTAAAAAAGCAGTTGGAAAGTACCTTGGAACTTTGGGAAACAGCTGTGGCTGAAATTGAGGCGGCAGGGGTTTCTTTTGATTGATCCTGCTTTTTTTACCCTTTTTTTATTGCGACTCCATACTTTTTTATATGTTTAATCGTTTTTTTGACAAATAAACCGCTATGATAACTCGAATTTTCGTCTTTCTATTTTTTATAACTTCTTTTTCTTCTTTTGCGCAAACTTCTACTATTACGCTAAAGATTGACAGTAAAGAAGCATCTTCAGGAGAGGTAGTCTGTTTAAATGTTTCTGGTTCAAATTTCAGACGTATTCTATCCACCCAATATTCAATTCAGTGGGATCCAGCTGTTTTGTCTTATTCAGGGTTGATAAATTTTAAATTACCCTATATGACCAAAGAGAATTTTGGTGTTCAAGCGGTCAGTAAAGGTATTTTGACTTGTATGTGGATTGATAATTCCTTAAAAGGCGTGAATCTGGTAGATGATTCTTCTTTGTACCAGGTTTGTTTCAAGGTAATTGGTAAATCGGGGGGCGTATCAAGTATTAAATTTACTCAAAAACCCACTCCTTTTGAGTCAGTTAATCTTGAAGAAAAGCTGGTCACCATACAGCCAGTATCTGGTAATATAAAGGTTAAATAAAGCTTGTGGCTTAAAATATTATTCCTCTAGGGGTACGATGAATCCCTCAATGCCATATTTTTCTTTTAGGTTTCCTTTGTAACTACTGGCTTTTTCTCTGGTAGCGAATGGACCTAACAAGAGTTTATGGAGGACTAGTCCGTTAGCAGTTTTTACCGTTTTAACCATAATCTGTTTAAACCAAGCGTTGTGTAACTTTGAAACTTCGCTCCACATCACAGAGATATTTTGAAATGATCCTACTTGTATGGCAAAGCCTTTTTCAGGAAACCTATTCAGCTGAATTTGGTATAAACCAGGTTTAAGAGGTTCGTTTATAGGGGACGAAACTATATTCTTCTCTGTATCAGTATTTTGTTGTATTCTTGTCCCATTAACAGGATCAATACGCAGCGACAAATCCTCGGTTTCCTCTGTTTCTGTTTTGGTACTTCCCGGCTGGTAAAACGGAATGTCAGGTTTCTTTTCTGGTTTTTCCACCATAGGTTCTGTAGATTCCTTTTTTGGGAGAATAGTTAACTGAACAATTACCTTTTCATATTTTTTTAATCCAATAGTATAAGCAGCTGCTTTTGATAATGCCACGATTCTATTGGGTGTAAACGGGCCTCTATCATTAATTCTTACCACTACAGACATACCGTTATCCAACCTTGTTACCTTTACCATAGTGCCGAAGGGTATGGTATTGTGAGCTGCTGTTAATTTGGATGGATCGTATAATTCACTGGAAGAAGTAACCCTACTCGCGTCAGATTCTTTATAATTAATAGCAAATCCTTTTTCTTGTCCAATTAGAATAGCTATTCCTATGACTGAAAGTAAGCCAGACAAGATTAATTTTTGTAAAATCATTTTAACTAATTTGAGCGGCTAAATCAAAAATAAATAATCGGAACATTTGAAATAATCCCATCATTATCAACAAAATTCCTATCAACTTAGGAAGTAATTTTTTAAATTTTCCCAAGTGAGGTAAAAATCTATTTGCTAATAATGCATAAGTGCTTAAGGTTATTAATTTCCCTAATGCAGCGGCAGAAATGAAACATATAATTAAATAATAAGGCGTACTTTCCTTTAAATCAAATAAATTTATCGATCTGTAATAGGTTGTCATGGCAATCCAAAATGCGATGGTAGGAATGTTCAATAGGGCAATTAACATTCCACGGCAAAATTGTAAAAAGCCGGTATATTCTTTGTCGATACCTAAAACCACTTTATGGTCTTTTTCTTTTTTTAAGAGAAAAAAGACACCAAAGAAAATTAAAAAAATAGAGGTGAATATAATGGTCAGGTGATGATCTAAGAAAGGTACCAAATAGGCAGGACTTACTTGAATGGCAATAAATGATTGCAGTAATTCAATCATTGCAGCCGCAGCGGCAAAGCTTAATCCCGCTTTTTTATTTTTTTGAACGGTTGTGTAAATCACATTTAAATTTATTGGTCCAAATGGAATGGATGCCAATAAACTAGTTAAAAAAGTTACTGAAAAAATGAGTGTGTATTTAAAATACATAAAAATAAAATAATTGCAAATATAACTTAAAAAAGGGGAATTGAATTACCCAAAAAATAAGTTATATTTGGAATAAGAGAATAGATATTCATTTTAAAAAAAGAATCATGAGGTTTTTATTAGTCATAGTTTTTTCGACGATAATCTTTTCATTATCTGGTCAGGTTGCAGATGCTCCAAAAGTAAAAGAAGGAGAGGGACCTTATAATCAATTAATTATTAGAGGGGTTACCTTAATTAACGGTAATGGGGCGCCGCCTATTGGCCCCGTTGATATTGTGGTAGAAAATAATTTAATCAAGCAAGTAAGTGTAGTTGGTTATCCTGGTGTTCCCATTCCAGAGAAAAACAGACCAGTTTTAAAGGAAGGGGGTAGGGAACTTGACGGTACGGGTAAATTCTTACTTCCTGGCTTGATTGACATGCACGGACACAGCGGGGGAGCCGCTCAAGGTGCCGGAGGTGAATATGTTTTTAAGCTATGGATGGGGCATGGTATAACTACCGTTCGCGATCCTGCCGCCGGAAATGGTCTCGATTGGACATTGAGACATAAAAAACTTAGCCTGACTAACGAGATTACGGCGCCTCGATTGTTTGTTTATAACGCTTTTGGTTCAGGTGCCAAAAGTCCTATCACCTCCCCTGCACAGGCGATTGAATGGGTGAATGATAATGCAGCCAAAGGAGCTGATGGTATTAAATTTTTTGGTGCAGCGCCTGAAATTATGGATGCCGCGCTGAGGGAAAATAAAAGAATTGGATTGCGTTCAGCTTGTCATCACGCACAAATGGATGTCGCTCGCTGGAATGTTTTAAAATCGGCCAGAGC
>JBMLQR010000394.1:27453-41307 GCA_049241465.1 Saprospiraceae bacterium | reverse complement strand
CACGGTTCCTACTGGCATAGCTGGGGAACAGAACAGGAGGTCGCCTGGAAAGAAAATTATAAATTATGGATGACCTTTTTACAGGAATTTAAGAATAGAGGAGGCCGCGTAACAGCCGGTTCTGATTCAGGGTTTATTTTTCAACTCTATGGTTTCGCTTTTATTAGAGAGTTGGAATTATTGAGAGAAGCTGGCTTTCATCCTCTCGAAATCATTCGTTCTGCTACTTTAAATGGGGCAGAAGCCTTAGGCGTTGCCGATAAATTGGGTAGTATAGAAGTAGGCAAATTTGCCGATATGTTGATTGTTGACGAAAATCCACTCGAAAATCTACAAGTTCTTTATGGCATGGGTGCCATAAAATTAAATGATAATAACGAAATTATCAGAGTAGGTGGCGTGAGATATACTATCAAGGACGGTATTATCTATGATGCAAAGAAACTTCTCGACGATGTTAAGAAAATGGTTAAAGTAGCAAAAGAAAAAGAAGATTATGATATAAAACAACCTGGAGATTCGAAAAAATAAATGAATCAAAGGTTTAATAAGCCTGATGGTAAGTTAAAAACCAATTCTTTTTTTTCTTTATTAATTCTTACTATCAGGCTTTCATGAAGTGGAATAAGCACTTCTTTTTCGTCATGCATTATTAAGGCAGTAAAATGCCCTGGCAAACTCAATATTTGTTCTATCTTACCAATGATTCCCATTTCTTCATCAATAATGGTGTACCCAATCCATTTTTCATACCGATCGTCGCTGAATTCGTCCTCCTCCTCTTCCTCATGTTCCATCAAATCTTCTTCTCTCAGGAAAATAGGTTTATGGGCTAAGGTCTCTGCATCTTCTTTAGAATTAACATCTTCTAATTTTACTAAAAAGCTATTACCCTCTCTCGCTGATTCAATAAAATAGGGAATTGGGTTAGCGCCCACGCCAATAAATATTGCCTTTGCCTGAAGCACATCATCCAGGTATCTTTCATCAATCTGGCATTTTAAAGTACCGTTTAGCCCGTGGGGTTTTCCACATTTTCCTATTTCAATCATTGTACATCCATTTTTGGTAAATAACTACTGTGAATAATTCCTCCCCCTACGACATCGTCTCCTTCATAAAAAACGGCAGATTGCCCGGGGGCAATGCCATTTACCGGAGCTAAAAATTCGATGCCCAGCAATTGCTCATCGGTCCAGTTTAGAATTCCCAGGGTACCGGCATCTTTATATCTTACTTTTGTAATAACTTCCAGATCAGGAGAAATTGAAGCATATTTTTGAAGATTTGGTTGCCTGACTTTTAATCCATTTCTTGTCAATTCTTCAACCGGGCCAAGAACTACCTCGTTTTCATTGGGTCGTATTTCTGAAACAAACATAGGTTGTCCAAAGGCCATACCCAGCCCTTTTCTTTGACCTATGGTAAAAAATGGATAGCCTTCATGTTTACCTAATATTTTACCTGTTTTATCAACGAAATGTCCGCCTTTCACCAAATCATCCAGTCCGTCCACCTTTCTTCGGAGGAAATTGCGATAGTCATTATCGGGGACAAAACAGATTTCATAGCTTTCGCCTTTTTTTGCTAAATCGGTATACCCTGCGTCGTGAGCAAGTTGTCTAACTTCCGGTTTCGTTAAATCACCTAATGGAAATTGACTCATTGCCAGGGCTGACTGAGTTAAACCCCAAAGAACATAAGATTGATCTTTGTTTGCGTCTTTGCTTTTGGAGATATAGTATCGGTCATCCTTTTTATTAATTTTCGCATAGTGGCCCGTTGCTATAGTTTCACAATCGAGGGCTTTGGCTCTTTTGAGTAATGCATTCCACTTTATGTGAGTATTACATAATACACAAGGATTGGGGGTTCTTCCAGCCATGTATTCGTCCACGAAATTATCAATAACATAATCGCCAAATTCATCTCTAATATCCAGGATAAAATGATGGAAACCCATATCAACGGCCACTTGTCTGGCATCGTTTATTGAATCTAAACTACAACACCCTGTTTCCTTTTTACTTCCGCCCGACTGCGCATAATCCCATGTTTTCATAGTAATTCCAACAACCTCGTACCCCATTTCGTGTAATAAAATGGCGGTTACCGTACTATCGATACCTCCACTCATTGCCACTAAAACTTTTCCCATTTTGCTCATAATTCCACTATTATTTAGAGTAAATTATTGGATATTTCATGTCCAATTCTCAAAGATTCCCTTACTAAAATATCAAAATCAATTTGTTGACTTCTCTGGTTCACATTAGCCACTCGTATAACAAAATGGCCATTTAGAATGGTCGAAGAAGGGGCTGCAATGCCTTGATTTTGTAATTCGAGGAGTAATTTATTATTATTTTTATTTTGCACAGCTAAATCATCTGTTGGAAACTGAAATCGGTAGCATACAATATTCATAGACACAGGGGTCATTAATTCTAAAGGTGCATTAGAAGTAATAAGAGAACCCAGATATTGACATTGTGCACAATTTTTTTCAATCATTCTGATGTAGGCGAGGCTTCCAAGTTCTTTTATGCTCATCCATACTTTTAAAGCCTTAAATCCTCTGGAAAGTTCAATGCCGAAATTATTAAATGGTTCCGGTCCTCCTGCTAAACCGCCTGGATCTGTATGTAAATAGGAAGGATTTAAAGCAAAGGTATCTCTGTGTGCTTTTTTATTTTTTATTAAAACACAACCTGCTTCATAGGGCATATACATCCATTTATGAAGATCGAAAGCGACGGAATCAGCTTCCTCGATAGGTTTTAAAGCGGCAGATAGTGAGGGAACCACTTTAGCTAAAGCACCAAAGGCACCGTCCACGTGAAACCATATTTTTTCACTTTTACAAATAGCGAGTAATTCGTCCAGAGGATCTATGGCACCTGTGTTTACTGTTCCGGCATTTCCGACAATACAAAATGGTAAGAAATTATTTTCTTTATCTATTTGTATTTGTCTTTTTAATGCAATGACATCTATTTGAAAGGCTTCGTTAACGGGAATTTTCCTAAGGTTATCTGTTCCAATTCCTAAGGCCTCGATAGATTTTTGAATACAGCTATGAGATTCTGTTGAGCAATAAGCAACAAGTTGTTTTTCAGCGGCATACAAACCTGATTTTCTGATTTTTTCTGGCAAAATATTGTTTCGGGCCACATTTAAGGCGGTAAAATTTGCCATGGAACCACCGCTCAGCAAAATACCAGAGGCATCGGCCGGATAGCCAAGAAATTCCTTGAACCAATCTAAAACCTGGCCTTCAACATACATGGCAGCATGTTCACCAATAGCGAGATTGGGATTCATGGCTGCGGCCAGCATTTCGGCAAAAACACCCATTGGGGTACCTGTTCCCTGAACGAAAGCAAAAAAGCGGGGATGCACATTTCCTTTATTATAGGGAAGTATATTTTTTTTAAAATCGTCGTAAACGGCTAAAGAATTCGTTGGATTATGTGGTATGCTGGTATTAAAAGTGTCTTTGACGTCGTCTGGGATAGGTCGCCATACGGGTTGATCTCTTATGGTCGATAAATACGAAATCATATCATCTACCATAAGGTGTCCTAACTGTCTCATTTCATCCCAGTTAGAAGGATCTAACGTTTCGTTCATCGATTTTTATTTTTTGATGTCGCAAAATTAAGTAATTTCGCGCAAATGATTTTGCTATTCAACTTTTACAATGAAAACCCGGGAAAGAATAATATATAAGGCTATTGATTTATTAAATGAGAAGGGTATTCCGAATGTAAGTATGCGAGAGATAGCCGACGCCCTTGATATGAGCGTTGGAAATGTTACCTATTATTTTCCCCGCTGGAACGATTTAATGGAGGAACTTAATCATCAGATGATGTTGGAAATTAGTCATCTTCCCCGGATTCCCTTTGATTTGAGTGACCTGCATTCTGTTTTTGAAAGAGTGCCAATGGTTCAGGAAAAGTATGGATTTATTACCAGGGATATTCATTTGTTTATTTCTCATTACCCGGAATTTGCAAGATTAAGAAAAACATTGGTGGGTTCAAGAATAGAGGACATGATTAATCAACTTTCTGTTTGGGCCCAACAGGGTATCTGCCATGAAAATTCAAGTGATCACAATCACAAGAGAATTGCCGTAAAAATGTGGTTATTTCTGGCAAGTTGGTCTGTACAAGATACACTGCTCAGAGAAACGGAATATGCTTTAAGTAAGGAAGAATTTTTGGCAATTATCTGGCAGATATTTACGCCACACTTCACTCCCTTAGGGATGGAGAAATTTAAAGAAATAAAGGAAAGAGCTCAGTTTTAAATAAAAAAGCCCATTTGAACTTAATCAAATGGGCTTTTCTTAGGTTGAAAAATTTATTCCTCTAAGGAATTATCCCAACAACCTTTCATTTGTAATTCAAAAGAAGGCATTCTTCCAGCAAGGGGAGAAGCTGGTTTAGGATATTCTCCGCTTAAAATTAAAGTAGCACGTTGTGCCAAGTCTAAATAGTGCGCTTTTGTTGTTGCATCAGCTGTCGTAGAAGATTCTCTGGTTGCAGCCATTTTTACCTGACTAACAGTAAGTCTTGCCAATGAACTTATATCAGATTGTGAAACATCCATATTGTCCATGGTAAGAAGGCTTGCTAACTTATCAAGAAAAGCTCTGTGAAGGTTTCTTCTATATGGATCAGGTAAAGTATGTAGGTCTAACTCTCTGAAAATCATTTTTTTACTATCGAAAAACAGTTCACTTAAGCTGTATGCTTTTTTACCTTGTAATGCTGCCTGTTCAGACAATCTTTTCATTCTATCCTGGGCAAAAAGCGCGCTTAGCGTGGAAGTTTGAAGAGATCTTATTCTGTCCATTGTACCAGAACCTTCAATTTTACCAAGAATTTCGTTATTAATCATCCAGTAAGGAGTTGTAAACAACTGGCGATCGAAAAATTGCATAGCTCTAATTTGTTTTTCGCGGGCAACGTTTACATAAACTGGACCTTTTTGTTCTCCCGTTTTGTCATATTCGTATGTACCACCTACATTATTTACAACGTGACCCATGTAACGGCGAAATTGTCCAGCCACATTGGTATATAGTTCGGTAAGTTCGGCAAAATCTTCACCAGGTTTTACAGTCCAGTCTATTAATTTACTGGTAATGACCTTTAAGTTCTCAATACCGAGATCAGAAGCTTTTATAGCATCATCGCCGATATCTTCTGTCTGACCACTTGGATCAATGGTATTAAACTGCTGTTGACCATAGCGGTAAATTGGATTGCCTGCTTTATTAAGAATCCACGAATTTAGCGTAGGTTTCTCCTTTTCAGGATCACTGGTATCTTTAATAAGTCTGTATCCCCATTCAATAGACCATTTGTCATAAGGACCGACGGCTGCATAAAAACCTGCACCTTTATCCTGTGGTTGAGCCACATAATTAAAACGGGCATAATCCATAATAGAAGGAGCAACGCCCATTCTTTGAACGAAACCTGGTGCGCGAAGGGAATCTACGGAGTAAGCAGAGCTTGAACCCATATTATGTGGCAATCCTAAGGTATGACCTACCTCATGAGCGGCAACGAAGCGAATTAATTCACCCATTAATTCTTGCTTAAATTTAGGCGTTCTTGCCTCTGGATTAGCTGCTGCGGTTTGAATAAAAAACCAATTTCTAAGTAGGTTCATCACATTATGATACCATAAGATATCAGATTCAATGATTTCTCCTGATCTTGGGTCATGGACGTGGGGTCCAACAGCATTTTGAATATCAGTAGTAATATAGCGTATTACAGAGTAGCGAACATCTTCAGGGGACCATTCCGGGTCTTCTTCCGGTGTAGGTGGGTCTTTGGCAATGATGGCATTTTTGAAACCTGCTGTTTCAAAAGCAGCCTGCCAATCTTCAATACCTTTCTTAAGGAAGGGACGCCATTCCATTGGAGTACCTGGATCGATGTAATAGACAATTGGTTTAACAGGTTCAACTAATTCTCCTCTGAAATAAGCAGCGGGGTCTTTGGGTTCCAGTCTCCAGCGGGTAATTAATGTTTGATTAGCCGCTTTCTGTTCATCCAAACCGTAATTTGTTCTTGAAAGGGAAAAATAACCTACGCGTTCATCTAAAAATCTTGGCTGCCAGATCTTTTCAGGTAACAAGATAAATGATTGATTCATTTCAATACTGAGCGTATTAGTCAGCTGATTATCAGGTATGTTTGTTCCCGTAAAAGTAAGTACATGCCTTACTTCTGTATTTTGAGGATAACTCTTCATACTTGTTACGTAAGATCTCTTAGGATCTAATGCCTGTATTTCAAAAGTCCTTTTTTCTGCCTTAGTAAGTGGACCAATCATGGGAATGTCAGAAGTGAATAAACTAGTAGCGTCGAAGACAACGGCACTGGAATCTTTTGACATGGTAGCAAGATCAAAAACCATGATAATAGGCTCAAAATTATTTCGTTGAACCGCTTTTGCTACAGGTAGAGAAGGATCTGCAATAGCGTCGTAAGTCACGGATTTCAATAAAACTTTGTCGTCCTGCATATACCAGCGAACAATCTGCTGAGGTCTGGAACGCATTCCTGCACCACCAAAATTAAGTCCCTTTACATGCCCCGAAATTACGCTGGCAACAAGAATATCCCTGCCCAAAATCACTTTTGGAACCTCAAAAAAGTATTTTTGTCCCACTCTGTGAATGGTGAAAAGTCCGGCGTCAGTAACAGCGTCCGCTGGAATAATATCGGAAAAAGATTTTGCCTTAGCCGGTTTTTTTGCCGCAGCAGCTGGATCCTTTGAGGGATCTTCTTGTGCCTGGATTTGTATGAATAACAAACAAAGTCCAAGCGTAATGATTAATTTGTGCATAAGTAGATTAGTTTCAAATCAATAATTCGGTTCAAAAATTTATTCTTTCAAGATAATCTTTTCTTCCAATTTAGGCATTGGATTCTTAAGTTTAAGTTGTTCCCCAAGTTGGTGAGAAGCAGCAAAGGAGGTAATGGTTGAGTTTAACATATCACTTGCCGTAGTTGGAGAATTTGGCAACAAAATAAGGTTACTATTCACCTTTTCACTCAAAGATTGCAGGGTATCGTAGTGTTGTGTTACTACAATTAATGCAGAGGCTTCCTGAGAATTTATTCCCACCTTATTTAAAAGATGAACAGATTCTTCTAAACCTCTGGCAATTTCCCGGCGTTGATCTGCAATACCTTGTCCATGTAATCGCTTACTTTCAGCATCGGCTCTTGCTTTAGCAACAATCTTAACTCGCTCTGATTCTCCCTCATATTCAGCGGCGATTTTCTCCCTTTCCGCGGCATTGATTCTATTCATAGCATTTTTAACCGCATGGTCAGGGTCAATATCTGTAACCAAAGCTTTAACTATACCATAACCGTAGGTATTCATCGCTTCTTCGAGTTCTCTTCGGATGGCTACAGCGATATCATCTTTTCTTTCAAAAACGTCATCTAGTCTTAATTTTGGTACTTCAGCGCGAATGGTATCAAACACATAAGCTGTAATCTGTTCGGTAGGGTTATCCAGTTTATAGAATGCATCATAAGCTTTCTCTTCCAAGACTTTAAACTGCACGGATACTTTGATTTTTACAAATACATTGTCTTTTGTTTTTGTTTCAACATTCACATCCAGCTGTTGGATTTTCAAGGAAATTTTTCCAGAAATTTTATCCACTCCAGGAATTTTAAAATGTAATCCAGGCTTTCTAATGCTGTGGAATTTACCAAATCTTTCCAGTATGGCTACTGTCTGTTGTTTGATGGTAAACATGCCGGACATGAATACAAAAATACCCAGTAAAACGAATAAATAATTTGCAATAATCCAATCCATGATTTTAATATTTAAAGAGATTTAATTTCACTGTTTAATTTACTAAGCACATCCTTTGCGTCACCAAATAACATTTTAGTTCTTTCGTGAAAAAACAAAGGATTTTCAATACCCGCGTACCCGGAACGCATACTTCTTTTCAGAACAATAACCGATTTTGCGTTCCATACCTTTAGTACAGGCATACCATAAATTGGACTTCCCGGATCATTTTCTGCCGCTGGATTTACCACATCATTGGCACCTACAATGATGGCAACATCGGCGGAACTGAGGGCACTGTTTGCCTCGTCAAGGTCTAATAATTTAGGATAAGGTACATCAGCCTCTGCTAAAAGTACGTTCATGTGGCCAGGCATTCTACCGGCAACAGGATGAATAGCGTATTTAACATCAACCCCATTGGCTGACAGCTGGTCATCAATTTCTTTACAAATTTTTTGCGCCTGGGCAACCGCTAATCCATAGCCAGGTACAATTATAACTGATTGAGAATAGTAGAGTTGTATAGAAGCGTCATTCAAAGAAATTTCCTTAACAGTACCACCTGTTGCGGTAGCACCAATCGCTGAAGTTCCACCAAATCCACCAATTAAAACATTCCAGATGGAACGGTTCATGGCATTACACATCATTACCGTTAATATAGTACCTGATGCACCTACTAAAATACCACCAACTACCATGAATTGACTATCAAATAGAATACCTGCTGCGGCGCCGGAAAGGCCGGAAAAAGAGTTAAGCAGTGAAATAACCACAGGCATATCTGCGCCACCAATAGGGGCTACGAAACTAACGCCATAGATTAATGAAATAACAAGGAAAATAATCGCAGCTTCCATCCCTATGGCTTCACCTTGCATTAGTATGTAGGCACCTAATCCAATGAGACCAACAAGCATAACCATATTAATAACACTATGTTTAGGTAAGGTTACCTTTTTGTCGTCAACAAGATCCTCTAATTTGGCGTAGGCAAAAATACTACCAGTAAAAGCGACACCACCAATAAATAAGGTTAACAGGACGGTGAAAAAACCAAGCGTATCGACCACCTTAGTTCCGTCATAATAATGCAGGACATCAGCTAAACCTAATACAACAGCACAGGCGCCGCCTAATCCATTAAATATGGAAACCATCTGAGGCATAGATGTCATAGCCACTTTTATTGCTGAATAGTATCCAATAATGGTACCAACAATAAGCGCTGCAAAAATCCAAATATAATTATTTGGAACATTGCCATCCAACGGCATAATCAAGGCCGCGATAATGGCCAGGGTCATACCAACGCCGGCATATATATTTCCTTTTCTTGCAGTATCTGGTGAACTCATCAATCGAAGTCCCCAAATAAAGCCAATAGAACCTAAAAGGAAAAAAATCTCTATAATAAATGTAAGTAGCATAGTATTATTTCTTTTTCTTTTTAAACATTTCAAGCATTCTGTCTGTGACCACAAATCCACCTGCTGCATTAATCATTCCCAACACAATTCCAGCAAATCCAAGAGAGAGGGTAAGATAATCTGTTGGTTCTGTTAAACGGACCAATAAGATGGCTCCTATGACAACCACGCCGCTTATGGCATTGGAACCGGACATTAAAGGGGTGTGTAGAACGGTTGGAACTTTTGCGATAATCTCAAATCCCAATAAAACGGTAAAAGCTAATAAGTATATTATCAGCAAATTATCTAAAAAAAAGCCATAAAAATTTTCCATAAAAAATCGTTATTTTATAAAATTAAGCGAATAACTCAGGGGTTATACAAGCACCTTTAATGATTTCGTTATTGAAATCAGCATGTAGAGTACCTTCCCGAACCATAGTCTTTAAGAAATTCAAGACATTGTTGCTATATAGGAAACTTGCGTCCTGAGGCATTTGTGCGGCCAATTGAGAATTTCCAATGATGGTTACTCCATTAACTACAATCGTTTCATTGTCTTTTGAAAGCTCGCAATTTCCACCTGTAGAAGACGCTAAGTCAATGATAACAGAACCCGCTCTCATTTGATTTACCGTTTCTTTTTCCAGTAAAATGGGTGCTTTTCTGCCTCTTACCTGAGCTGTGGTAATAATAATATCTGATTTTACAGCTCTGGCCTGAACTTCAGCTCTCTGACGAGCCAGGAATTCTTCCGTTTGCTCTACGGCGTATCCACCAGCACTTTTGTCATCTTTTGCTCCTTCAACTTCAATAAACTTACCGCCTAAACTTTGTACTTCTTCTTTTACAGCCATCCTGGTATCAAACACCTCAACAATGGCACCAAGACGTTTTGCCGTAGCAATAGCTTGTAGTCCCGCAACCCCGGCGCCCAAAATCAAAACTTTAGATGGTTTTATACTTCCTGCCGCGGTAATCAACATAGGTAAATACCGGGGAAGTTTAGCTGCGGCAACCAGCACTGCCTGATAGCCTGCGATGGAAGCCATAGAGGACAAAACATCCATTGATTGAGCCAGCGTAGTTCTGGGTATCATATCCATACTAAATGCCTTCTTTCCTTCCTTTAATAAGTTCGGAACTGCCTCTGCATCAGCAAATGGGGCAAATTGGGAAATCATTATGGCATTTTGATTGACCAACTTCCATTCTTCCTGCGATAGCGGATTAAATGTAACAATAATGTCTGCTTGTTTCAAGACCTCATCCCGATTCAATACGGTTGCCCCAACATAATCATTATCAGAAAAAAAGGATTCATCCCCGGCACCCGCTTCCATAATCACAGAAACACCTAACGCGGACAATTTAGAAAGAGTGTCCGGTACAATGGCTACCCGGGGATCTCTGCTCTCTTTTACTATTCCTACCTTCATTTTTAGTATTTTTCAACAAATATCAATGATAATTACCTTATTTGCTATAAAGCTGCCTACCTTATTTTCCAAGATAGACAAATATGCGGCATTTTCCGCCAACTATTCTATAAGTTTTTTAACTTATCGCTAAATTTCTCAATGACTTTGGTCACTTTTGGTTTAACTACATAAGTACAGTAAGGATTTCGATCACCCACTTTTTGGAAATAGTTGTTATGTTCCCCCTCTGCTGGATAAAATTCCTGACTTTTTTCCATGAAGGTTACAATATTAGATCCCCAGAGAGGTTTTGCTTCCTTTTCGATAGATAGTTCAATTATTTCCCTCTCTTTGTCATCGGCATAAAAAATGATAGACCGATACTGAGGCCCTACATCATTTCCTTGTTTATTTAGGGTTGTAGGGTTATGGATTTGCCAAAAGACCCTTAAAAGGTCATCTAAACTGATTATCTCTGGGTCGTATATTATTTTAACAACCTCGGCATGATTTGTTTGTCCTGAACATACCTCTTTATAAGTAGCGGTTTCTTTAGTTCCCCCGGCATAGCCAGATTGAACAGATTCTACTCCTTTAAGTAATTGGAATGCAGCTTCAAGACACCAGAAACAGCCACCTCCCAGAATGATTTCATTCATGATAATTATTGAAATAAGTGATTTGAATATTGGTCTAATTTTTCAAAAAACAAGGACATTCCCGCTTTCATATCTTCATCTAAATGATAATATATATTATTTGAAAAATAGCTTTTTAAGTCAAAACCGGTAGGTGAATCGGGTAAGAGCAAGAGTAGCTCGGGTATAGCTGCTAATCCTGCACTGAGGGCATTATTAAAATCGTTTTCGAAATTTTCTCCTACTTTATGGTTACTTACCCAGGCAGCAAACACGAAGGGAAGGGAAGTATGTTCCCGCCAGGCTTCACCTAAGTCATAAAAATAAGGATATTTTTCGTGCAAGCCCATCGTTCTATCCCCAATGATAAGTAAGCCGGTATTTTCAGAAACATGATTTTCAAACCCTGGTTGGCCTGCTATGAAATGGAGTTTTTGTTGCCAGAACTCTTTTAATAAAATCTGAACAAGGAGGACAGATGTTCGGGAATGGAAATCGAGAATTAAGGTATCTAATTGATCTATAGGTTTATAAGAAAAAATGCCTACTGTTTTTACTTTATTTTGAGCACCAATACAATAATTGGAGAACAAAGTGGCATTAGGTATTTGAGGAATTACAGCGGTGGGAATAAGAGCTAGTTCTACCTCTCCATGAATCATTTTACTGGCACAGGCAGACGGAATATCCAGCATTAGGTTGATTTTTCCCGCCAAAGGACTATTCAATAAACCATATAATAGAGGTTTGGTATTCAAATAGCTTACCGCTGCAATATTAATTTTTTCTGCTAATGGATTAGAAGGGAAAGCCATTGTCGGAATTTAAATGGCTTATATCGTTCATTAAAACAGAATTAAAGCCATTTTGATCTTTTAAAAATTGGTATAAACCGGTATTTTTATGGCTAAATTTTTCCATTTCCGATACGGGGAGACCAAAAAAATAAGTCATCATACAGCGCATTGCTCTACCATGGCTACAAATTAGAATGGTGGATTCTTCCCTTGTTTCAAGCCACTGCATAAACACCTCCATTCTTGCGGCTAGTTCTGCAGCGCTCTCCCCATTTTCTAGTCTGGTCTCATAACGACCACTCTGCCAGTCAGTTATAGCTTCTTTGTAGGGTTGCTCCATCCAGGTTGCATACGATTTACCTTCGTGAATGCCCCAGTTCATTTCGTTGATTTCAGGTAATTGCACCCAGGGTATGCCTTTTTCAATAAAGGATTTAACCGTTTGGTGCGTCCTTTGAAGGGTCGATGTTACCACTAATTCAAAGGGAATTTCCTGGTATTTTTTAAAGAATGCTTTCGCTTGTTCTTCCCCTTTCTGATTTAACGTTCCATCAATACCAGATCCCTGAACAATAGCAAGTCGATTATTCTCTGTTTCTCCGTGACGAAGTATATAAATATTTTTATTCATTTATTGATTATTAACAACGGGTAAAGAAACATAACCTTTAATTACTTCGTCTTCCTGAAAGGTTTCGTTAGTGTAATCATGAAGGACATTATAAAGTGTGTCCCGTTCTAAAGGATGTTTCCCAACTGCTTTTATTAAATTGACCAAGTCGCGGGTACTTAGAGAAGGAGTTTGCTCTTCTGAACCCGCCATACTGTATATTTTTGTAGTATCATCAATGGTTCCGTCAATATCATCTACACCAAACGACAGAGATAACTGAGCCATATTCCTACCGATCATGGGCCAATACGCTTTAATGTGGTCAAAATTGTCGAGATAGATGCGACTCACCGCATAATTTCGAAGATCGTCCAGCGCGCTAACTTCTTTCAAGTGAGACAATTGATTATCCTTATTCCTAAACTTCAGTGGAATAAATGTTTGAAATCCACCCGTCTTATCCTGTAGATTCCTTAATTTTTCAAGATGATCTATTCTGTGAAAATAGGATTCAATATGTCCATAAAGCATGGTGGCGTTTGATTTTTTACCTAAATCATGCCATACTTCATGAATTCTCAACCATTCTTCACCAGAACATTTACCACCAGCAATCTGGTCTCTTATTTCAGGATGAAAAATTTCAGCACCCCCACCTGGCATAGAATCCAGACCTGCCTCCAACATGAGTGCCATGCCTTCTTCATAGCTAATTTTTTCTTTCTTGAAAATATAATGGTATTCGACGGGAGTTAAAGCCTTTATGTGTAACTCAGGGCGATGTTTTTTTATCGTTTTAAACAATTCAGCATAAAATGAAACATCATATTTTGGAAGAACACCTCCCACAATATGAACCTCGGTAACAGGTTCCTGATCATACTTTCGGACAATATCCATCATTTCATCGAGGGTATATTCCCAACCATCCTTTCTCTCTTTTATTAATCGGGAATAGGAGCAAAAAGTACAGGTATAAATACAAACATTGGTAGGCTCAATATGAAAATTCCTATTAAAATAAGTATTCTTTCCATTTTTCTCTTCCCGAATAAAATTGGCTAAGGTACCTAAGTAACCAAGAGAGGCATGTTCAAAAAGATATAATCCTTCTTC
>JBMLQR010000394.1:0-27353 GCA_049241465.1 Saprospiraceae bacterium | reverse complement strand
TAAATGAATCTAACATCATAGCCGCAGATAAAATGGTTGCCATAGGATTTGCAATATCTAAGCCTGTTGCTTGAGGATAAGATCCGTGAATGGGTTCATACAGCGATGTTTTTGCACCGACCGAAGCGGAAGGTAATAATCCCATTGAACCAGTTATTACACTTGCTTCATCACTTAGTATGTCACCGAACATATTTTCTGTGAGCATTACATCAAATTGAGAGGGAAACTGAATGATTTGCATGGCAGCATTATCTACAAAGAGAAAATCAAGTTCCACATCGGGATATTGGGCTGAAATACGCTTTACCTCATCGCGCCAAAGTCTTGACGTTTCCAAAACGTTGGCTTTATCTACCAGGGTTACTTTCTTTCGTCTAAGTCTGGCAGCTTCAAAGGCTAAAATGGTAATTCTGGCGATTTCCTCCCTGGAATAAACGCAATGGTCATAAGCCGTATCATCCTTTCTACCTTTTTCACCAAAATAAATACCCCCGGTCAATTCACGATAGATAACAAAATCTACGCCTTTAATTTTTTCTTCCTTTAAAGGAGATAAAGACAATAGTGTTGGATAGGTGGTAACGGGTCTGACATTGGCAAATAAACCTAAACTTTTCCTTAGTTTAAGTAAGCCCTGCTCTGGTCTCACGGGAGCACTGGGGTCGTTGTCATACTTGGGATCACCAATAGCCCCAAAAAGCACTGCATCACTTTGTAAACAGATGTCAAGCGTTTCTTCGGGAAGCGGATTTCCGGTTTTATCTATGGCTATGGCGCCAACCAAAGCAAATTGAGTATGGAACGTATGATTAAATTTTGTTTCAATGGCGGATAACACCTTTAAGGCTTGTTCAATGACTTCCGGGCCGATGCCATCACCGGAGAGAACGGCTATATTCTTTTCCATAGTTAGTTTATTGGATTAAAAGGGTAGCGGTTGTTTTCTTCAAAGGTACTTATGATTGCTTTTTGACTCAACAGAAAGTCAATATCATCGTAACCATTCAACAGACATATTTTTTTGTAAGGATCCATTTCAAAATATTCCACTTCTGAACTATTTGAAATGGAAATAGATTGTTTTTCTAGATTTATTTCAATTCCGGCATTGGGGTCATTTTCAATCGCCTCGAATATTTTGTTTAAAAAGCTATCGGATACTGTCACGGGAAGGAGGCCGTTATTTAGTGCATTGCCTTTAAATATATCAGCAAAAAAACTTGATACCACCGCTTTGAATCCATAATCAGCTATGGCCCAGGCAGCGTGTTCACGACTGGATCCACAACCAAAATTTCTCCCTGCCACAAGAATGGCTCCTTTATAGATAGGGTTATTTAGAATAAAATCAGCTTTTTGACTACCATCGGGATGATACCGCCAATCTCTGAATAAATTATCTCCAAAGCCTTCGCGTGTAGTTGCTTTTAGAAATCTGGCGGGAATAATCTGGTCGGTATCAATATCTTCAATAGGAAGAGGAACAGCGGTAGATTGTAATAGAGTAAATTTTTCCATGAGTAAAATTAGGCTGGTTTAATCGAGACTTACGTCAATAATTTTCCCATTAATCGCTGCGGCTGCGGCCATTAATGGACTAGTCAAAATAGTGCGCGCACCAGGACCCTGTCGTCCTTCGAAGTTTCGATTGGAGGTAGAAACACAATATTCATTCGCTGGAATTTTATCTTCATTCATACCAAGGCAGGCAGAACAGCCAGGTTCTCTAAAATCAAAGCCAGCTTCTTTAAAAACAAGATCAAGTCCTTCTGAAATAACCTGTGCCTCGACCTGTTTTGAACCTGGCACAATCATAGCCTTTACATGCGGCGCTTTTTGTTTTCCTTTCACATAGTCGGCAACCAATCGCAAATCTTCCATTCTTGAATTGGTACAGCTACCGATGAAAACATGTTGAATTTCTTTACCTAAAAGAGATTCCCCGGCATGTAAACCCATGTAGGATAATGACTTATCGAAACTATTTCTATTCGCCGGATCTACAGGTTCTGGAATAGATTGTCTAACACCCATACCCATTCCCGGATTAGTTCCGTAAGTTACCATGGGCATGATATCGCTTGCCTGGAAAGTAAATTCTACATCAAAGGAGGCATCCTCATCGGTAGGCAGCGTTTTCCAATAGCTTACAGCCTGTTCAAAAGCGGCATCTTTTGGGGCGTATTTTTTACCATTTACATAGTCAAACGTTTTTTCATCAGGGGCTATCAATCCACCTTTTGCGCCCATTTCAATGCTCATATTACAAATTGTCATCCGACCCTCCATAGAGAGATTCCTGATAGTACTTCCTGCATATTCCACAAAATAACCTGTTCCACCACTGGTGGTAAGTTTTGAAATAATATACAAAATGACATCTTTTGCCGTTACGCCTTGGTGAAGCGTACCTTCTACATTGATACGCATTTGTTTTGGCTTCAGTTGTAAAAGACATTGAGAAGCAAGTACTTGTTCTACTTGGCTGGTACCGATGCCAAAGGCTATACAACCGAATGCGCCGTGCGTTGATGTGTGAGAATCGCCACACACTATGGTCATTCCGGGTTGAGTGATACCCAATTCCGGTCCTATAACGTGCACGATACCTTGGTATGGGTGACCTAAACCATACAGGGAAACGCCATATTTATCACAGTTTTCAATCAATTTATCTACCTGAAACTTAGATAATGGTTCGCTAATAGGTAAATGTTGATTTTGTGTTGGAACATTATGATCTGCTGTGGCAATCGTCTGAGCCGTCCTGAAAACAGGTATATTTCTGGAAGCCAGGCCGTCAAATGCCTGAGGGCTCGTAACTTCATGTATAAAATGACGATCGATATATAATACCGCTGTTCCACCTTCTACGGTATTTACTACGTGATTATCCCAGATTTTGTCAAACAGGGTTTTGGCCATGATAGAACGTTTTATATTTAAACAGGTGAATTTACTCTTACTTTTGCTATTAATTTTTCCAAATCTTCGTTTACTACCTCTTTTTGAGCGTCGGCAACAGATAAAAATAAGGAATAAACCAAATCCAGTTCATCTTTCGTCAGGTCAAACCCTATTTGTTTGAATCGATAGGCAATAGCTGCTCGGCCACTTCTTGCTGTAAGAACAATTTTTGAGGTATCTACACCGACATCACGAGGATCCATGATTTCATAAGTATCTCTTTGCTTTATAACACCATCCTGGTGAATGCCCGATGAATGAGCAAAAGCATTATCTCCTACAATGGCTTTATTGGGTTGCACCGGCATTCCCATTTTGTCCCTGACCAAATGACTTATCGGATTTAATAATTTTGTTTCAATACCCGTAATCAAATTGAGGTAGGGGTGTTGTTTCATAATCATAACTACCTCTTCCAATGCGGTATTACCTGCTCTTTCACCAATACCATTAATGGTACATTCTATTTGTCTGGCACCATTTAAAACGCCTGCAATGGAGTTAGCTGTAGCCAATCCCAGATCGTTATGACAATGAGTGGAAAGAATGGCTTTTTCAATACCTGGAACATTATCGCGGAGATAAGCTATTTTTTGACCATACTCCTCAGGAAGGCAATATCCGGTGGTATCTGGTATATTTAAAACAGTGGCTCCAGCCTTTAAAACAGCTTCAATGACTTCTGCTAAAAAAACATTATCCGTTCTTCCTGCATCTTCTGCATAAAATTCTACGTCCTCAACAAAGGTTTTGGCATATTTTACAGCCGATACCGCCCTTTCAATTATTTTTTCTCTTGTGGTATTGAACTTATGGATAATATGAGAGTCAGAGGTGCCAATCCCAGTGTGTATCCTTGGTCTTTTTGCATATTTTAAGGATTCGGCCGCCACTTTGATATCTTTTTCAACGGCACGGGTAAGTCCACAAACTATAGGGTTGGAAACAGCTTTGCTAATAGCCTCCACAGAGGCAAAATCGCCAGGACTCGATATGGGAAACCCCGCCTCAATGACATCAACACCTAATCTTTCGAGCTCTAATGCAATATCAATTTTTTGATTTGTATTAAGTTTACAACCGGGAACTTGTTCCCCATCTCGAAGTGTGGTATCGAAGATATATATACGATTATCCATGTGCGTAGTATTTTGTATGTTTGCAGAACGTAAATTTACCTAACCTCTTCGGCCGTTATAGGTTCAATAATCTATTTTAATACACCTTAACAAAGAGCAAAATAGTGATTAATAATTTGAAATTGTGTAAATTGTAAAAATAAATTCTACAATGCCCAAACAAAAAACAGATGATCTGGTGACGTTGATTAATTCATTGTCCAGAGCTGAAAAACGACATTTTCGCTTGTTTGTTAAACGCAATCAAAATTCAGAAGATATTTTATTCCTTCAACTATTTGATTTACTTGAAAAAAAAGGTGAATACGACGAAGATCATATTTTAAAGAAAATAACTGAAATTAAAAAAACACAACTTTCCAATCTGAAAGCTCATCTTTATAAACAATTGCTCACCAGCCTTAGATTATTAAGTACAAAAAGTTCCCTGGATATACATATCAGAGAATTATTGGATTGTGCACGTGTCTTGTATAATAAAGGTCTTTATAGACAGGCACTCGATATGTTGGATAAAGCTAAATTAAAAGCAAAACAAGCCGAGTTTAGTTCCTTATCCCTTGAAATTCTTGAGTTTGAAAAACATATCGAGGGACAATATATTACCAGAAGTATTGAGGGAAGAGCTGATATCATTACGAATGAAACCATTGAATTATTAAAGGTTATCAAAAATAATCATCAATTTTCAAATCTTTCCCTCCAACTATACGGACTTTATTTGAAAATAGGATTCGTTCGTAATTTTAAAGATTATGAAATGGTCAAACTATTTTTTAATGCAAAATTACCCAACGTACCTTATGTGGAACTTGATTTTATGTCAAAGATTTATCACGACCAAGCTCATGTCTGGTTTTATCACATGACACAAGATTTTCCATATTGTTACAAATATGCCTCCAGATGGGTCTCTATTTTTGAAAAAAATGAAGAAATAATTCTTATTCATGGTATTTTGTATTTAAAAGGTCTTCATAACTTATTAACCGCCTTATTTAACATGTGGCAATATGATAAATATTGTGAAGTCCTGAAAAAATTATTAGTTTTTCCAGATTTTTACCAACTGGAAAAGGAAATGAATATGGAAGGTAATTACTACCTTTTTAAATACAATCATCTGATTAAAAAGCATTTTCTGGAGGGTAGTTTTACCGAAGGTATTCAGATTATCCCTGAATTGATGGAGCTTATAGAAAGTGATCAGTACAATTGGGATAATCACCGAATCATGGTTTTTTATTACAGAATCGCCTGTTTATATTTTGGGGCAGGTGAAAATAAAAATGCCATTACTTATTTAAATCTTATTTTAAATGAGAAAAATTCAGATTACAGAACGGACATACAGATTTATGCCCGAATTTTAAGTTTAATTGCTCATTATGAACTTGGAAATGCCCAATTAGTAGAATATCAGGTTAAATCGGTGTATCGCTTTTTAAGCAAAATGGAAGAACTCAGTGCCGTACACAAAGAGATTTTCAGATTTATAAGAAAACTTCCAAGAATACAGGCATCAGGGATTAAAGAAGAATTCCTTAGCCTTAGGCAGAGATTAGAACAATTAGAATTGGATCCTTATGAAAAAAGACCTTTTTTATATTTAGATATTATATCCTGGCTGGATAGCAAGATAAAAGGTAAATCAGTCCAGGAAATTGTTCAGCAAAAATCGTTAGATCGACGAAAAAAGGTTTGATTTAATTTTTCTGCCTGAAGAATCCATGGAAAAACTGCCCACTAAAATGTTGGGGAAATTTTTCTATTCCAGGGAAACCTAATTTTAAATCTCTGCCATTATAAGGCATGTAATTGGTCTTAAAAAGATAATCCCAAATGGCTAAAGTCAGTCCAAAATTTATTCCATTGGGTTTATCTTCAGGTGTGTCAAAACCATGGTGCCAAATGTGCATTTCAGGGCTGTTGAAAATATACTTTACCCGAGGCCCTAACACGTAATAACCTGACAGACAAATAAGTATAAATGTAGATATCGAGGTGAATACGTTAGCATCTTTCAAAATAGTAATATCGAAACTAGAGGTAACTATGGCTGTTCCTATTAGAACGGCGATAATCAAACCAACAAACTTTCCGGGAATAGAAATATTCGCGTGATTATAATGCCCATAGGCAAGGGTGAATAGATGAATGATAAAAAAATCGTACAATCCTATGCCCAGAAGGGCCAAAGGAAGGTATTCAATGGTTCTGTAAATAATGGTTTCCATCCAATGAAATCTTAAATGGGCAGCAAAACCCATTTGTTCAACAGAATGATGGACTTGGTGGAATTTCCATAAAAAAGGTACTTTATGCAGTAATCGGTGAATCCACCATTGTATAAAATCCCTGATAATAAATCCTACAAGTAAAATAAACCAGAGTGGGGCGCCAACCAATGGATTGAAAGAGGTTAGCTCTACATTAAATATTTGATAAAAAACATCATTAAAAAAGTTTACTACCACTCTTGATAATGCAGCATAAATGACTAATGAGAAAAGGAAAAAATTAAAAAATAAATAGAAAAAATCTAACCAAAAATCTTTTCTAAATCGAGGTTGACTTTTTCGCCAGGGACTGGTCCATTCCAATATTAAAAACAGGAAAGAAACAGCCAGAAGCCAATAAAAATAATTGTCCCATGACGGATTATTTATAGCATGCCATAAATAACGGGCATATCCAGTATAACTATTTTTTATGGTGTGAAGTAAATTTTCCAACGTTTTATTTTTCAAAACAAAAGGTTACAAACAAAGTTTACGTAGCCCCATTTTTAAACCTTTAGATATGATGCTAATTGTGTATTTTTGCCGCATGGAGAAAATAACCATAGCAGATTTTTTAAAAAGGAATGACGAAAATATTTTACTGGATGTAAGAAGTCCGGGGGAATACATAGAAGGTCATATTCCTGGTGCTGTGTCATTTCCCCTGTTTACCGATGAGGAAAGGGCAGAAGTGGGTACTTTATACAAAAAGAAAGGACATGATATTGCTTTTTTAAAGGGCCTTGAGTTTGTAGGTGCTAAAATGGCCGATTATGTTCGATGGGCAAATAAACTTGTTCCTGAAAAAAAATTATATATTCATTGTTGGAGAGGTGGGCAGCGAAGTGCCAGTTTGGCCTGGCTATTGGAAACGGCAGGATTTGAAGTGAAACTTATCACAGGTGGCTATAAAGCTTACCGACAGTATATTCATCGACAATTTGATGAAATTAAACTGAATATAATCGTCCTGGGAGGTCCGACGGGTTCAGGTAAAACCTTGATTCTTCAATCGTTAAAAGAGGAGGGAGAACAAATTATTGATTTAGAAAAATTGGCTCACCATAAAGGTTCTGCTTTTGGTTCTTTAGGTGAATTGATTCAACCAACCGTAGAACAATTTGAAAATAACCTGTTCGACGAGTTCAGAAAATTAGACCACTCTAAAAGAGTTTGGGTGGAAAATGAATCGAGATCCATTGGCAAAGTTTTTCAACCTGAAGGGTTTTGGAACCAATTCAAAACGGCAAAATATATTGGTCTGGTTATTCCTTTTGAGGAAAGGCTAAAATTTTTGGTTAAAATTTATGGGGAATTTCCAGTGACTGAATTAATCGAATCATTTGTTAAAATTAGTAAAAGACTGGGTGGGCAACATGTTCAGGCTGCTGTTGCCTATCTTGAAGCTGGCGATCTATCAAATGCTGGTGCTATCGCACTACGCTATTATGATAAATCATATCCTTTAGCTAATCTAAAATGTGATTTTTCAAGAAGCTTTCTATTCACCCCCGATGTAACTTTGGATAAAAGAGCTATCGCTCAATCTTTAATAAAATTTTCAGATGGAATTGAATTATAAGCTCACGCAATATAGTCATGGTGCTGGTTGCGGTTGTAAAATATCACCGGCAACCTTAGATAAAATTTTGGCCGGGTCGGTAAAGAATAATTTTAACCCCGCACTTCTTGTGGGAAATGAAGAAAGAGATGATGCTGCTGTATTGGATCTGGGTGATGGAACGGCCCTGATAAGCACGACTGACTTTTTTATGCCTATTGTGGATGATCCCTTTGATTTTGGTAGGATTGCAGCGGTAAATGCTATTAGCGATGTGTATGCAATGGGTGGAACTCCCATATTAGCTATCGCGATTCTAGGCTGGCCTATTGATAAATTACCTCCTGAGGTCGCTGGTAAAGTGATTGATGGTGCTAAAGAGGTTTGTAAACTGGCTGGCATTCCACTGGCTGGTGGTCATAGCATTGACAGCCCAGAACCCATTTTTGGCTTGGCGGTGAATGGCCGTGTTCGCATCGAAAATCTTAAGAAAAATGGAGGTGCCAAAACTGGAGATTTATTGTTTCTAACCAAAGGATTAGGCGTTGGAATACTAACTACGGCTCAAAAAAAGGACTTATTATTAAGTGAGCATGCAAATATTGCCTTAGAATCTATGACTAAATTGAATGTTTTTGGCGAAAAAGTAGGTGCTTTATCTTACGTTCATGCACTCACGGATGTTACCGGATTTGGTCTGGCAGGACATTTATCAGAAATGATGGAGGCGTCTGGTACCTCCGCACACATTGAGTTCGATGCTATTCCTATTTTAAATAAAGAGATTGTTAATTTTTATTTAGAAAAAGGTTGCATACCTGGTGGAACAAAACGAAATTATGCAAGTTATGGGCACAAAATAGAAGTTTCAAATGATAGTCAATTAAATATTTTATGTGATCCTCAAACGAGTGGGGGCCTGCTCATAGCGGTGGACAAACTCCATGTTGAGGAATTTATTCTTTTTGCAAATGAAAATGGGTTTCAAAATTTGAAACCCATTGGTACTGTCATTGACGAGCAAATTAAAAGAATTAGCGTTTCTTAATTATTTATTTTTTAAAATAAACAAACGCTTTTTTACCCTCAATTTTTTGCTTTCCAATTTTATTTTGTTTGTAAAGTTTGGTTAACGATGCATTTAAACGCTGAATCAATTTTGTATTGCCTTCATCAAGAATATATTTCTTATCTCTGGCATTAATTAAATCTTGCAATAGTTCATTGCTCGTTTTTGGATTCTCTTTGGTGCCCATGTGGTCTGAAATGACCGTGTCCCATTGGGTGTTTACAGGCTTTCTCCCTTTTAAACCGGGTGCTTTTTTATTCGTTGTAGCTTTTTCAACTTTGGGCTTAGCTACCTTTACCTTAGCAATTTTAGGGGTCGATTTTTTACCTTCCTTTTCCTTAGGTTCGGTAGAATCATCCTTTTCAACAATAGCGTTAAGGATATCAACTTCGATATCTTCCTTTTTTAAATTAGAAACATTCTCAGATGGGTCGCTTTTTCCCTTTAAATGATGAATGGCTAATTTGGTTTGTTGAAGTTGGAATTCAAGTTTTCTTAAATCAGAACTATATTGCCTTAGAAGTTCTTGTGCTTCAAAATCAGTTAAATTGTTTTCTGCCATAATTAATAAGTTATTTATTTTGTAAACAAATTTAAAATATAATTTCTATATAATATTTAAAATTAAATAAAATATTTTAATAAGTCAAATAGTATTTGAATATATTGCCTTATTAGCAGACTGATTTTTATCATCCTAATTTATAAGATTAAATTATTTAGAATTATTTCCTTATTTTTAGAGGGTAAAAAAAATTAACATGTCCCTTTTAACAAAAAAAATTATCGTCTTATTTTTGCTGATAACCGTTGGGAAAAATAAGGACTTTTTATTATCTCAATCCTTAACGTCAAAAACAGATATTTCTCATTTTTCTAAAATGAAATGGAGAAATATTGGACCCAACCGGGGAGGTAGGTCGCTGGGTTCAACCGGTAGTCCCGGGAGACCATTGGAATACTATTTTGGTGCAACAGGTGGTGGTCTTTGGAAAACTACCGATGGAGGTCAAGAATGGTTTCCTGTTACTGATGGACAAATCAATTCTTCATCCGTCGGCGCCGTAGCCGTTGCTGAAACTAATCCCGATATAGTTTACATAGGTATGGGTGAAACACAGCTTAGAGGTTCGATTACCCAGGGTGACGGGGTATATAAATCGGAAGATGGCGGAAAGAAATGGCGCCACCTCGGTCTTAAAGAAACTCAGTCAATTTCCAGAATTAGAATCCATCCTACAAATCCTGATATCGTTTTCGTCGCAGCCCTGGGCCATCCTTACGGAGATAACGAGGAAAGAGGTGTTTTCAGATCGAAAGATGGGGGAAATACCTGGCAAAAAGTACTTTATGTTGGAGCAAATACCGGCGCTGCTGATCTGGTCATTGATAAAACGAATCCTAAAATAATATACGCTACTACCTGGCAAGTTTATAGGAAAACCTGGAAAATGTGGGGCGGTGGGGAAGGTTGCCGCCTGTATAAATCAGTGGACGGTGGGGATACCTGGATTGATTTGTCTAAGAATCCGGGTATGCCCGCCGCTCCCCTCGGGAAAATTGGCATCACTGTTTCTCCGGCTAACCCAAATAGACTCTACGCCATTGTTGAGGCAAATGATGGTGGAGTTTATCGATCTGATGACGCGGGCTGGTCCTGGAAAAAAATGAATGATGAAAGGAAACTAAGGCAGCGAGCCTTCTATTACTCCCGTATTTATGCCGATCCTCTCGATCCTGAAACGGTCTATTGCCTGAATGTAAATTTTTATAAGTCTATAGATGGAGGGAAAACATTTGATATCGAAATCAATGTGCCTCATGGTGATAATCACGATCTTTGGATAGACCCAAATAATCCTCAAAGGATGATTTCTTCAAATGATGGAGGAGCCTGCGTTTCTACCAATGGTGGAAAATCGTGGACAGATGAAGATTATCCAACGTCGCAGCTTTATCATGTTACTACAACTATGGATGTACCTTACCATGTAGCTGGTGCACAACAAGATAATACCACTTTGTCCATTCCGAGCGACGGATGGGGTTTTAAACACCTGAACGAAGGTAATAAGAGTTGGTTTTATGAGGTTGGCGGCGGAGAAAGTGGTTATATAGCGCCACATCCTACCAATCCCGATTTATTTTACGCCGGGAGCCAGGGGGCCTTACTTACCCGTTATGACAGGAGCAATGGTCAGGAGCGGGATATTCAGGTTTATCCCCGATTTTTCTCTGGAGAACCAGCTTCTTCATTACCGGAAAGATGGCAATGGACCTATCCTATCGTTTTTTCTCCCCTCGATCCTTCTATTTTATATACCTGTTCTCAGCATGTTTGGAAAACAACAAATGATGGGCAATCCTGGGAGAAAATTAGTCCAGATCTTACTTTTGCCGATCCTGAAACCTTAGGTCCAACCGGGGGAATTATCACAAAAGATATGAATGGCCCTGAAATTTATGCCACCGTTTTTGCTTTGGCACCTTCTTTTCACGACATTCAAACTCTTTGGGCGGGTTCTGATGATGGGCGAATTCATATTACCAGAAATGGGGGAAAATCATGGTTGGAAATAACACCGAAAGATTTACCCAAATTCTCAACAGTAAGTATCATTGAGGCTTCTAAACATGATCCCGGTACTGCTTACGTTGCAGCTTACAGATATCAGGTCGATGATAGGGCGCCTTATGTTTACAAAACAACAGATTACGGGAAAACGTGGACTAAAATAATAAAGGGTATTAAACCTCAGGATTTTGCCCGATCCGTAAGAGAAGATCATAAGAAGAAAGGTTTACTTTTCCTTGGAACTGAAAACGGGGTGTATGTTTCTTTCGATGCAGGGGAAAATTGGGAATCTTTACAGTTAAATCTCCCGGTAACGCCTATCAGGGATTTAGTTATAAAAAATGATGACGTTGTTCTCGGGACGCATGGAAGAAGTTTCTGGATATTAGATGATATTGCACCATTAAGAGAATTAAATTCAACTTCCGCGGCTGCTACCTTGCATCTTTTTAAACCTGCGGACCCGATTAGAGGCATTTATAATCTGAATGTACAATATTATTTAAATGAAAAAGTCGATTCTGTAGAGGTTTCCATTCTGGATGCTTCAGGTAAACTGGTTCAAAAATTTGTAGGGAATCAGGAGGTTTTTAAACAAGATAATTCGGTGCCCTATTGGGAAAGAGATGGAAATACCAAACCTACCACGGCGAAAGGTATTAATACCTTTTCATGGAATTTGAGATATGCCGGGGCTACTACTTTTCCAGGTATGATTATATGGAGTGGCAGACCCCAGGTTGGTCCTAAAGCCGTTCCTGGCAAATATAAAGTGTCGATAAAGGCCGATGGACTAGAGCAATCTCATGATTTTGACATTAAAATGGATCCTAATCTTAAGGGTATATCTCTGGAAGATTTAACGAAGCAATTTCAACTCGCCATGCAAATTAAGGAGAAGGAATCAGAAGCTAATGAGGCAGTAGTAGCGATAAGAAAACTTAAACCACAGTTAGAAAATCAAAAGAGTAGCGTAAAAGATTCAATGCTCTTAAAGGAAATGAATGCAGTAATTATGGCTTTACAAAAAATTGAGGAAGACCTTTACCAGGTGAAAAATCAAAGTGGTCAAGACCCTCTTAATTTTCCCATTAAGTTAAATAACAGACTTTCCTCCCTCCGAAGAAGTGTTGAAACAGGCGATGCCAGACCTACCGATGCTTCTTATTTGGTGTTCGCAGAACTTTCTAAAGAATTGTCTATCCTGTTAACATCAAAACTTAATATTCAGAATAATTCTTTAAAATCATTGAATGAAAAATTAGTAAAAGCGGGATTAAAGTCTGTTAACTAATTAAAAATAATGTGCTTTCTACACAATGAAGGCTCCGATTTTGAGTTAATCCATCGGAGCCTTTTCATTTATTTCCAACAAAATACATGATAAGTAAGCCGCTTTTTTATCATATTTGTATTTAATTAATAAGGATTTATGTTTCGTATTTTTACCATTTGCAGTTTCCTGGTCTTTTGCTCCTTCCTATCGGCTCAAACAAATTTGAGTGTCATTAAAAATAAGGGGATTCCTGCAAATGCTGCCATTTCAAATATTTTTATAGGGGCTGATAATCAAATTATCATTGCGGACAAATCAGATCTATATAGAATTTTAGGAAGTTCCCAGGCGGTAAAAATTACTTTACCTCCAAATACTACCTCTTTACTTCAGTTTAAGGGTGGAAATAGTGAAGTTTTTATTGATTTGCCATGGATAAATAGTCTTTTGAAAGATTATTTACAGGGGGATGACGAAATAAGTTCTATGGCGCTTCAAAAGGAAGACGAATCTCTTTGGGTAGGCACACTAAACAGTGGATTGTTTCAACTCAACCTTTCAGAGAAAAAGTTAATCCAACATTTTAGTGTTAAAAATGGTAAATTAAGATCTGATAAAATTAATATCATCCGCTTTGATGATGCAAATAAAATCTGGGTTGCCACTGACCTTGGCATATTTACAGGTAAAAGTGGAAAATATGAGATCATTGAAAAGGATTTTGCTTTTCAGGATATTTCTATTGAGGGAAAATCAGTCTGGATCATCGGTGATAATATGGTCGGTCCATTAAACAGCAAAAGGGAATGGCTTCCTATTTTAGTTCCAGAGGAAAGTATTGAGGGCGATTTGCGGGCTATTGGTCTTGATGCAGAAGGAAATGCCTGGCTTGCCTCGGAAATAATAAGTCAATATTTGGTTGAACTGGATTCATTTGTACTATACGGACCGGAAAAAGACTTTACTTCCCAGTTTTCAACCTTCATAAAGACTGATCTTGAAGGTAGGGTATGGATTGGTACGGAAGATAAAGGTATGTATGTTATTCAGGAAAAGGAGATGCTTGCCGTGGGTATTCAGGTAGTTAATCCCATTTCATGCAATAGTACTAAATGGGACGGTGCCCTACAGGTAAAAGTGAATGGTGGCGTTGGTCCCTTTAAATATAGTTGGAGCTCCGATACTATAAAAGGAAATTCACCCATTGGATTGGGACCAGGTACTTACAGAGTAACAGTGACCAGTGAGGACGGTGTTACCCAAAGTGCTGAAGTAACATTAATTGATACCCGATTAAAGGTAGAGGCCAAAGCGCTTACCGCTACAAGTGCTCCTGGTAATGAAGACGGGCAGGCAAAAGTAACGGTTTCTGGAGGTACACCACCTTATCAGGTTTCCTGGGACAATGGACGAACAGGAAATGCTACGGGTGGACTTTCGGGAGGGAACCATGTCGTTACCGTAGTGGACAGCAAAAATTGTTTCGGTGTTGGCACTTTTGAAGTGAACGAAAATCAAATGGCCATCGGTGTAAAGCTGGACATAGTGACCGCACCAGATTGCCTAAATCCTAAAGGCGGCGTATTAAAGCTCGTTTACAAAGGGGGAAAACCGCCTTACCAGTTTAATTGGAGCGTTCCCGCAGATAATAGTGCTACTATTTCAGGATTGATTGGTGGAATCTATGCTGTTACCATCTCTGATAGTGAAGGTCTTTCCGCCAAGGCGGCCATTGAAATACCTTCTCCATTATTAATGAAGGCGACAGGTACTCCGCTTAAGGTTGCCTCTGGTCTTGGAAATGACGGATCAGCTATGGTTAAGGTGGAAAATGCCATTGGCGCAGTCACCTATAAATGGGATAATGGCCAAAAGGATTCTGTAGCAACAAATCTTTCCGCCGGTTTTCATAGGGTTACCCTGACAGATGCCAAAGGTTGTACCCTGGTTCATCAGGTGGAAGTTCCAGAGGAACTTGTGGCCGTTATGGGTGATGTTGAAGAGGAGAAAGCACTGAGTTGTCCTGATCTTGCCGATGCTGTCCTAAAAGTGGTTCCTAAGGGCGGAAAAGCTCCTTTCGTGTACAATTGGAGTACAGGAAGTAAAGAACAATCTTTAAAAAATGTCCCAGCAGGAATATATACGGTAACCTTGACCGATGAAAAATTACAATCTATTGTCTTAAAAAAAGAGGTGAAAGGGCCGGAACCTCTGGATCTTATTCTACAAATTATTAAACCAGCTTCTACAAATAATGCCGATGGTGTAGCAAAAATTCTGGCTTCTGGCGGTAATGGAGATTATAAAATTACCTGGAATAAAGGGCAGGTAAAAGAGGAAATTTCTAATCTAGCTGATGGGGATTATGATTTTACAGTAGTTGATGCAAAAGGCTGCAAGCTTGAAAAATCACTTAGAATGTCGGAAATTATACTTCCCCTTAGCCTCAATTTAAAAGTTTTAAAGGAGGTTTCTTGTGCCGATTTTGAAAATGGTTCCCTGGAGGCTTTTGTGGAAGGGGGTAAACCTCCCTATAAATATAATTGGAGTGTAGCTGGTAAAACAAATGCTACCCTGGAAAATGTCATAGCAGGGAGTTATGCTGTTACCATTACGGATAAACTGGGCGAAACTACATTTAAATCCATTGAATTGAAAAATCCTCCTGCCATGGTTGTTAATGTGGAGGTAATCAGTCAAGCGTCGGTTAATAACAAAGATGGTGTCGCCACAGCCTCTATTACCGGTGGTGTAGGTGCCTATAAAAAAGTTTGGTCCACAGGTGAAACAGGTGATTCCTCGTTTTTACTCGGTCCTGGTTACCAAAAACTAACTGTCACTGATGATCAGGGCTGTGTGGTAAATAAACCTTTTGTTATAACGGAAGATATTAAAGAATTCAATGCCAATATATTGGTTGTCAATTCATTAAAATGTGCAGGTGATAAAAATGGTTCTGCAAAACTAAATATTAATGGTGGAAAGCCGCCATACACTATTAAATGGAACCTTGGGGAATTAACAGGAACTGAATTAAGTAATCTAAAGAAGGGTAAATACACAGCTTCTATTACGGACAGTCAAGGTAAATCAATCTCAACTACATTGGACTTTGCTGAACCAGACGTAATTAAAGGGCAGATTAATGTAATAGAAATTCCCGCTTTGGATAGCTTAAATGGTAAAGTTTCGATTTCCGTTTCTGGTGGTACTGCACCTTATTCAATTCTTTGGGATAACGGCGAAATGGGGGAAAATGCCAACGCTCTCTCTGGCGGAACGCATAAAGTAACTATAAAAGATACGAATCAATGTGAAATAATCACCTCTTTTGAACTCGATGAAATAGTGCCTGAATTGACATTAATGGTTAAAACGGATAATGAAATTGCATGCTTTGGTGATAAAAACGGAGCTTTATCTTTGGATTTAGTGGGGGGTAAAAAACCGTTTTCCATAAAATGGAGCAACGGTTCAACCAATCCAAATATTTCATCTTTATCTCCCGGAAAATATTCCGTGACGGTAACCGATAGTAAGAATAAATCAGTCACAGCCGAAAAAATACTGTTGGAACCACAAAAACTGGTGGTTAATACTACGTTCATTAGAGGTGCATCAGATGAAAAGGGGCAAAATGGCAAAAGTAGCCTGCTCATAAATGGAGGTAGTTTTCCATTCGTTATCCTTTGGGATAATGGCAATAAGGAGATGTTCGCCCAAAATTTATCGGCAGGGTATCATTCTGTGACAGTAACGGATGTCAGGGGTTGTGTAGATACCAGCGCAGCAACCATACCAATAAGACTTATTCCCGGATTGGCCCGCGATTCTTTTAAGGCAGAACAAATCATTCAAATCGAAAAATTAGTTTTTCAGGCCGATAGTATCAGTATTCCACCTGGCGTAGAAAATCTTTTACAGGAGGTTTTACAGTTTTTAAAGGATTATCCAACCCTTAACGTAGAATTTGGTGGGCATACTAATAATGTAGCATCTGATAATTATGCAGATGATATATCCCTTAAAAGAGCCAGATCTGTGGCAAATTATTTTATTCGCAATGGTATTCCCGAGTCCAGAGTTGCTGCTTTTGGGTATGGAAAGAAAAATCCTTTGGTTTCAAATGATACGCCAGAGGGGCGAAAGAAAAATCAGAGGGTTGAAATGAAAATCCTGAATGGGCAATAAAAAATAATATTATACTATTTCCTTCCATCGTCGATGACTCCACAACCACTGAGTGGGGTCATCGATGATTTGTTTTTCAAGGTGTTCTACATACTTTTTAGTGATAAAACCATGCTCCATTTCTTTTCCATACATACATATTAAACTAAATTTAATATAACATTGGTTACCCATATCTTTCACATGTAAATAGAGGACGGGTAAATTATTCTGTACAGCATTTTTTTCAACCCCAAAAAGTAGAGGAGTTTCTATGCCTAAAAAAGGAGTCCAAAAAGATTTATTTGGATCAACCGGGCGCTGGTCGGAGGGCATAATATAAAAATAGGTTTGGTTTAAATGCGCGACAATATGTTCTTTAAATGTATAGCGGGTGGTTAAATTTAATCCGAATCGTGTTCTTATCTGAAGGAGTAAATCACCAAAGTAGTTACTTTTCACTGGGGTATAAACCAAACCAACAGGCTTATTTATAAAAAGGGGTAAGGCAGAAAATGCTTTCTCCCAGCTACCATAATGTGCGGTTACTATGATGATGGGTTTATTTAATAGCGCTAGCTCATTTAAAAGGTCAATATTTTCAATACCTATCGACTGGCATACGGCTTTTTTATTTTGGATTAAAAGGGGAATGATATCTTCAAAGTTTTTTAAAAACTGACGGTAAAAGGCCTTTTGTATTTCTTTAATCTTTTTTAAAGTATAGGTTGGAAATACCTTTTGTAAATTATCTTGTACCACCTTTTTCCGATAGAAAATGATAGGGTATAAAAGAATAAATAATAGGTTCAATAGTCCATGAAGTATTGGTCGGGGGATGGACGCAAGGAGGTAAAAGGGTAAATATTTGATACAATTTTTCATAGATAACAAAAATGAGGGAAAAATGGTAAGATTTGCCTTCTTTTGATTAGTTATTTATAAATTTAGATGTTTTAATTTGTTGAATCATTTTTTTTATCATTATTCATCGAAATAGCAACTATGCAAAACTTGACGAAACTTTTATTGAGTGCACTTTTAATGATTTTAACATTAAACGTATCTGCTCAAAAAAAATCTAAATCTAACAATGCAGAGGTAGTCATACCTAAATTGATAGATGCCAAAAATTTTCAGTCGTTGAAATGGAGAAATATCGGTCCTTTTCGAGGCGGCAGGGCTAACGGTATTTCCGGAGTTCCTGGTAATGATCAACTGTATTTTGTTGGCTATACAGGCGGTGGCGTTTGGAAAACACAGGATGCAGGTCTAAATTGGATTAATATTTCTGACGGTTTCTTTACATCAAGTACTATTGGGGATATTGCCGTTGCTGAAAGTGATCCCAATGTAATATATGTTGGTACAGGGGAACATGCTGTAAGAGGTGTTATGACAACTTTTGGAGATGGTGTGTATAAATCAACAGACCAGGGTAAAACCTGGAAAAACATGGGTCTGGAGAATACCAGACATATTTCTGATGTGATTATTCATCCACAAAATCCTGATATTGTTTGGGTGGCCGCTCAAGGTGCATTGCACGGTCCTTCAGAAGAAAGGGGTGTTTATAAAACTACGGACGGAGGAGTTACCTGGAAAAAAACACTCTATGTAGATGTGAATTCTGGTGTTTCCAGCCTTACCGTTGATTTTTCCAATCCCAGAATCATGTATGCCGCTACTTGGGAACATCGTCGCCTTCCCTGGCAGGTTCAAAGCGGTGGTAATGGTTGTTCCGTATGGAAATCAACAGATGGCGGTGAATCCTGGAGCAAATCTGCAGAGGGTCTTCCTTCTATGATGGGTAAAATTGGCTTGTCTGTTTCAAGAGCTGAACCTTCCCGTGTTTACGCTATTGTGGAAGCTGAAAAATCAAAAGCAGGAGTCTATCGCAGTGATGATGCTGGAAAGTCATGGAAATTAATGACGAATGATCAAACACTTACCGCCCGTTCCTGGTATTATATGGAAATTTATGCTGATCCTTCTAATCCTGAAATTGTTTATGTCCTAAATGCTCCTGCGATGCGTTCTATAGACGGAGGAAAAACTTTTTCAATGTTAAGGGTAGGACATGGCGATACGCATGACCTTTGGATTAATCCACAGAATAGTGAAAATCTGGCACTTGCTGATGATGGTGGAGGTGAAATTAGCTTTAATTCGGGAAAAACCTGGTCGGCTCAGGGAAATCAACCAACCGCTCAGTTTTATAGAGTGAATACAGATAATCGCTTTCCATATTGGGTTTACGGTGGTCAACAGGATAATTCTTCTGTTATGATTCAGAGTAGAACCAGCGGTTCTGGTATCACCGATAAGGACTGGACTTCAGGTCCAGGTTGTGAAAGTGCATTCTTGGCTTTTAATCCAGATAATCCTACCCAAATTTTTGGTGGTTGCTACCAGGGCTATATCGAGGTATTAAATATGGCAAACCAGGAAGTTAAGGACATTATGGCTTACCCAGCTTTAAATCTTGCCATTGCTCCAAAGGATATGAAGTACCGTTTTAATTGGAATGCGCCTATTATTGCTTCTCCTCATGACTACAATACCATCTATCATGCGGCAAATAAGGTACTAAAAACAACCGATGGCGGTATTAGTTGGACTGAAATTAGCCCTGATTTAACCCGAAATGAAATTGAAAAACAAGGTCTCGGTGGTGGCCCTATTACCAATGAAGGAGCAGGGGGAGAAAATTATAATACCATCTTTTATTTAATTGAATCTTCTACAGAAAAGGATCTTATTTGGGCGGGAAGCGATTGTGGTCTGGTGCATGTAACAAGAAATGGAGGTAAATCCTGGGAAAATGTAACCCCACAAGGTTTACCTGAATGCCTGATTCAATCTATCGAGGTTTCTCCCCATCAGCCGGGAACGGCTTATATTTCCGCTACCCGCTACCGTTTTAATGACTTTCAGTCAATGGCTTATAAAACGACTGATTATGGAAAAACCTGGGTTTCCATAAATCAGGGGATTGGTAAAGATGATTATTTAAGGGTAATCAGGGAAGATCTAAAAGTGCCTGGCTTACTTTATGGCGGAGCTGAAAGGGCTTTCTATATTTCTGCCGATGCTGGCGCAAATTGGAGCTTGTTTCAACTCAATATGCCCGTTGTTGGTATTACCGATTTAACTTTTAGAGATAACGATTTAGTTGCTTCTACAGCGGGTAGAGCTTTTTGGATTTTAGATGATCTTGGTGCCATTCAACAGTCAAAAGGCTTTCCTCAAGGTAAATTACAACTTTACACCCCAAAAGATACCTACCGGTTTGGTTCTTCAGGCTACGGGGGCGGTAGAGGTAATATTGGTGAAAATCCTGCAGAAGGGGTTATTTTAGATTACTTTATTGGAGAAAAAGTAGATTCTCTAGGCTTGACCTTAGAAATATATACCGCGGAGGGGAAATGGTTGAGAACCTTTTCCTCTATTAAACCAAAAAAATCTGATTCCTATCCAGGTGGACCTCCTCCACCAGTCATTCTTCCTGCTCAGACAGGGGTGAACCGTTTCGCCTGGGACATGAGAACAGAAACTTTGCCCGGCATTCAGAATGTTTTTGTTCAGGGCGATTTAAGAGGCTATAAAGTAGGGCCTGGTTTGTATAAAGCTAAGCTTACCGCCAATGGCCAAAGTTCTGAGGTTACTTTTAAGATAAAGGTGAATCCTGCTTCAACCACCACTAAGGAAGAATGGATGGCTCAACAACTCATTTTGGAAAAAATTGATGCCGATGTGAAGGAGGTACATCAAATGGTAAATAAAATGCGATTGGTGAAAAAGCAAATTTTACTTCAGGAAGAATTACTTCAAGATAATCCAGCAGCGAAAGATCTATTGGAAAATGGTAAATCGTTGTTGAAAAAATTGGAAGATTGGGAATCTCAGGTTATTGAAACCAGACAGAAAAATTTCCAGGACGTTATTAACTGGCCGAGTAAGATGAATGGTGAGTTGTTAGACTTGAAAAGTAGAATTGATACTAATGAAGCGAAACTTACGAACGGAGCAAAACAAAGACTTACTGATTTGAATGTTCGTTGGAAGCTGGATAAATCTGTTATAGATAAAGTGATAAACGAAGATTTACCAGAATACAGCAAAAAATTTCAAGACAAGGGTTTACCACCTTTAATTTTAATTCAATAAAATGATGAATAGAGTAGGTTTTGCCTGTTAAGGCGCCTGTATCGACTTTTCGATATGGTGGGAAGATAAAAGGGAAAACCTTTAATATTATTCAAGCTAAAGACCTGCTTGTGTTGCGTTCAGTGTCTCCACTCGATGCACTCAGGCAGGTCTTATCGGCTAAAGCGTCGGTATTTTTTGAAAATTTAACCCTGACTTTTTCTTTTCCGGAGGTGAAAGTGAATGTTTTTAGGGTAAATGAACCAGATCAACTCGATGCTTGTAGATTAGCTTTTAAGGAAGATCCAAATATAAAATTTGCGGGAAGAGTATGGAAAGAGGAATTATCAGGCTCAACCCTCATTTATACTGAAAATTTATTTGTTAAGTTCAAAGCAAATGTATCAACAAAGGCCATTTTAGCTCTTTTAAGTTCCTACAAACTATATATAAAGGAAAAATTTTCCTTTACCAGCAATGCCTATTTTGTAAAATCGGAGGGATTCACTGGTGTTACCATTTTTGATATTGCCAGGCTATTAGGTGAAAATGCACAGGTACTTATCTGCTACCCTGAAATGGTGTTTCCTAAAAAAACACATCAGATCCACGAGAACCAATGGTTTCTAAAGGAAGTTTCAACCGATGGTTCTAATAGACCGCGCGGGGTAGAAATTAGAAAAGTATGGCAATATTCGAAAGGGGAGAATGTGACAATAGCTATTATAGATGATGGTGTTGATACCCATCATCCCGAGTTTAATCTTCCTGGTAAAGTGGTTTATCCCAGAGATACCATTTTAGATAGTGATTCAGCGCTACCTCAGACGATGGACGAAAATCATGGTACCTGTTGTGCCGGCGTGGCCCTGGCGCAAGGTTCTGGTCTGGCCAGTGGTGTGGCACCTATGGCTCGATTAATTCCTATCAGAAGTGGTGGATTAGGCTCGTTTTCCGAGGCCAAAGCATTTGCCTGGGCAGCTGACCATGGTGCCGATATCATTAGCTGTTCATGGGGTCCGCCTGATGGTATTTGGTATGATCCCAATGATCCCGCCCATCGAATTCCCTTTCCTCTTCCTGATAGTTCCCGCTTAGCCATTGATTACGCGCTAAAAAAGGGTAGAAATGGCTCGGGGTGCCTCCTTATTTGGGCCGCAGGAAATGGAAATGAAGAAATTCAATATGATGGTTATGCGTCTTTACCCACTATTTTGGCTGTTGCCGCTTGCGATTTTAAAGAAAAAAGATCGCCTTACAGCGATTTTGGTGAGAATATAGCTTGTTGCTTTCCCAGTAGCTCCGCTTCATCAACTCCATTTGGAGTGTCTGATGGCATTTGGACAACGGATCGATCCCATGCGTTGGGGTACAATCCAGAGGGAGATTATGTGGGTACCTTTGGGGGAACTTCCGCTTCTTGCCCCGGTGTGGCTGGCAGTCTGGCGCTCATTCTAAGCCTTTTTCCAGGGCTTAAAAACAGACACATTCGTCCTATCTTAAATATGACATCCGATAAAATTAGTATAGATACCGGAAAATATAATAATGGACATAGTCATTATTTTGGCTATGGAAGGATTAATCCGCACCTCGCCATTCTTTTTATTAAACAAATATTAGTCATTGAAACTGAAATTAAACGGAATATTAATTCGCAGATAGAAGGAATTCGATGCGTTTTCCCGCAAAATATTTTTCAACTTGATCTGTCTTATTATCTAATAAATACAAAAAAGCGATGTTTGTCAGGTCAATGGCTGCTCTTTGAGGAGAATACATTTTCAGTCGATCAAATAGTGTTCGAGCTAAATGGATTGGACGCTCCGCTGTTTCTGCTTAAAAGATATGATCGGGAAGATGGTCAGTTTGTTAAACTAAAACTTATTTGGAAGTAGATTCTTTTTGGTTGTATTTTTGTTGATTAACATTGAAAACTTTCAAAAAATGAAATTTCTTACAACGATACTTTTATTGAGTGCGTTTCACATTTCCCAGGCACAAGGAACGGATAATAAACCATTTGATTGGCAAGGGCATAGAGGAGCAAGAGGCCTGGCGCCCGAAAACGCGTTGCCTGCTTTTTTAACGGCTTTGTCATTTCCAAAAATAACTACCCTCGAATTAGATGTCGTTATCTCCGCCGATGGAAAAGTTGTGGTTTCTCACGAGCCGTGGTTAAATGCCAAAATTTGCCTCGATGTTGAGGGCAACTCTCTCAATGGCAAGAAAAAAGAAGAAGTTAATCTGTATAAAATGGATTATAAAGAGATTAAAAAGTGTGATTGTGGCAGTAGGGGAAACCCATCTTTTCCTGAACAAAAAGGCATTTTTTCCTATAAACCGTTGTTGAGTGACGTCGTAAATGAGGTTCAGCGTTATGCCAAAAAAGCTAATAAATCTATGCCTCAATTTAATATTGAGATAAAATCTGATCCTTCGTCAGATGGTATATTTACTCCTGTAGTCAATGTTTTTGCTGAAATAGTAAGAAAAGAGATAAAAAAATTAAAAATACAAAACATTTCTTCCGTTCAATCTTTCGATCCTCGTGCATTAAGGTATTTACATGAGAAGGAAAAAGAATGGGTTTTAGCTTATTTGGTTGAAAAAGTAGAGGATGTCAAACAGCAAATAGATTTACTTGGATTTACGCCAGCAATTTATAGTCCACATTTTGAAAAAGTAACCTTAGCTACCGTGGAACAATGTCATAAAATGGGTATGAAAATCATTCCATGGACGGTCAATGACACAGAGCAGATGAAGAAACTTGTTCAGCTAGGTGTTGACGGTATAATAACAGACTATCCGGACAGAATTCCAGGTAATAAGTAAAACAAGCGGCCTTCTATGTTGGAAAGTGCCTACCTTGATATTTTTTTTAAGTGAGCTTGTAACAACCTTATCTGAAAATAGGAAAAAGCACCATTCCATTTTTCAAATAAATCATTGATAGAAACCTCTTTTTTATGAACATCGGGTTCAGCAAGCATTAAATCTATTTCTTTTTTGCTAATAAACTGTTGAATATCAGTGATTAAATCTTCAACATAAAGTTTAACGATATGACTTTGAATAGTGGAAGTAGCCAACTTTCTTATTCTTGCAATATCTTCTACATCGTGACCTTCAAGCACTCTGTGATAGGTTAACAGGTGGGTAACGCCTGGATTATTATTTGTTTGGCCCTCTAAAAATTCTCTGATAGCGGATAAGAAACTTTCGCCATAGTTTAAAGCCTTAGCTTCGCTGACACCGGTTACCTCTAATAAATCTTTATGGTCAATCGGTTTTTTTCTGGCCATTTCCATTAATGCAGTATCAGGAAAAATCTGATAAGGAGGAATGCCCGCCTGTCGGGAGAGATTTAAACGCACCTGAACCAGGATATTAAAAAGTGCTTCGTAATGCTGTGATTTTTTGGTAGCAACGAATTCTTTTGCAGCTTCTTTTTCTTTTCTCTGCGCAATGGTCAACATTTTAACTAATTGCACTTCCTTATTTTCAAAAAGTACCTCTTTGCTGCCGCTTCCAAGTCGCAAAACATTTCCGGCATCATAGGCAATTTCAATGAAACCCATATTAATCCATTGAGTAATATAGTAATACCATTGTTCTGCAGGGTATTCACGTCCAACACCAAAAGTTTTTATCAGGTGGAAACCATTTTCAGTAATTTCCTTTCTGTGTGAGCCTCTCAGAACATCAATTAAAATGGTGAGCGTGGCTCTTTCGTTCAGACGAGTGATGGCGGAAAGAGCCATTTGAGCGAGCCGGGTGGCGTTAAAATAATTTGGGGGGTTGAGACAGACATCACAGTTTCCACAATTATCTGGTAGGAATTCTCCAAAATATCCCAATAATATTTTTCTTCTACAAATAAGCGCTTCTGCATATTCCTTCATTCTGTTCAACTTGGCCAGTTGAAGTTCTGTTTTTTCCCCTTTAGAATCGTTAAGAATATCTCTTAGAATACCTATATCTGCAAATCCATAAAATAGCAAAGCTGTTGCTGCTGCACCATCTCTTCCACCACGTCCAATTTCTTGATAATAACTTTCAATATTTTTAGGTATATTATAATGGATAACCCATCGAATAGATGATTTATCTATGCCCATACCAAATGCCAGGGTGGCACAAATAATGGGTGTCTTGTCAAAAGTGAAAGCATCCTGGATGTCACTGCGTTCCGAGGGAGAAAGCCCCGCATGATAAGGGGAGGCTTTAATACCTTTGGCATTTAACTTCGCCGCCAACGTTTCCGTTGATTTTCTGCTAAGACAATAAATGATACCACTCTGGCCATTTTTACTTTTTATAAAAGACAATATTTGATTAAAGCGGTCTAAAGCAGGTCTGACTTCCAGATGAATATTGGGTCTGTCAAATGAACTTATGTACGTTTCCGGTTGGTGAAGTTTTAACTGATCTACAATGTCGCGTCGGGTTATTTTGTCGGCCGTAGCCGTTAAGGCAATAATGGGTATCTGTGGAAACTGGTTTTTTATGAACCCGAGTTTAGCGTATTCAGGTCTGAAATCGTGTCCCCATGAAGAAATACAATGAGCCTCATCTATGGCAAAAAGATTGATATTCCCCTTTTGAAGTAAAGAGAAAAAAGAGGCGGATATTAGTTTTTCCGGAGATACATAGAGTAGTTTTAATGCTCCGTTTACAAAGTCATTTTCTACTTGTGCTGTAACGGCTGGACTTAAACTGCTATTTATAAAAGCAGCTGGAATGCCGTTGGTGCGCAAACCACCCACCTGATCTTTCATTAATGAAATTAACGGCGACACAACGATGGACGTTCCCTTCATTAAAAGGGCGGGTAATTGGTAGCAAATCGATTTTCCACCCCCCGTGGGCATTAGGGCAAGCACATCTTTTCCGTCAATTAAAGCCTGAATGATACTTTCCTGATTTTCTCTGAAAGTGTCAAATCCAAAATATTTTTTTAACGTTTCTGTTTTTTTTGTTATCATGTTTCCGTGGCAATATCGGAAAAAGGTGTTTGTTGGTAAGGTCGTAAAAGTCGCAAAGTACGTTTTTTTTCGGTTAATATTTAATTTACTAAAAAAAGGTTTTTTTATCTATTTAGAGAAATTTCGCTATTTTAGCAAAAAATAAAACCAACCCTTTCATGTTCAAGACTAAAATTGCCGGCATCGGTAGCTATCTACCTGAAAATATCATAACCAATGATGATTTAGCACAAAGAATGGATACCAATGATGCCTGGATTCAGGAAAGAACGGGCATTCAATCCAGACGATATGCTACAAATTTCAAAGAGACTACTACCACCATGGGCGCAAAAGCAGCATCTATCGCCATTGAAAGGGCGGGGATAAGTCCAGATGATATTGATTTCATCATTTTTGCTACCCTTTCTCCAGACTATTATTTTCCAGGTTGTGGTGTTTTGGTTCAAAGAGAACTTGGTATTACCAATACGGAATGTGGTGCCCTGGATATTCGAAATCAATGTTCGGGCTTTATTTATGGCCTGTCTGTTGCCGATCAGTTTATAAAAACGGGAATGTATAAAAATATTCTATTGATTGGTTCCGAAATGCACTCTATGGGTTTAGATTACTCAAATGATGGTAGAAATGTTACTGTTATTTTTGGTGACGGCGCGGGTGCTGTTATTTTACAACCAGCAGTAAATGAAAAACAAGGCATTCTGTCGACACATTTGCATTCCAATGGTACTTATGCAGAAAAATTAGCTACACTGAGTCCCGGTTGTCATGGCGGGTATCATGCCAGTCGTGTTGAAACGGAGATTGATTACGGTTTTCCGGACACCGCTTATGGAGGTATTTTTGTGACGGAACACATGGTTAAAAATAATCAGGTGGCAGCTACCATGGACGGACAGTTTGTTTTTAAAATGGCCGTTCAGAAATTTCCTGAGGTTATTGGTGAAGCGTTGAAGAAAAATGGTTTGGATAAATCTGATATTGATATGCTAATTCCTCATCAGGCTAATTTACGAATTAGTCAGTTCGTTCAAAAACAGATGGGGCTTACCGATGATAAAATTTGGAATAATATTCAGAAATATGGAAATACTACCGCCGCATCTATTCCCATTGCTCTGTGTGAGGCATGGGAAAATGGAAAAATAAAAGAGGGTGATTTAGTTTG
>JBMLQR010000393.1:0-33671 GCA_049241465.1 Saprospiraceae bacterium | reverse complement strand
GCTTTTGCTCAATTTTCTTGTTCTTATTGGCAATTTGCTGCGCCATTAACTGGCTCGATTCATACCAGAAGGTATAATTTCCAGTGTAAATATTTATTTTTTGAAAATCTATATCGGCTATGTGCGTGCACACCATATCCAAAAAATAACGGTCATGGGAAACCACAATAACCGTATTTTTAAAATCGGCAAGGAAATCGGCTAACCAGGTAATGGTTTCGGCATCCAGGTCATTGGTAGGTTCATCCAAAAGTAAAATGTCTGGATTTCCGAAAAGGGATTGTGCCAACAAGGTCTTCACCTTTTCCGGACCACTTAGGTTTTTTACCAGTCGATAGTGTAAATCTTCTTTTACACCAAGATTACTCAGTAGCGTGGCGGCATCACTTTCAGCGGTCCAACCACCCATTTCACCATATTTATTTTCCAGATCTGCCGCGCGTAATCCGTCCGCCTCAGTAGCATCCGGATCCATATAAATGTTGTTTTTTTCAACTTGAATGGCATACATTTCCTTATGCCCCATCATTACCGTATCTAATACAGAATATTCCTCAAATTCAAAATGATTTTGTTTTAATACCGCCATCCGGTTTCCAGGCTCTATGGAGACGGAACCTCTATTAGGATTAATTTCACCAGATAATATTTTCAGGAAAGTGGATTTTCCAGCACCATTTGCACCAATGACACCATAACAATTTCCACGGGTAAACTTAATATTTACTTCGTTGAATAGAAATCTTCTACCATATTGTAGCGAAACGTCATTTACTGTAACCATATAACATTATTATTGAAACGCGAAGGTAAAAAAAGTCGGGCATATAATGGAAATTAACTCCTTGCTTGCTAACTTACACATAAATAAATACTGCAAAATGAAAAAATGTATACCCCTCATTGGACTTTTTATATTGTCAACCATGTTATTTCCCTCTTTACATGCCCAAAAGGATGCAGCAGTTAAAGTGGTTGTTGCGGGTACTTCCCATGGACATTCTGGTTGGATTTTAAATAAATTGGACAGACCTGAAATGCAGGTTATAGGTATTTATGAACCGGACCAGGATCTGGCTGAAAAGCAATCGGCAAGGTACAAAATACCTAAAGAATTATTTTTCAATGATTTAAAAATGGCATTGGATAAGTTAAAACCAGAAGCAGTGTTGGCATTCGGCGCTATAAAGGAACATTTGGAGGTAGTGGAAGTTGCCGCTCCTCTCGGTATTCACATCATGGTGGAAAAACCGCTGGCAGCAAATTTGGAGGATGCCTTAAAAATGCAGCAATTGGCAAATAAATATAAGGTAATGCTGCTGACTAATTATGAGACGTCCTGGTACCCATCTACCGCTGAAAGTTTCAGATTAGTTAGGGATAGTAATTTTGTTGGTCAAATAAGAAAAGTGGTTTTTCATCACGGTCATCAGGGGCCAAAAGAAATTGGCGTAGGGGACGAATTTTTTAAATGGTTGACTGATCCCGTTTTAAATGGTGGTGGTGCGCTCATGGATTTTGGTTGTTATGGCGCTAATCTGGCGACTTATCTATTGAAGGGTCAGGAACCTGTGTCGGTCACCGCAGTGACAAATCAATTTAAACCACAAATTTATCCAAAAGTAGATGATGATGCCACGGTTATTTTAAATTATCCCTCCCTTCAAGTGATTATTCAGGCGTCCTGGAATTGGACATACAATAGGAAAGATATGGAGATTTATGGCGACGGTGCTGCTATTACAGCTCTGAATGCCAATAAGATGCGCTTCAGAAATAGCAAAAATGGAGCGGAATATGAAAAAACGGTGACGGATAAAGATATAGCCGTTTATACCAATCCTTTTTCTTACCTGCATGCTGTGTTGAGAGGGAAGGAGAAACCAGAACCTTTTGGACTTTATACCCTCGAAAACAATGTGATGGTAAATAGAATTTTAGCGGCAGCAAAAATGTCAGCTGCAACAGGAAAAACAGTGAAACTGAAATAGAATGGTGAAATATTCAACATTTAAGGCGCTAAAAATAGATTTCTGCAATAAAGGTTACTTAAATTTTTAAAAAAAAGGTATATTGGTACTGCTTGTGATTTATTAACCTAAAAACACTTAAAATATTCATTATGGTAAACGACAAACGACTTTTTTATGGTAGTTGTCTTGCATTGATAACTACTGCACTTTCTTTCAGTATTAGAGCAGGTATTTTGCCCCAGTTAGGAGAGCAATTGAATCTTTCAGCAGAACAGCTTGGATTTATAAACTCCATGTGGTTTTTAGGCTTTCCGCTATCCATGGTTGTTGGAGGTCTTGTTTATTACACGGTTGGACCAAAAAAAATCATGCAATTTGCTTTTTTCGCCCATGCAGTAGGTATTCTTCTGACCATTTATTCAGGAAGTTATATGGGCTTGCTTATTTCAACTTTCCTCATAGGATTAGGCAACGGCTGTACGGAAGCCGCTTGTAATCCAATGATTTCTGATACTTATGAAGGCGTGAAGATGAGCAAAATGATGAATCGTTTTCACATGTGGTTCCCTGGTGGTATCGTTATAGGAAGTCTTGTGTCTAAATTTATGACAGACGCTGGTTTCGGATGGGAATCACAGATTTGGGTGATTATGATACCAACCGTAGTTTATGCTTACTTATTTTTCGGTCAGGAATTCCCAAAACCAAAGGTTGCCTTGTCCGCTTCAATCAGTGAAAATTTCAAGGCAATGGCTACGCCTCTTTTTATATTTATGTTTGCTTGTATGGCTCTTACGGCTATTTCCGAATTCGGCCCTCAACAATGGACAGGTATCATTTTGGCAAAAAGTGGGGCACAACCTATGTTGATTTTAGCATTGGTAACAGGTTTAATGGCCGTTGCCCGTTATTTTGGAGGTGAAGTGGTTCATAAATTAGACCAAACCGGTGTTTTACTCGGTTCTGCTGTGTTGGCTACCATAGGTATTTATTTATTTAGTACGCAGACAGGCACCATGGCTTATGCTGCAGCTATCATTTATGCCTTAGGTATTGCTTATTTCTGGCCAAATATGATTGGTTTTATTGCTGCCAAAATTCCAAAAAGTGGTGCCTTAGGTATGTCAATCGTAGGTGCAGTAGGCATGTTCTCTTCCTCTATTTTTCAACCCATTATTGGTAGATGGATAGACAGTGATAAAGCTGAACAGGCTGCCTTAGGTCTGACTGGTGATGATCTTGTTCTTAAAGCAGGGCAAGCTACCCTTAGTACGATGATTATATTTCCAGCCATTTTAATTGTAGCCTTCACTTTCCTTTACTTCTGGGTAAAAAATATGAAGTCTTCTGAAGCGGCTTAATTTATGTTTTAATATAAAAAAGGGATCTTTCAATTTATTTTGAAAGATCCCTTTTTTATTTTGGCTGAATCGGATATTTTTGAATTCAATCAAAGAAAGGTATTAGTTCAATACTGGTCTATGAATAGTAACTTTAAATTGTTCCCCATCGGAATCATTTAGAAATTCAATGTTAGGGTAGGTTTGTAAGGCACGTAAAATTCCGCTACCTGCACCTCTGTAGGCTAATAGATCGGGAGCAAGGGATGCAATAATATGATTTCTCGAACGTCGTACTCCTTTTTTAATTTGCTCTTCAGTCAAACTATTCGGTAATTTACCAGGACTTGTTATTTCAATGCGATTTTCAAAGACAAATAATTTAATTGAATCGTGAATGAAATAATTTCTGTGAATGAGCGCATTTACCAATAATTCGGTGATAACAATTTCAGGTATTTCTGACTTACCTAGACTATTGAATGATTGGCCAGCCTGAACTTTTTGTAATTTGGATAAAATAAAATCATAGCCTTTCTTATACATTTCGTCAAGGGTTCCAATTAAATTTTCACTACTTCTATAGATTGTGTCAGTAATTGTATTCCCTCTAAACCAAATGGCTGTAATAAAAAAAGTTGGGATTAGTTTTTGGACATTTTTGCCAAAAAGTAATGCGCCAGCAATATTTAATTTTCCTTTTGTGCCTAGTCTCAAATTTTCGAGATACTTTAAAGTATCTTCTTTAATGGCAGCGTCCTTGTATTTTTCTTCATAAAAGGACTGGAATTTATCCCAATTAAAATCAACCAATGAACTATGCTGCAACAACATTTCTTCTGCATATAAATTACCACTATGCTGCAAAAGACGAGACAATTCCTCCTTACTGATTACTTTGCGTTTATCTGATCCGTTTTTAATCCAAATGATACCATCTTTATCTGTATGTGGTTTATCCGTGCCTTCAGGAACAGTCACCACAATTACCCTTTTGCCATGTATATTAATTGTTTCAGTGGTAATAAATATAGGAGATTTAACATGATCATTTGCTGCTGTTGAAATGAGGTTATTAATTCTTTGAATATCCTGAAATGAAAGACCAGCTACATCACCTGTTTTATCATCAACACCTATAATAATCATTCCTCCAAGGGTATTTGAAAATGCTACCATCTCCTGAGAAATACTAATGACATTATGCACATCACTTTTAAACTGGACTTTAGTAGTTTCTCCATTGCCAATGATTTCAAGTAATGCTAATACTTCCATAATTTACATATCATTTTCATCTGTTCTGCATGTCAAAAAACAATTACATCATTGAATTAGGTTTAATGGTACCCAATATTACAAATTTAATTTCACTCCTTTTTGTTGAGAGCATATTTTGTTAACAGTTTTAGTTACGTTTCTAAAGTTTTCTTTATACCTTTTTATACGCCTTCATAAACTTTTTGGCATTTATTTCACTCTGTCTGGTCTAAAATAATTAATTGACTATTAGTTTTTTATGTTTTTATTAATCGAAATATAAACGTTTTTATTAAAAAAGAGCAGTTTATTTCACTCTTTTTGGCGTATAAAATATTTAGTACCTTTTAGTACTCCTTCACTTTCTAATACCCCTTTATGGATAATCCGGTCATCATCACTTTGCCCCGGAATGACCTGTTCAGTTTGATGGCGACCGGATTATCCAAAATGGTTTTTCTTTATTTTATTATTTAGATTTTGGTCGGTCTGTCGTCTTATAAACAGTCGTCCCTTAATTGCCACGAAACTCTAGCTGTTAAATGCGGTTTTTCTTCTTTCGCTCTAGTTGTCCGTTAGATTTTCACATTCAATTCAAGTCGTCCGCCAAAACCAAGTTCAATGATTTTTTGAAGCGTCGAAATACGAGCTTCTTTTACGTTGTTCTCTATTTTAGAAATATAGGATTTAGTTGTCCCAACCTTTTCTGCAAGTTGTTCTTGTGTCATACACATTTTTATACGAGTATCGTAAATCAAAGCACCGATCTTAAATCCTTCATAACCTGCTTCAAGTTCGTCACGCTCTTTTATCCCACGTTTACCGTAGTTTTTGTCTTTGAACTCTTCAAGTGTCGTTAAGTTTTTATTTTTCGCTTTCATATTCTGCTTTTATTTTAAGTGCCATTTCTATTTCCTTTTTAGGTGTCTTTTGAGTTTTCTTTTGAAATCCGTTCGCTAAGACAACTAACTGTCCTTGGTCAAAAAAACAGAAAATTCTACATATATCGCTTCCAAGTTGAACTCGGATTTCATAAAGTCCGTTGGTGTTCTCTATTTGTTTTAGATACGTTTCAGGAATTCTTTGCAAATCTTCAACCAAGTCAAAAGTCCAAACAATTTTTGCTTTTACTTTCTTGTTTTGTTTGTCAAAGAAGTCTTGAAAGTAGTTCTTATAAAACGCAATCTTTCTATGCTTCTGATTTTTATCCACAATACAAAGTTACATAAGTTTCACTAAAGTGGAACATATTCGTTAATTTATTTTGTTGAAATGTTGATTTGTAGGGTTCTCAAAATCGCGTATAACTATCTTTTACCCGAAACAAACTTTCACTCATACACCTAGTTTTGGTTGTATTAGCGAAGGTTTATTTCGTTTTTCATCTAAATATAAATACTATTTTTTTGTAATATATTGAAAGAGGTTTAAGAGGGGAATTCTATTTTTTAGGTTTTGAAAGTGAAAAATAATAAGACAACGACTTAAAAATTAAAATTTGTTAATAGGTGTAACATAATGACTAATAATCCTTTCCGTCATCATATTGATGATCCTCTTGTTCATTTCCTTTTGAAAAGTTAGATATTCATCCAATTCATTCTTACTGAATTGGCCTATGACCATGCCGATTAATTGATTCTTAATTGGTATATCTCTTTTTATATTTGTGTTTAGCCATTGAAATGGATCCTTTTCTTTTACCTTTTCCCAGGTGATATTTCTGCTTTTAAGAAATTCTTGTGCCAGGATGATGATAAGTTCATGTTGTAATTTTAAAATAGGTCTTAAGATTTCATTTTGAAAAATTTCTTCTTTTGAATTTGCTATTTTTAATGACAACAATGGCCTTGGTTTTAGTTCCATAAAAATAAATTTGGTAAATTTGGAGAAGAGGGTTTATTGATAATTTAACCATTTAAATAATAGGTATATGCGTTTTTCAACCTTTTTGTTCATTCTCCTTTTTCAAAGCCATTTAATTTTTACTCAAATACCAGCTTTTCCTGGAGCAGAAGGATTTGGTTCAACAACTACAACAGGTGGAAGAGGAGGTAATGTTTACTATGTTTCAAATCTGAATTGTTCAGGTCCGGGATCATTGAATGATGCGCTAAAGAAGCCTGGACCAAAGTATATTTTGTTTTCCGTAAGTGGCGTTATCGATTGTGCCGCAGAATTAGAATGGGGAGATTGTTATATTGCCGGACAAACTTCGCCGGGGGGTATCATCGTGAGAGGCATTTTAATAGATGATTTTTATGAGCCCTCTGGTAAGGCGCAAAATATCATTATCAGGCACCTAAACTCCCGGCCGGGTATTCCTGAATTAAGGCCAGGAAAAGGTTGGGTTTTGGATGATGCCTTGCGTATCGACGGAGCAAAAGATGTAGTAATAGATCATTGTTCCTTTGCAAATGCTATAGATGAATGCATTCAATTATCGAGAAGTTCGCGCGTCACCATATCAAATTCCATGCTTGCTGAAACCCTAGGCGGGCATTTCGACCTAGGTGGAATGTTGATTAATTATTCAACAGCAGCTCATCCAAAAGATAGTATTTCCTTGCATCATAATCTATGGAACAGGATTGGTGGTAGAATGCCTGAAATAAGTTGTGAGGAAAGTGGTGAAAAACCTGGAGATAGAACCTGTCTTACCCGACCTTTCCGATTCGAATTTTCAAATAATTTACTCTGGGATCCAAATATTCAGATTTACTATGGCCCGGGTTTTAGTCCTGCCAATACCTCCTCTTTCCATGATATTTATGCCAATTTTATCTCTAATTATGCTGTGTCAAGACCAACTTACTGCGGTGGTTTTTTTAATTTTGATCTATTGGCAAATAAAAATAATCAGTTTTATACCGCTGGAAATTCAATGGCCAGATATCCCAATTATTCCGATTATCAACTATTTTACTGTTGTAATGATTTTTGCCAGTATAATCCAAATACGGAAAATGGTTTGGCCACCCGTAAATCATCCCGTTTTCCTTACCCTTCCATTACCTACACACCTGCAAATCAACTGAGAAATTACATGATTGAACAGGTTGGTGCTTTTAACGGAATTAGCTCGGGGCGCCGTGATCCTATGAATAAAAGATTGCTAAATGCTTTGAGAAATAATGTAATTGATACAAAACCCGTTGATGGGGTAGACTATTATAAGGATGCATATACACTGGATTTTTTAACACAACCTGCTTCACCAAAAGATACAGATGTTGATGGGATGCCCGATGCCTGGGAAATAAAATATGGTCTCGATGCCAATAAACCAGACCATAATGGGACACAACTTTCTAATCAAATAACGGGTGTTTCGGGTTATACCAATCTTGAATGTTATTTGAATGAGTTATCTAAACAAATGATATCAGGCACTGCTACGCCCGTAAATGAAATCAAGGAGCAAAAACCCCAAATCACCTATCTGGGGGAAGGGCGATTTAAGGTAGTATTTTCAAATTTGGAAGGGGAGAAATTTATCGCGACTCTTTCAGATTTAACAGGTAGATTATTACTTCAATTTCCTGTTGAAAATGGAATTGGGGAAGGTTTTAAAAAAGGTTTACCGAAGGGTTTGTATTTGCTAAGTTTGTCAAATAATAAATATCGGTTTTCTGAAAAATTATTTATTGATTGACAATAAATTATATTTAAATTTGATTTTCTTAAAATCTAAATCAACATCCATGAAATTTAATGTTCTTCTTTTGTCCCTTTTATTTTCAATTTCAGCTTTTTCTCAAAATGATTATCTGACTTTTTATATTGAAAATAAAACTGCTACCGATCTATATGGCATTTATGTTACGGGAATCGATGATGATTCCTGGGGTGAAGATATTTTACCAGATGACATTTTTGAAGCTGGAACTACCTTGACGGTCACTATTCCTATTAACAAACAAACTATTTGTGAACAGGATATCAAAATTACCTTTTCGGAAAATGATGATAACCCATTGATTTTTGAAAATATTGATTTTTGTACTTTAGATAAAATGATTTTAACTCAAAAGGGTAAAACCATTTATTACACGCTGGATGTCTTAGAGGAACTAACTTTTGAAATTGAAAATAATACAAAAACTGATATGTATGGTGTTTTTGTAAATGGTTCAAAAGAAAAGTCCTGGGGGGAGGATATTTTACCAGAGGATACCTTTGCAGCTGGAACGGTTGTTACGGTAACCATACCTATACTTGGAAGTACCACCTGTAAGCAGGATATTATGATAACCTTCTCAGAGGATGATGACAATCCACTTATTTTTACAAAAATTGATTTTTGCAGGTTGACTAAAATGATATTGACGGAAAGTAAAGGTAAAATATTTTACACACTGGAATAATCAGTGTAAAGAAATGATTTGATGGATAACTAATAAATTTAGAAAGATGAAGTTCAACTTTTCAAAGGGTTTATTCCTTATTTTTCTGTTGTTTTCTTGTCAACTTTTTAGTCAGGGAACACAAATCTGGTCAGAGGAACCACCAGATAATATCAAAGACCTCAAATTCATGACGCCAACAGAACTTATTCAGCAATTTTCAGCTTCTCAAAAAGTACCAGCATTTGCAGCCGTATTGAATGGTTTACAGAAAAGAGGATTTGTGAAATTGAATATGAAAGAGGGAAATTGGGGTTTCACCGGGGAGTATAAAATGGAAAACGGTGTTTATGCAAAATCCAAATTTTTAGCTTTTGACTTTTATAATCCTAAAGCTGGAAAAGGGGGGCAAGGGGCATCCATTATTATGCGACAGGTGGGAACATCAACTTATACTGCTTATATTATTTTCCCTGAAGGTGATGTGAGCACTGAAGAGGCATTTACCAAAGGAGAAGAATGGTATGCCGATGCTCAAAACAATCTGCAACCAGCTAAAAGCTGGATCCGCTGTTTTTGGCGGGAAGTAAGAGAGGATTGTGCTTCCAGATGTATTGTTCGTGTAGCTCTTTGCACAGCATTGAATGTTGCATTAGGTGTGGCTACAGGTGGTGTTAGTTTCTCTGCTGCAGTAGCTATTTTTGCAAGTTGTGCAGGCGATTATTGTGCACCTTGTTTGGCCAGGCAGGCACTTCAATGCTTTTAGATACACTAATACTTCTTTACCAAAAAAGGAGGAGAATAATTATTTTATTCGCCTCCTTTTTATTTGCTGGAAAGGTAAGTGGATGGTTATGATCCTTCTGCCGTTGACTATTATAGATTTTATTTTATTTTAACCTGTTGAATAACCAGATTCCCCACTTTTTTACCCTGTTTTACACCTTCTTCAATGGCTTGTCTGTAATGAATGCCGCCGTAAAGTCTGCTTAAAGATGCTTCATTACCCGCATGTCTAAAAGACGTGAAAGACCTTTCTGGAAGTCCATATTCTACTTCAGAGGTATCTCTGAATGCAAAATTATCACCATACAAATGGGTTAATACTTCTGCCGATGCATTGGAAATTACGCTATGCCCGCTGGTATATTCTGGAAAAGGAGGCGTTTGGAGTAATGGTACCCAGTCTTCGTCAACATATTTGTTTATGACCGTTTCAGGACGAATGACAACACTTCGCCATTTTTCATCCCAACAGCTTATGAATCCATCGAATAAGGAAATGGAAACCATTGTATAAGCAGCTACAGTTTCCACGAAGTTAGCCTTCGCTTTCTGTGTCGTAATGCCTGTTATGCCCATCCAATGTCCTCCAGGGGTAATTTTCTTTGTGGCAAACATGGCGTGACCCTTAACATGAGAAACATAAGGGTTACAATCCCAAAATTTTGCAATGTTTAGAGATTCCTCCTTTAAGTTCTGACCAGTTTCATAAACTTCAATAACTTGTTTATAAAAAGGACTTCCCTTCGTCATATCAAATTTGTGTGCCGGGGCAGGTTTGAATTGACTGGCAGAATCTAATACAAAAGGACGGATCTTATTCCAATGGGGTTCAATTCCCTCCATATAATCGGGGGGAGTGGGTTTCCAATAGGCATCATCCTGCCTTATGGTATATTTGGGCATTGAGCGGGTTTGTTTATAATTATCTTTGGCAGCCCATGCCAAAATGTGTTCAGCTACCTTCTCCCCATAAGCTATAGATGGCAAATATATTTCCTCGGGCACACTGCCTTTTTTAAAATCAGCATAAAGGTTTTCTCTGAATGCGTCCATCTTTTCCTCTGAAAAAATAAGTGCTTTTCCAACAGTTAAAAAAGCATGGATGGCAGCGAGATGAATATCAATTTGTTTTGTCGTATCCGGTGCCGGAATAGGTGTCAAGTCATTCAGTTGATTGGCTAAAGATTGATATTCAGGATATCCGAGAACTAAAACCTCGTAGGCAGCAATATTTGAATAGGCATAAATTCTACTCGCTATTGGGGGAGAAAATATATCGTGGACAATGATATCCGTCAATTGCTTTAAGGAATTATGGTAATATTGGGGATTATCAATTTCCGAGATATAAGGCGTTGATTCGGTTTTGCATGACCATATTGCCAGGCAAAGTAAACTGATGACACCCGTTCTTTTTATCATTATGGCAGACATGATGGTTTTATTTTTTAGAATTAAATTTGTAAAGTAACGCTTTATCGTCATTCAATCCAATGATTAAATGCATAGTGCGCTGAAGATTCAGTTTTTTTATATCGCGTATTTGTCCCGAAATATTGAGTCCACTCTTTTCAGCGGTTATAGAGGAAAAACTTGCATCGCCTTTCCCTAAAAGGACCAGCCCTCTGCCCGCGTCATAAGTTCCAAAATACGGTGCGGTTTCCACATTATTTCCTCCTGTAATCAGATCAGGTAAGTTGTCCCCATTGATGTCAGTAGCCAAAATGGAATAAATAGGGGTGAATTGTGCTTCCTTAGGTAGTTTTTTAATGTTAAAATTGAAATTCCCCATGTTTTCAAGTGAAATATTGCTAAAAAGGGTAACCTCCAGTCTTTTGCTTTTTTTAAGCATTTCTGCTCCTAATATCTGTGAAACGGTTTTCCCGGCAAAATCTTCATGCTTGACAAACTTTTTCTTTAAACTCGGTATTTGTTTAATCAGTTCGTCTCTGCTATGTATTGGGAAAATACCTTTTTTGCTTTGATAAGCGATGAGCGGGTCTAAAGTACCGTTATTGTCAAAGTCACTGACATACAAATACATGGGAAATTCTTTGGATGGTTGGTGCCTCGTATTCTCTCCCTGATTCCCCAAAATAACATCGTTGTCACCGTCATTATCTACATCAGCAATCTCTATGGTTTGCCACCACCCGGAAGTATTTTCTAACGAGGTATTTTTAATTTCATTTAAAATGCCTAGTTCATTTTTAAAAATTCGTATAGGCATCCACTCCCCAACAATCAACAGGTCGAGCCAGTTATCTCCGTCTAAATCTACCCATTTTGCATCAGTAACCATACCAGATACGTCAAACCCTTTTTTCCCAGATAAAGAGGAAAAATAACCCTTCCCGTCATTTATAAGCAGGTAACTTTGGGAAGAAAAACCATATTTACCAGAAATGAAATGATTTCCAATAAACAAATCCTCGTCCCCGTCCTTATCAAAATCAGCTGAAGTAATGGCTCCGGTATGTTGGAAAAAGGCAGGTAATCGGAAACTTTCATCTTTGAAATTTCCCTTTCCATCATTAATGAGCAATCTGTCCCTTAAGTTCTTATGTCCTTCCGGCCATTCATTGCCACTCATCCCAATATATAAATCTTGGAAACCATCTTTATTGGCATCGAAAAAATGAACATTGGTTTCTTCGGATTCCTTAAACGAGGAAAAAACAGCCTGCTCTTGGCGCTGAAGTTTTCCGTTTTTAGATTGAAAAAATAAACCACCCGATCCGTTTTTGGCCTTTGTTATATAAAAATCATCCAGTTTATCGCCGTTTACATCTGCAACAGCTATTCCAGGACCTAAAGTTGAATATTTATGTGGAAGTAAATAAGAAATATCAAAATCGTTGAATTCATTTTCCTTGTGAACAAATTCAATGTCGTCCGAGGTGGAAAAATAGGGAATAATGCCATTTGTTTGCTGATAGGAATATAGCTCGGTCAAGTCCTCTTCATTAACGGTAAGGGTTTGATTCACAGAAATATTTTTCCATAATTTGGTTTTTCCACCTGGCCATATTACACGCAAAGAATCAATGGTTTGAGTTTCACCTAAGCCCATCTGAAGGGTTGGCGGAACCGACGATTGAAATCCTCTGCCGGGGTAATTTTCCTGAACCACCTTATCCTCATGGGCATAAACCATGACTTTTGCCCCTATACCTTTAGTATTTTGGGTTGAGCCCTTAAAATGGATATTTATAAAGGAATTCTTCGCGGGTAGCGGAGTATTTCTGGATTGATTGTTTAGTAAAGTAGCTTCCTGGTTTATGTTATTTATTACCAGATCTAAATCTCCGTCGTTATCCAAATCGCCATAAGCAGCTCCATTTGAAATGCTATTGGTATTAATACCCCAGTTTTTTGTCACATTTTTAAAAGTCAAATCCTTATTATTTTTAAAAAAATAATTAGACACTTCTCCATTTGGCATTTGACCATATAGCTTTTTATCACTCACATCGGGGTTATTGACCATTTCTTCGCTGGCAAGAAAATTTATATAGTCCATATCATTCGGCCTTCTTTGAATGCCGTTACTGATAAACAGATCTTTCCAACCGTCATTATCAAAGTCTGCAAGCAAGGAAGCCCAACTCCAATCGGTAGCAGCAATACCCGCCAAATGGGCTATTTCTGCAAATTGAGGAATATTATTTTCATCTAAACCCAGGTTCAATTGAAGGGCATTTTTTGAAAATTGTCGGCCAAACCCTAAGGATAATTTTAATTTATAGGTATTATAAGCATCTTCACCGGCCGATTTTTTTATTACTACTTCGTCTTCCGGCAACATATCCAAGGAAACAATATCTATGTAACCGTCATTATTGTAATCGGCCAGATCATTGCCCATAGAAAATCGGGAAGTGTGTTTTATCGACTGATTCAGGACCTCGGTGAAACCTTTATTTTTATTATTCAGATATAAATAATCATTTTCACTAAAATCATTGGAAATGTATATATCTGGCCAGCCGTCGTTATTCACATCGCTGACCCCAATACCTAACCCATATCCCAATTGGCTGCTGTAAATGCCTGAACTATTAGTTACAGGGTAAAAGGTATTGTCAACATTTTCAAAAAACCTGTCTCCAGCTAAAGCATCATCGAAATTTCTTTTTGATGCTTCATTCAATCTGTGCTCGGTATGAACGGAATGATTGAGTAAATACATGTCGAGATCGCCGTCAAGGTCATAGTCGAGGAAGGCGCTTTGTGTACTGAAACCACTAAAATTTAGACCGTAACGTTCCGCTTCTTCAGTAAAAGTGAGATCACCTTGATTGATAAATAGTTCGTTTTCCCCTTTTATTCCCTTATAATTGCCCAATCGGCACTGATAAATGTCCAAAAGACCATCTCCGTTAATATCTACCATAGTAACGCCTGTTTTCCATTCACCAGGTGATGCAACGCCAGCTTTCAGCGTAATATCCTCAAATTGCCAGTTTCCCTTATTTAGATATAACTTATTACTTACTTGATTACCAGTAATATAAATATCTAATAGGCCGTCATTGTTAATGTCGCCCAGTGATACACCGCCGCCATTATAAAAGTAGAGGTACTCGATGATATTGAAATCCTCTGTTTCAGTGAGTTGGTTTGAAAAGGTAATATTTGATAGAGAGGAAGGAACGGTGTTGAATAAAGTCGATTCGGACGATTTATTTTGGTTACACGTACTTACCGTAAGGGACAGCGTACTGTACAGTAATAAAATAGGCCATTTTGACTGTTTCATTTAACCACCTTTTCTTGCTGAAAATTAATTTTTTCCCTTTTGAATGGTAAATGCCTGGGCTTGCTCATTATTGTTCGCCACCATTAAAACAGGTTTATTATTTACAGTAACCATTGAAAATCCTCTGGCCTGACCTTTTAACTTAAAGCCTGAGTCTTTTGAGGAAACTGATTTGAAATTTCCCTTTCCATTCCCTTTTAAATATAAGCCATAACTGGCATCATACCTGCCGACTTCTGGTTTAGATTGATATAAATTTCCCCCCAATAGAATATCCAGTTGATTGTCCCCATCAAAATCATTGATTGAAATGGCATAAACGGGTGAAAATTGAGCTTCTACAGGTAGGGGAATTTTGGTAAATGACCCTTTTCCCGTATTTAAATATACAACGGTTTCAAGCGTATTCGCCTGTAATTTCAAAGCAGATTCAAGCAATGGCTTATCAAAAATATCAGTAATTTGCTGGTTCTTGTAGCTATTGTATTTTAAGTATTTCTTTTTCAAAATAGGCATTTGTAAAACTAAATCATGACGTAAAATGAAGGGATATGATTTATCTCCATTATACTGACATAAAATTTGTTCTATCGTACCGTTTTGATCAAAATCGTGAATGTAAAGTTCAATAGGTTGTTTCATAGAAGCGCGAAATCTAGAGTTCAACCCATGATTCCCAACAACTAAATCTGGATATCCATCGTTATTTACATCGGCTGATTCCACGGTATTCCACCAGCCATTGGTATTTTCAAACCCTGCATTTTTAGAAATTTCCGTAAACTTATCCCCATTATTTTGAAAAATGCGGAGTGGCATGTATTCTCCAACAACAAGTAAATCAATATCTTTGTCGTTATCATAATCAATCCAAGCAGCATCGGTGATCATGCCTATATTTTTTAAGGAGGGAATTATTTTTGACGTAACGTCGCTATAATTTCCTTTTCCGTCATTCTGTAAAACAAATCCACTGGCAGGCAAACCGTAATAAATTGGAATGGAACGAACGCCAACGAATAAATCAATATCACCATCAAGGTCATAATCTGCTGGTTTAACCGTTGAGGTACTTTCAAACTGATTTGCAGGAAGTATTTGGTTTGATTTTACCAGTTTACCATTGGATGTATTAAAATATAGACGATCGGCCAAAGAGGAGGAGCTATTGGAAACCTCGTTACTTCCACTGGCAACATAAAGGTCATTTTTTCCGTCACCGTTGGCATCAAAAATAGCACAATCAGTGTCTTCGGAATCTTTATCTATATCAAAAAGAGGTTTTTGAACAGACACAAACTGCCCATTGGGTTGTTGAAAGAAAAGGGAACCAGGGGTACCTGAAGAACCGCCAATGTACAGGTCCTCTCTATTATCTCCATTCATGTCGCCCTTACAAATACAAGGGCCTTCAGAGGAAAGCATGTGAAAAACCAGTCTGTCCCGATCGAAATCGACAAAGGGGTTTTCGATATGGCGATAATTTAAAATAGAGGGATTATTGAATTCAGCGAATATTTGTTGCTTGCTTACGTAAGGAACTTCCTTTTTCAATACAGCATTTTCCTGCACTAACCGAATGGTTTGGTTTACCTTAACATCCCTGAGGACCGTTAATTCATCATTTGGCCATTCTATAAATATACTATCTACCATTTTTATTTTTCCTAAGCCAATATTTGGTCTGGGATCTACCGTTGATTGGAATCCACGGATGGGAATATGCTCTAAATATAATTTTTCCTCACCAATAAAGGCAGTAATTTTAGTCCCAATGGCATTGGTATTACTTTTTACACCAGTTAATTGAAACTTTAAATAACTATTTTCAGGGTTGATTTGTCTGCTTTGATTTTGAAATAGGGAAAAAGGTGCATTGACGTTATTCACCACTAAGTCAAGATCGCCATCATTATCGAGATCACCATAAGCGGAACCATTGGAGAATCCAGGATTTCCCAAGCCTAGTTCTGTCGCATTATCCTTAAAAGATAAATTTCCCTGATTGATAAAGGCATGATTTGGAATTGGATTGGAGGGAATGAGATCAACTAATTTTTTATAGGCGTCCCCCTTATTCGACATGATTTGTTGAACCGTGTTTTGCTCGGTAACGAATTTTAAGAAATCCTGATCCGTTAGATCCTGATAGATACCATTGGCAACAAAAATATCTTTGCGCCCATCATTTTGAAAATCAAAAATAAGGGCACCCCAGCTCCAATCGGTAGCTGCTACATCGGTTAAACGACCAATTTCACTGAAAGTATTGTCTCCATTGTTCAATTGAAGCATATTTCTGGTAAATTGATGCCAATAGCCATTTTGAATATTTAATTGATATCTATCCCAATTATCATAAGTGGTAACTGTTTTTAATCGGGCATCATCACGAGGTAACATATCCGTCACAAAAATATCGGGAAAAGCGTCATTATTGATATCAGCCATGTCAGCGCCCATAGAAGCAGCACTGATAGAGCGCATGTTGCTTTCTAATTGCTCTGTGAAAGTTCCGTTACCGTTATTGTGGTATAAATAGTCACGCTCGAAAAAATCATTGGAAACGTAAATATCTAACCAGCCATCTTTATCTATATCACCGACGGTTACGCCTAATCCAAAGCCAATGACACTGCCATAAATACCTGCTTCTTCACTCACATCAGTGAAATGATTCTGGTCATTTCTAAAAAGTTTATCCCCACCTACCGGGTCGCGATTTGGCCGTTCATTTTTGCGTAAATTGAAACTTCCGATGGCTTGATATGAGTTATTGAGCAAATACATGTCAAGATCACCATCTTTATCATAATCAAAAAAAGCAGCATGGGTTGAAAAACCCTTATCGGCTAAGCCATACTTTTCGGCTTCTTCAGAAAATTCAGGAATTCCGTCGGCATTATTGCCTTTATTAATGAATAATTCATTCTGTTTATTATCCCCCTTAATATCTCCTGAGTTACAAACATAAATATCGAGCAAACCATCCCCGTTGACATCGGCCAGGCTAACGCCGGTGGACCACGCTTTAGTTCCCGCTACTTTTGAAGTGGCAGTTATGTCTTCAAATTTAAAATTCCCTTTATTAAGGAATAATTTATTTGGAAGCATATTAGCCGTCATATAAATATCAATGAGTCCGTCATTATTGACGTCTCCAAGTCCTACACCACCGCCATTATAGAAATTTCTATAGGTATAGATGTTAAATGCAGCATCAAAACTGAGCTTATTTTCAAAGGATATACCACTTTCGTTCGCTTTTATCTCTTTGAAAAGGGGATTAGGCTTGTTTTTTTCCGATGAACAACCCATAACTCCTAAAAGGAGTGGAAAAAATAATAAGGCCTGAAGGGAATAATTTTTCATAATAAAATACTTCGTTGAAAAAGATTATTTTTTTTCTTCTTCCAAATCTTCCTTTGCTTTCTTTTCTACCGCCTCCACTTTTCTCATATCTGTGAAAACAGCTTGCACATACTGATCATCCCTGATAAATAAGTTTATTCTCCTGTATTTATCCATTTTAGCGTAAATCTTTCCCTGGCTTGGATGGTTTATCAATTGAAAGTCGTCCCCATACCATTTTTTAAATACAACTAACAGATCTTCCAGTAATTTATCGGACCAATATTGTTTGTTCCACGGAGCCCATTTATCATAAGTAAAAGTAACGGGCATTTCATAAATTTTATCCTCGTGGAAGGAAGGGTAGAAACGCATAAACACTGGTTCTTTCAATTCATTTTCTAAACGATATTGCACACTGGTATTCCCTGTACCGTGCGTAAATATTTTTTGTTTATTCATATCCCAGCAATAATCATAAAATTCTTTTCTAGACATACCGAAGAAAACATCTAAGAAAAGATAGTCTGGGTTATTAATGCCATCTTTCTCTTTAGAGGGTTCTTTTGAACAATTTGTTGAGAAGACAGATAGAAAAATAAGATAAAATAAAAGATACTTTTTCATGTGTTAATAACTTAAAAATACTGGAAAATCATTGTTTTTACCTACAATAACGTGTAGTTTGTCTTTTATACGAATAGAGGTTAGAGAACGTATTTCTCCTTTTATAAAAAGGCCGGATTCCTTTTGTTTTTGTGGAATAAATCCCCCATTTCCTAAGCCTTTTAAAAGCAAGCCATAGCTTCCAAGATATATCCCTGTTTCAGGTTTTGCCTTGGATTGGTTCCCGCCAAGTAAAATATCCTCATGTCCGTCTTTGTTGAAATCAGCAACTAAAAGGGCATAAACAGGGCTAAATTGTGCTTCGGCAGGAAGCGGCTTTTGGATGAATTTTTTGCCTCCCTCATTTAGGAGTATGCTCGACGACAAGTTAAAAGCTTTTAATTGTAAGGACGATGCTATTTGTTCCTTAGTGAATATATCGCTTATTCCTTGATTTTGATAGTTTGAAAAACGCAGGTATTTTTTCTTCAAATAAGGTAGCTGAAGAACTAAATCGGTTCTTAAATGTAGCGGCAACTCCTTTCCCTCGTAATACCTCGTTAATATTTGTTCTACGGTGCCGTTATTATCAAAATCATTGATATATAGACTGATGGGTTCAGTGCTCGTCGCTTTAAACCTTGAATTTAATCCATGGTTTCCAAGTATAACATCAGGGTATCCGTCCCCGTTAAAATCACCTTGTGAAATGGAATGATACCAACCATTTGTGTTTTGTATGCCAACTTTTTGAGATTGGTCAATAAATTTACCTTTATCTTGAAGGAATAAACACACAGGCATCCATTCTCCTACGATGATTAAATCTATCTGGCCGTCCTTATTAAAATCCAGCCACTCAGCATCTGTTACCATGCCTATAGATTGGATATCAGGTATTAAAGTAGAAGTAACATCTTTGAATTGCCCCTTACCGTCATTTTGTAAAAGATAACTTGACACGGGCTGGCCATAAATATTAGGTGAAACTCTTCCTCCAACAAAAAGATCTACATCTCCGTCATTATCAAAATCAGCTGCTTTTACTACCGAGGTACTTTCTAAATTTACGGGACTTGGTAAAACTTGTTGACTCTTGGTCACGGCTTTTCCCTTTGTATTCAGGTACAGGCGATCCATTAAGGTTAAAGAGCTATTATTAACTTCGTTACTTCCGCTGCTAACATACAGTTCAGGATAACCATCGTTATCTGCATCGAAAAACACACATCCTGTATCCTCTGAGGCTGAATCTTCGTCAAAAACGGTATTTCCCATAGTTTTGAAATGACCGGAAGCATTTTGAATCCATAATCTACCCGCCTGACCTTGTGCACCGCCAATATAAAAATCATCTAATCCGTCCTTGTTGAAATCTCCGGAACAAGAACAGGGACCCTCATTAGAAATCATATTATAACGCAATCGCTCTTTATCAAAATCAACGTAATTACTTTCCAAATGTTTAAATTGAAAGCCTTTTGGAAAAGGTACAGATTGAAAAAGAGGAGGTAAAAAAGAATTTGTGGTAATCACTGTATTATTGCTAAGCGATTTAGCTTTCTCTTGCAAAACTGTTAATAACTGGTCGGCCTTTATGTTGTAGAGTTTCGATATATTTTGATTAGGCCATTCAATAATTAAGGAATCTATGATGGAGTCTAAACCTAGCCCAAAATGGAAACGGTAATCTACTGAAGACATAAAACCTCTCATAGGCGCTAATTCCTGATAGAGTGTTTTATCCTTTATATGAACACTTACTTTGCTGCCTAGGGCAAAAGTATTTTTTCCTTCTCCAACTAAGTCCAGACTAAGGAAGTGTCGGTCTTTAAAAATAGTATTACTTCTATTTTCATAAATAAAAGAAGGCATGTTTATGTTATTAATAACTAAGTCTAAATCTCCATCGTTATCCAAATCGCCATAAGCTGAACCATTTGAATGAGAGGGTAAATCTAAGCCCCAGTCTTTAGCCACATCTTTAAATTCATAACCACCTTCATTTTTAAATGAAAAGTTGGAGATTTTATTTGAGGGTATGGAATCGATTAATTGTTTTATCACCTCTTTCTTTTGCCTGATGATTTGTCTAACCATATCGGGATTTCCTATAAAGTTGACATAATCCTGGTTTAAAAGATCTTTATAAATGCCGTTGGCGACAAAAATATCCTTTAAACCATCCATATCCATGTCAAAGATAAGCGCACCCCAGCTCCAGTCCGTGGCATGCACCCCTGAAAACCGGGAAATTTCAGAAAATGAAATTTCTTCGTTTATATTTGATCCATTGTTTAATTGTAGCGTATTTCTACTGAATTGATGATAATAACCCTGGTTAAGATTGGTTTGATACTTATCCCATTTTTCAAACTGAGCGGTAGTTTTTAAACGTTCGTCCGTTGCGGGAAGCATTTCTGTTACAAAAATATCAGGGAGTGCGTCATTGTTAATATCTGCAATATCAGCACCCATGGAACCCATACTAATCTCCTGAATGAAAGATTCCAGTTTCTCAGAAAAGGAGCCATCTTGGTTATTGATGTATAAATAATCCTTTTCAAAAAAGTCGTTAGAAACATAAATATCTTGCCAGCCGTCTTTATTTATATCACCAATAGAGACACCCAATCCGAACCCAATAGCACTGGAATAAATGCCGGCTTGCAGGGTTACATCGGAAAAAAATGCCCCGTCATTTCTATATAATTTATTACCACCGTCAGGATCAGGAATTTTCCGTTGGTCTTTCCTTAAATCATACCCTCCAATAGATCTTAAGCTATTATTGAGTAGATACAAATCTAAATCGCCATCTTTGTCATAGTCAAAGAAGGCAGCATGGGTGGAAAGTCCCTGATCATCAAGTCGATACGTTTTTGCCATTTCTGTGAAAGTAGGAATTTCACCTACACCGTTTCCATCATTTATAAAAAGCTCATTGTGTCTGTTCATACCACCTGGAGGTCCTGATTTACAAATGTAAATATCGAGCCATCCATCGGCGTTAATATCAACTACACTTACGCCAGTGGTCCAAACACCCTCACTTCCAATACCTGCTTGTATGGAAATGTCATTAAATTTAAAATTGCCTTTATTTAGATAAAGTTTATTGGCCACCAGATTGCCTGAAAAAAAAATATCAATCAGGCCATCTTTATCAAAGTCACCTAAACCGACGCCACCACCATTATAAAAATTACGAAAAGTATAAGGATTAAGTTTTTCAGTATAACTAAGTTCATTTATAAAATCAATACCTGTGTCTTCTGCATCATGCAAAAGGAATAATTTATTTATTTCTATATCTTCGGATTTTGTACATGCAAATCCAACAAAAAAAAGAGGGAGAAAAAGAGAAAAGTATTTTACCGGTAACATTTTCCCTATATTTTTTTTCATAATGTGAATCAATTAAAAAAAGAAACCCCCGGAGAAATTCTTCGGGAGTTTCTTTTTAAAAAAATCAATAGATGATTAATTATATCCTGGATTCTGCTTCAATTTAGCATTTGAGTTTAACTGAGGCTTTGGAATTGGGAATATAATCTGATGCGTTTTAGCAGCAGTAGAAGGTTTTTCCCACCATGTTCCACTCCATTTTCCAAAACGGATTTGGTCCTGACGACGAGTCATTTCAGCAAACATTTCACGTCCTCTTTCTTCAAAGATTTGGTCTAATGTTAGAGAAGAGAAGGCATCTACACCAGCACGCTTACGTATTTGATTCACAAGTACAAGCGCTTTAGCCGTATTGCCTCTTCTGAATTCTGCTTCAGCAAGTGTAAGAATGATATCACCTAAACGGAAGATAACGAAGTCGTTACTCATATTTGCATTACCACCAACTTCATATTCGTATTTTCCAATACGGGCACCACCTTGTCTCCATGCATTTGGGAAAATCTGGTTGATTTGTGGAGTGAAATTTAATGGAGCACCATCTGGGTCACCAGCGTCAACACCTGGATCTTGTGCACGTGAACCATCAGGGTTAAATTGAGGTCCAACCACAAAGTTGGATAAACGCTTGTCAAGGGTACCTGTTGAAGGGGCAGTGGCTAAACCTTTCCAAACATTACCTTGAGGACCAGGGTTTTTAGCTGGATCGATGTAAGAATTATAAAACTCTTCTACAACAGAATAACCGTTCCAAGGCTGGTCAGCTAAGCTGTAAACACCTTGGCTGGCATAGTGAAGGGTCATCATTGGCCAGTTGAAACCACCAGCGAATACTTTATCATAAGCATAAACCATGATATTCTCTGATGATCCACCGTTACGGATAGCAAAGTTCTCAGAGTAAACAGACTGAAGGCTGAATGGGCCTTTGTCTATAATTTCCTGTGCATCAGCAGCAGCTTCAGCCCATTTTGCCTGATTGATATAAACCTGTGAGTTTAAGTATAATTTAGAACGGATAGCTAATGCAGCCCATTTGGTCATACGTCCATAAGTCTTCGAATCTTTAGACGTTGGAAGTACAGGAATAACTGCATTCAATTCTGAAAGTATAAAGTTATATACTTCAGCACGGGTAGCATTTGCAGGTGCTTCTTTAGCTGTAAAATCTACTACTAAAGGAACATTACCAAAAGCGTCCATTGCCCAATAGTACCATAGAGCACGCACTGCACGTAATTCAGCTATAAAGACTTTTGACTCAGGTGTACCTAATTTCTCGAAAGAGAAAATCAAACGGTTAGCCGTGTTAATACCGCCATAAAGGAAACCCCATGCGTTATTGAAAAAGTCGTTATCTGAAGTAAAGTTATGTTGGTGAAGGTTTATGAGAATACCACCGTCATACCAGTCACCACCTTTTGTTGTGATAACCAATTCGTCAGAAGAAATCTCATTCATTGACCATAAGTTACCATGGTTACCCAAACCTCCAAACGAAGCATAAGCTTGTCCTAGGGCAGCGATGAACTCTTCATCTGTTTTAAAGAAATTATCCGCAGTAATATCACTGTACAATTCCTCTTCCAGGTTTGTACAAGATTGGATAGATAGTGTTAACACAAATCCAACCAATAATATGCGTTTAAAAAATAAATTTTGCATTGTTTGATTTTTTTGAATTTTAGAAACCTAAGTTGGCACCCAATGTGAAAATACGAGTAGTGAAATAGGTTGATCTCCTTTCAATACCTGGTGATAATGGGTCGCCATTTTCAGAGTCAGTAAATCTAACTTCTGGGTCAATACCTGTGTAACCAGTAATAATGAATGGATTCTGAGCAGAAAGGTAGAAACGTAAGCTTCTAACGCCTGATCCCGCTTTAACATTCATTTTGTAGCCAATAGTTGCATTATCTAATTTGATGAAATCACCTTTTTCAACATGCGTGCTATTAACCTGTGCTTTAGTAACTTTTTGATCTAAATATTTAGTATTCACAATGTTATAGTTATTAACAGTAGTTGTTTCTAAGTTTTCGTAGAAACCACGGTAGCTATTCCATAACTCGTGACCAAATGCTCCTCTGAAGAATAAGTTAACATCCCAATTTCCAAAAGTAAATGAGTTATTGATACCTGCAGTTAAAGTAGGTAAGCCTTGTCCAACCACTGTTCTGTCAGCGTCGCAATCACAGAATTTGCCATCACCATTTAAATCCTGGAACTGAGGTGTTCCATTTGGATTTACACCAATCTGAATTGGTCCCCATAATTGACCTAATTCTTCTCCTTCTTTTACACGAATCAAGTTAGTGTTGTTCTGACCAGGTGAACCCATTCCGGCACGGAAAAGTACGCCACCATTACCAAAACTTAAATCACCTGAAGTTAAACTCTCTACTTTAGTTTTAAATGTAGCTAAGTTGATTCCAGCTGTCCAGCTGAATTTTTCCTTGCTTACAACATTGTAATTTAAAGCTGCTTCTAATCCTGTATTTGATAATTCACCAATATTAACCAAAGTTTGACCAAAGAGATTTGGTGGAACTGGTACATCAACTAATAAAATCAAGTCTTTTGTTGTTCTTGAGTAGTAATCAATCGTACCTGTTAAACGGTTGTCTAACATTGCGAAATCAAGACCAAAGTCAATTTCGTTTTTAGTTTCCCAAGCCAAATCAGGGTTTGCATTGGAAACCGGTCCGTAAGTTGGTACATAAGCTCCGTCAATAAAGAAGTTACCTTGACGGCCAAATCTTTGAAGAGAAGCATAAGAACTATTAGGTTGGTTACCAGTAATACCCCAGCTACCACGAAGTTTCAAGCTGTTTACACCTGGTAAATCGATAAGATTGGATAAAGTAACACCCGCACTCACCGCAGGGAAAAGACCCCATTTGTTGTTCGCTCCAAAACGTGAAGATCCTTCGTAACGTGCACTGGCAGATACGTAGTAAGTTCCGTCTATATTGATATTTGCACGACCGAAGAAGGCAACTAATCTGTTAGAATTCTTGTAACTGCTTACAGTACCTAAACCGTTTGCAAAATCAAGGGCAGCGCCCATGTTATTGTAAGTAAAGGCATCTGTCAAGAAATTACCACCTTGCATGTAACTTCCTTCAAAAACGAAGTCCTGGTATGAATATCCACCAAGTAAAGTAACGTTAGAAGAAGCACCAATAGATTTATTGTAATTTACAGTAGCTTCCAATAACTCATTGTAACGCTCGTTAGTTTGCTTTGTAGCTAAACCTTTTCTACCAAATCCTCCTCCGAATTTTGAATTCTTAGGGGAATAGTTAGCTCTGAAATCAGATTCCCACTGGCTTGAGTAGAAAACACCAATACGTAAATCATCTGTCAAACTATAATCGCCACGTACACTGGTAAGTAAACGAGTGTCTTTGCCATCATTGATGTTTTGTTCAGCAATCGCTAATGGATTAAAGAAGTCAAAGATATCGCGTTGTGCATAACCACCAAATCTACCACCAGCAGTTGGAGAAGTAGTTGTATTATCATAAACAGGCATAGTTGGATTTGCAATCACTGCATATCTGAATGAATTGGCATCACCATACGTTGCTTCTCTCGTTGTTGAAGAAACATTCACAGTGAAAGTTGCTTTATCATTAAAAGCTAATTGTGTAAGATTTATTCTACCATTTAGTTGGTTAAATCCTGAATTAATACCAATACCGTTAGCATCACGTAAGTTCAAAGAAGTACGGAAAGTTGTGTTGTTCACACCACCACCTAAAGAAAGGTTGTGAACCTGAGAATAACTTGTGTTAGTTACTAAGTCCAACCAGTCAGTCGTAGCACCTAAGTTTGGAGCACCTGGAACCTTACGGAACTCATCAGCCGTCATAACAGGTATTTTCCTGGCTAGGCTTTCCATACCAACAGAACCATTGTAATCTGCAGTTACTTTACCTGATTTTCCCGTTTTAGTAGTGATAAGAATGACACCACTTGAACCACGAGTACCATAAATAGCCGCTGCAGATCCGTCTTTAAGTACGTCAATAGAAGCAATATCGTTAGGGTCAACGGTGCTCAAAGATCCACCAATTACCCCGTCAATTACTACTAAAGGCTCAGCATTTGCACCTACCGTAGATACACCTCTCAGACGTATCTGGAAACCACCATTTGGGTCACCACCGGGACGTACAACACTCAAACCAGCTACCTTACCCTGAAGTAACTGTGCTGGATCGTTTACGGTACCTCTGTTGAAATCTTCTGCTTTCAAACTGGTCACCGCACTTGTGATTTCCTTTTTCTTTTGAGTACCATAACCAACCACAACAACCTCACTTAGGGCTTGTTGCTCAAATGCTAAGCTAACGTTAATGGTAGTGCTGTTACCTACTACTACATTTTGCGTTGCATAGCCTGTAAAAGAAAAAGAAAGCGTTGCATTGGCTCCAACAGTAATCGTGTAGCTACCGTCTAAGTCCGTAACAGTTCCATTGGAGGTTCCTACTTCAACGACGTTTACGCCGATGAGTCCCTCTCCATTTCCTGCGTCAATCACTTTTCCACTGATTTTGCCTCCTTGAGCATTAGCCATTCCAATAGCCAACACAGAAAAGAACAAAACCGAGAAAACATGTTTCAGAAATCGTTGTTTCATAAAATCTGGTTTAAAAAAAATGCTTAATAAATGTTTAATCGTAATAAATTGTTTAAAGTTTTTGTTTCAGTTTGGTTTAGTTGATTTTTTTTAAAATCATTGAAATTCTCTTTTGCGCTCAAATTTAGATAATAAATCTATATTTTATAGGAACAGTGTGAAATAATACATCTTCGAGAGGTAAAATTTCCTTTTTATATTCCGTTTAACGAAAACCTATTTTCTTTCGCTGCTTTATGGAGTAATTTATTATTACTTTCCTTCTATTTGTGTCCGTTGTAATGTGCTAATGCCTCATTTTCTTTTTGATCCATTTCCTCCTTCTCGGTAGGCGTTTTATCTTTAAATCCACATAAATGTAATACCCCGTGTATAATAACTCGAAGAAGTTCTTCCTCAAAACTTACCTTGAAAGTAGCTGCATTGTCCCGTACTCTCTCTATGCTGATAAATATGTCACCCTCAATTTGTGGTGCTGTGCTATATGGAAAGGTGATGATGTCAGTAAGGGTATCATGGTCTAAATAACTGACGTTTAATTGATGCAGATAGTCATCGCTGCAAAAAATGAAGTTTATAAAACTTAAATTACAAGCGTATTTTTCTATGGTTTGTTCTATCCAGGGTATTATTTGATCTGTATGCTGTGGTTCGAAGGCTATGTCTTCTGAAAAAAAGGAGATGGGAGAAGTTTCTTCATCCATTTCCTCTTCAGGAATATTATTGTCTAAAATCATATTTTGAAATGCATTTCAACTGTACGACCGTTATCTTTATACTGAATTTGGTCGCATAATCTTTGCATTAAAAACACGCCTCTTCCCCCGCATTTACAGATATTTTCTTCACAAGTTGGATCTGGTACATTGGCTGGGTCAAAACCGCGGCCCTGATCGGAAACGCGGATAGCTATAGTGTCCGATTTTTTTTGCAGATTTATTTGGACGACTTTGTTTTCGTCATAATGGTTACCATGGGTAATAGCATTAGTCACAGCCTCTGTTAACGATATTAACATATTGCCGTGAACCTCTTGACTTATTTGGTATTGATGCACCAGATCTTGTACGAAACTGTCAAGAACATTGATGCTCCTTAAATTGGAGGGGAGTTTAAGCATGATACACTACCGTTAGGTTTAAAAATCATTAGATGATTTTTGTCATCTAATCAATTACAATAGTGTTCACGGGATTATTGGTGCAAAAGTATATCCGAATATTGAGAAAGTCAATATGCGGATATACTTTTTTACTCTTTCAATTTCAATTATTTGATTTATAAGACTTTAGATAGGTTTCAACTAAATTCTTATAATATGGCTTTAAAGAAGGGGATACAGTTTGATAATTTTGAATCTCAGCTTTCCTTTGGCGGATATATTCTTCTAAAGCGGGCGGCATAGGTGCTGGTGTAGTTTTAGCTATTTCCGCTTTTCGTTTTTCGTCTTGATCCTGTTGTCTCTCTGCCTTTTCAAATTCAAGCATTCTCGTTAATATTTGTTGCTGGCGTTTCATTACTTCGCCGTTCATTCGCTTATTAACTAAATCTATTTCCGTTTTATTCATCTCCTCTACCATCTCTTGAATCTCTTTATTGCCTCCTTTTCCCTGTTGCTGTAACTTGCGTTGTTTTGCTTCCATGGCTTTTCGCAAAGCAGCTTGTTTAGCAGCCATTTCAGCAAAATCTTTTGCGCTTGGGCTTTTTCCCTCTTTTTGCTTCCCCTTCATCTGTTCATTTAACTTTTCTTGCCCTTCTGACATCTGATCTTTGGGTTCACCCTGACCTGGACTATTTGGATCAGCACACATTTGCTGACCTTTCATTTTTGAGGCCATCTGTTGTTGAAGTTGCTCTAAACTCTCACTAAGCATTAAGGCCAGATCGTTTAAACTTTTCATGCCACGCTGTTGGAAATCAGCCGCTGTCGTTTTTTTCCGCTCCTCTAACTGAACGATAGATTCTTTATACGACCTATTTATTTCCATTACTTTGTCGGTTACAAAGCTTTCAAGTTGAATCATTCTTTTAGCTAAGGCCTGTAAAGTATCTTCTGCTATTTTAAAATCGTCTTTTAATTTATTTTGCTTTTGAGTAAGCTGCACAAATTTAGGCGTAGATGGATCCGTTTTATTAAATTCCGTAATCAAATCTTCCTGGCTAAATGAAAGAGAAACAAGGTTTTCAAGTAATTGCCTTAAGGTCTTCATATCCATTTGCATTTGCTTCATCTGACCAGCTTGCATTTGGTTTTGCATTTGACTCGCCATTTCTTTCATTTTCTTGGCTGCGTCTTTTTGATTTTTACTCGCCTTATCATTCTTTTTTTGTTCCAGATTTTGCTGACTATCTTTCATGTCCCGTTGAATATCCTTTGCATCCTCCTTCTTATCGTCCATCTTTTGTGGCTTCTCTAAGGCATCATTCTTTTTTGCAATTTCTTTCAACTTTTCTTCTACCTTTTTAAATTCTTCTTGTAGCTCCTTCTGCTTTTCAATTAACTTCTCTTGTTTTTCCTCTTGTTTTTCAGGCGATTCCTTTTGGGAATCTTTTTGATTGGCTTCCGTTTCTTTCGTCAATTCTTCCTGCTTATCTGATAATTTTTCCAGTTCTTTAGCCGTCTCAGTTACCTCCTTTTCAATCTCAAGTTGTTTGAATAACTCAAGCATCCTATCCATTTGCTTATTCACCTTATTATCATTCATCTCCATTTCTTCCATCATCTTTAAGGCCTCATCTTTATTCAGTTCCTGCATAAGTTCCTGAATTTTTTCCATCAAAGATTTCATTTCGTCATTCACCACCTCTTCCATTAAATCTTCAAGTTTCTCCTGTTTTTCCTTCATCTCCTCACTTCTTTCAGAAAATTCTTCTTGATTCTTCTTATTCTCCTCCATGGCTTTTTTAGCCTCTTCAACTAATTTTTCTAATTCTTTTTGTTGGTCTAATATCCGTTGAAGTTCTTTTCGGGTCTGCCAATCCATTTCTTTTTGTTGCAACAACTTTTCACGCATCTTTTGAAGTTGTTCTTGCAATTTTTTGGATTCCTTGGCGGCATCCATCATGTTTTTTTGAATCAAATCTTCATTCAAATCTTCCATTTTCTTAAATTCCTCCACCGTTGGCATTTCATAAGTCCACGATGTTGATTTGGCCGATTTGCTGCCATTAACGCCGTCATTATCAAATACCTCAAAGTAGTATTGGATATTATCCCCAGGTTCAATGTTTATAGTGCTTAGGTCAAATGAATGCCGGAAAGCTACTGGAGAACCCGCATTTTGTTTGATAATCTGGGTTTTCTCAGTGATCAGTTTATCACCCCGGAACAATGAATAATTAAAATTTATTTTTTCTATACCATAATCATCGGAAGCATCACCGGCTAGAAAAAGTAACTTATTATTGGTACTATCTTCAAATTTCTGTGCATTTATTTCTGGGTACTTATCTGGGATAACATTCAAATTATATCGTACGGAATCACCTTTAGGTAGCGCTTTATTACTAAAAAACACTTGATAAATATCATCTTTAAATGCCTTTTTCTTATAAGTGAAAAGATAATCACTGAATCGCTTTGCCTCTGTTCTCCTTTTATCGGTCTCAAAATAAAAGGAAATATTATCTGTGTGGTTGGCATCAAAAACCCAATTCACTAAAGTGCCTTGAGGTATGACCAGGTCGCCAATATTTTGAATAGTCTCATCTTTTCTACCCGTGTAAGATGGGTAGTCTAATGAAATTTCAAATCCTTGTATAGTAGGTTTTGAAAGTACGTTTAGCGTAAAAGTGGGTGATTTTACTTCTGCACCAGATATCTTGAACCGAGTGGTTTCGGCCACATTATTGAAACGATAGGAAAATTGGTCAGGACCTTCTTTTTTAAGTCGGTATGGATAGCCCCCAATCTCAATAAAAGCTTCATCGGGCAGTTGATTACCCTCTACCTGTATGTTTAAAACAAAATCACTATTTTGTAAAACTTCTAATTTTTCGTTTGTTACAGAAAACTGAAATGGAGATGGCTTAATAAACTCTTTACCGTTGTAAATAAGTCTTTCTGTCGAATCTATAAGTAAACTGGGCGCCGCAAATAACAAGATGAATAACAGTAACAACGGAGGTAGTGCATACCGCAAATACCTGCTGTTTTGATTTAAATTTATAGCAGCCTTGAATGGAACTAATTTGATTTCTGATGCTTTTTGATCAATGCCCGCTAAGATTAAATCGGGTGCCTCCACGTTGTTCGCTAATTGCTTCAGCTGTAATATATTGAGCAACTTATCTCCCACGTTATTAAAGTGGCTTCCAATAATATTTGCAGCCTGCTCATGTGAAATTAACTTGCCTAAACGAAAATATTTCGCCGACGGAACAATTACCCAATTAAATAGAGATATCCCGGAAATGCCCAGGAAGGAAAATAAAAGAGCTTTCCTACCAAAAGTTGGGAAGTAAAAGTAATATTCAAGCGTATTGATAGTCAAAAAAAGAACTAATATCAATGCTACGCTGTATAAAGTTCCTTTTAACAGCTGATTTAAATAAAATTTTCGAATAAACTGATCTAATTTATTAATCAGTATTTCATATTGGTCCTGGGTAGATGTATTCATTTTATTTATTCTTTTTCAACTAATTGAAGTTGTTGGTAAACGTTTTTAAGTTCCGTAAGTTGCTCCATATTCATAACTTCTTCCATCCAACTGGATATTTCAGTTACTTTTTTTTCTAAAGCTCCTTTTTCCAGGGCATTGGTTGATTTGTTCGCTTGTTCTCTATACAAATTTCTAAGATTATTTAAAGTGGCCATGCCTCCTAGCCGCTTCCATGGTAACGAGTTGAAATCAAAGATTATTTTATGCAAATCATTTATCACTTCTTCTGTATTCTCGGGACCGGTATATAATCCATATAACAGAAATGCTTCATAAAAAGCAAGAATTTCATAATCGTTTATTTTGTTCAAGCCTTCTCTAAAAAAAGATAATTTACCAGGCACTTTTTGGTTGGCATAAATCATTCCAATGGCATTTAATATCGCTGGGTGACTTTCGGTCTCTAATTTTTCAGCATAAGTGAATGTTTGGGCATTATTTTTTGTAGATAATACTTGTAACGATACGGCGATAATTAAATAAGAAGAGTCGGTCTCAATACCTTGTATAGCTATTTCATCTACTGACTCAACATTCCAATTCATTAAAACCTCGATAGCTGCTGCGCGAACTTCGCTATGGGCATCTTTTTTTGCCATATTAACAATGACTGGAATAAGTTCTTCTTTTCTTTCTTCAGGTAAAAGGGTAAGTATTTTCTTTCTAATAGCCCAGAATGAATCATTTAATCCAGGAAGATACATTTCATAAGGGGGCAAGGTCGATTCTTCAGAAAACATGTTTATAGCTTCCATTCTATCTATCACAGAGGGAGACAATTTAAATTGATTCAATATATCCTGGCGCGTTTTAATAGCTTTTATTTCAGATAGTAAAATGCGGTGTGGATCTAATGTTACCCAAACAGGCGCAGCAGATAATGGGAATACAAATTTTTGCTTTCGTTCATTAATCGTTATCTTTTCAAAGTGTAAGGAATCTCCCATTTGAATACCAATAGATGTTGGTAAAATAAAAATGGGTAGCATTCTGTCGGGGTTTTGAACCTGCTCCACTGTTACGGAAAGTTGTTTTAGAGAGGCATCATATTGATAATCGTAATTTAATTCGGGGTGACCTTTCTCGAAAAACCATTGATTAAAAAACCAGTTTAAATCTTTTCCAGTTACCTCTTCAAAGGCTAAACGCAAATGGTGTGCTTCTACTGACTGAAAGGAATTTTTATTCAAATACCTGTTCAAGCCTAAGAAAAAGGCTTCGTCTCCAAGATAATTTCTCAAAACATGTAAAACACTTCCACCTTTATTGTAACTGTGGGAATCAAACATTTCTTCATTATCCTTATAATTAAAATGTATTAAAGGATGAAGATTATAGATAACCTCAGAAATATAGGCTTTCCGCTCATTCATCAAATGGTAATCAGCCTCTTCTCTGCCATATTTGTGTTCAAACCATAAATATTCGCTGTAATTGGCAAAACCCTCATTTAAAGTGAGGTTTGACCAGCTTTCACAGGTAACCAGGTCGCCAAACCAATGGTGAAAAAGCTCATGGGCTACGATTCTTTCATTTTCCTTGTCGTCTATTAATTCGCGGCTTGTCCTTTGAACAAATTCACCAAAAACAGAGGCAGTGGTATTTTCCATAGCCCCGGAGACATAATCCCTTACAACGATTTGTGCATATTTTGACCAGGGATAGGGGTAATCTAAAATGTCAGAGAAGAACCCCATCATTTCTTTGGTATGAGGGAAAATATTTTTAGCGTGCGCCTTAAAAGCCGGTTCAACATAATAAGATAATTCTATCTCATTCCAGTGTTCTCTTACCACAGCGTATTCCCCAACGGCTATCATGGTCAAATAGGGTGCATGAGGCTGATCCATAACCCATTTATCGGTCCTGAGGCCATTGTCAAGTGGAATGGATGATACTAATTTCCCGTTGGAAAGGGTTACATAATTTGAATCGACCGTTAAGTTGATTTCCTGAGTGGCTCTCTCATTTGGATGATCTATCGTTGGGTACCATCGGGAATTCCAATTGGTTTCTCCTTGTGTCCATATCTGTTTTGGTTTGCTAACGTCAGTTCCCTTTGGATTGATGAAAAATAAACCTTTGTTTGATGTAATAGCCGCACTTCCTCCTGTTGAAGAAGGATTTGCCTCATAAGTAATTAAGATCTTAAAATCTTCATTTCTCGTAAATGATCTACCAAGATAAATGTATAAGTGACTTCCCGTATTTTCAAAGGAAATAGGGGAGTACTGATTTTTATTTTGTAGCTGTATTTCTTTTATTACCAATTGTTTAGCATCTAAGCTGACCATTTGAATGGTATCAAAATAGGGCTTTAGATGGAGCGTGGCAGAACCTATAACTTTTTCATTTTCCCAATCAAAGGAGAGATGAAGTATGGTATGCAACAAATCAATCTTTCTTTCATTGGAGGCCTGATACACAGGAAGTACAAAATCCTCCGCACTTTTAAGTATAGAGGGTTTGTCAGCATTTACTGTGAGGGTATCTAAATCTCTGAGTTCAACAGGTTCAAAAGTAATAG
>JBMLQR010000392.1:1173-2278 GCA_049241465.1 Saprospiraceae bacterium | reverse complement strand
TTTTAACAAATGATAATAGGAGACCTGTTTTGAAGAAATTATTTCTTTTAATAGTATTCTGAGAACCAATAACCGTGCCATTTTTTTATTAACTTTAATATTCATTTGTTCTTTTAAACTTAATTATTTAAAATAAGTATCCCATGAAGTGTGTAGAAGTGCTGGATTCAAAAGGTTGGCAGTTGTTTCATTCTGTTCCTTTTCTCATTTATGCAAATGATAAGCAATGGATTTCACATCTTCAAGGTGATGTGCAGGATGTTTTTAACCCTCAGAAAAATCCCATTGCTTCTCATGGCGAATCCCGTATTTTTGTTTTATTGGATAATCAGGGAAAGCCGATAGGTAGAATAGCTGCTTTTATCGATCATGAGGCAAACAGTCATCTCGAGTATCCTATCGGGGGCATAGGCTTTTTTGAATGTATTGAAAATAATGAAGCAGCTAATCTTTTGTTTGAGGCGGCAGAAAATTGGTTGAGGGAAAAAGGAATGCAGGCCGTTGACGGTCCTGTGAACTTTGGTGGCCGAGATAAATACTGGGGTTTACTGGTCAAAGGCTTTTATCCACCATTGTTTCAGGAAAATTATAATCCTTCTTATTATGCTTCTTTCTTTGAGGCTAATAAATATATTGCCTGGGAGCAGATTCTTACTATAAAAGGAGATTTAAATGATCTGGACGTCAGTCGGTTAAGAGCAGTATGTGATAGAATAAGACAAAGTAATGAAGTAGTGGTTGAGTTATATGATCCAAAGAAAAAGGACAAATATGCGGAGGATTTTTGTGAAATTTATAATGCAGCTTTTGGACGATTTGAACATTTTAAACCCGCGGAACCTAAGAAAATTAAAGCTATTTTAGAGGAATCAAAACTTATTTTGGATCCATTATTACTGGCTATTTGCTACATTAACGGTCAACCCGCTGCTTTTTGTGCCACTTTTCCTGACATAAATCCACTCCTTAAATCTGCACGGGGTAAGCTGTCCTGGTGGAAAATTCCCGGATTGATTTTCCGATTGAAAACAGCTAAGAAATTGTTTATTAAAGGCACGGGTTTTGCCATCCATCCCGATTTTAAAACAAAAGGCGCATTCGCTCT
>JBMLQR010000392.1:0-1073 GCA_049241465.1 Saprospiraceae bacterium | reverse complement strand
TACCCTTATCGCACAAAGTTTTATTGTATTATGTTTGAACGCGCTATCCTGCATTTGGATGTGGATTCTTTCTTTGCATCTGTTGAAATCCGACGTAACATTGGTTTGAGAAACAAGCCATTGGTTGTTAGTGGAAATGGGGTTCAAAGTGTCGTGGCATCTTGTAGTTTTGAGGCTCGTAAATGGGGTATCCATAGCGGTATGCCTCTTCGGATGGTTCGTAGAATGTGTCCGGAAGCTATTATTATTCAGGGAGATATGGAGGCTTACCAACGGGAATCAGGAATTATTGAGGAAATAATTCAAGGGGCTGTACCTATTTGTGAGCGGGCTGCTTTAGACGCTTTTTATGCCGATCTTACGGGAATGGATAAATATTTTGGCTGCTGGCGCTGGTCAGAAGAACTTAAACAACGTATTTTTAAAGAAACCCATTTGCCTTTATCTATAGGATTGGCTATTAATAAGTTAGTAGCCAGGATAGGTACTTTGGAAGCAAGACCTAATGGCGCGCGACTCATAGAAAAAGGGACAGAAAGAGGATTTTTATCTCCGCTACCCGTTCGTAAACTACCAGGTGTCGGAGATATTATTTCCAGAAAATTAAATCTGATGGGGATTCGTCAAATTGGTCTTTTGGCGGCATTACCACCAAGGTTATTAGAGAGGGAATTTGGAAAACCTGGGGTGCAATTGTGGAAAAAGGCAAATGCAGAGGATTATTCTCCTGTCGTGCCGCACCTTCAACAAGATACACTCCAAAATGAGCAAGTGTTAGACAAGGAAATAACGGATTTAGTGATACTTAAAAGGCATTTAGTTGCCTGCCTGGGTACACTTTCCAAACAGTTACGCGAACGTAAGTGCTTGTGCACCAAATTACGGATTAAAATACGTTATGCTGATTTTAATACCTTCAGCAAGGAAAAAAAAATACCGCCTACCTGCAACGATGGTACGTTGGAAAGGGAGGCCTTTGGACTATTGACCCTTCTTTATGATAGAAGACAAGGGATTCGGTTAATAGGCGTACAACTCGCTGGTTTGGTGAGTGGATCTCCTCAGTTAGATTT
>JBMLQR010000391.1:4186-7673 GCA_049241465.1 Saprospiraceae bacterium | reverse complement strand
CGGCATCGGTGTCAAATATTTTAAGTTTATTACCTCCAACCATACCCCAGGCAGAAAGTTCTGAGGGCATGGGGTGTATTTTATAACACCCGTCCCAGGTACCGTCTCTGCGACATAGATAACTTACATTCAGAAGATGTCCGTCTTCGACAATGGGCATACTGCCGGTAATGATATTAATATTATATGCCATGGCATATTCAATAAATTTTTGCAGAAGAGGCTCGGTATAACGTGCCAGTTCACGGACCGCTTTTGCCTCACCGAGGTGATTAAATTCAGCTAAAAGGGGGGCATTGAAAAGGGCGGGAAAGACAATAAAATCAGATTTATAATCGCTGACTGCATCGACGAAGTATTCCACTTGTTCGAGTAGCGCATTAAAGTTTCTAAAAAGTCTCATTTGCCATTGCACGAGGCCCAGGCGCACCATCTGTTTGCTGTTAGCGCTCAGTTCTTCTTTTCCTTGAAAATAGATATTATTCCACTCGAGGAGGGTAGCAAAATCTTTCGATTCTGTATCTCCTGGCATGTAATTTTTAAGGATTTTTTTTACGTGAAAATTATTGGACATTTGAAAAGTAAGGGTAGGGTCATAAATTTCCTTGAGTTTTACCTTTTCCAAATATTCCCTTGGGGTCATCAATTCGGCATAATGTTTATAATTTGGAATTCTACCTCCGGCTATGATGGCGCGCAGATTTAGCTTTTCGCATAAATCCTTTCGTCTGTCATAGAGTCTTCTTCCCAATCGCAAACCCCTATATTCCGGTGCGACAAACATTTCAATGCCGTAGAGAACATCACCGCCGGCAAAATGGGAATTGAAGGTATAATTTCCTGTGATTTCCTGAAAGGTATGATTATCTCCGAATTTTTTGTAGTCAACGATAATAGATAACGCGGAGGCGACCACTTTCCCATCGACGAGAACGCACAATTGTCCCTCTGGAAACAAATCCAATAATTTTTTGATGTCATCTAATTGCCAATAATCACCACCTATGCCTGCATAGGCTTCGATCATAGCTTCTTTTAAACCAAAATAGTCATCGAAATATAAATTTCTTAATTCAATTTTCATCGTTATTCTATTTACAAATGACATTTATAACCTATGCCATAGATTGTTTTTATGTAATCGTCACATTCAAAAGGAGCTAATTTTCTCCTCAAATTTTTGACATGAGCATAAATAAATTCAAAATTAGCACTTTCCTCCATGTGATCTCCCCAAAGGTGCTCTGCGATTTTCTCTTTAGTAAGTACCCTGTTTTTATTTCTAATGAGATAAAAAAGCAGATCAAACTCTTTTTTAGTCAGGGTTAACTCTTCTTCTTCAATAGTTACCTGATGTTCCTGAGGAAAAAGGACTAACTTCCCGAATTGAATGGAGGTATTAGGCAGATTAAATCTTCTTCGGTTAATCACCTTTATTCTGGCCCAGAATTCTTTCGGATCGATGTCCCGATGAATACAATCATCGGCACCCGTTTCTAAAAATGGAATAGTTTGGTTAAAGGTGCTAAGGTCATAAATAACAAACAGTCCAGTACCAGTATCTTCTAAACGAATCATTTTTGTTATTTGCAGACCTTCGGTAATCTGATCATGTAAAAATAATAAAATAACGTCGTAGGAATGACTATCTATTTTTAATAAAGCACTTTTAAAATCCGGGGCAATTTCACAAAGAAACCCACATTTCACCCACCATTTTTGCCAATTTATTCTGTTTTTTTCATCAGAATCTATTAACAACATTTTCATAAAAACTCAGTATTTTCCTTGTTAAAAAAGCAGGTATTATATTAATTATACAATTTAGCGTGTATTTTCTAAAAAATTCAAAATTAATTCAGATTTCTTCTTTTTTTTTGATTTAAAAAGTGTTTTTTACTCATGAGTAAGAAGAAAAAGGAACCAATTAAAAAGGAGCCACAACTGGTTGATGATATCACAAGAACCAGGGGTAAGCGTTTAATGCCTGCGCCCGAAAAGAAAAAATATAATAATCCTAAAAAATGGCTTCAAGCATTGGATGAAGAAGATGACTATGAGCAATGAGCCCAATGTCTAGTCAGACCTTTTCGCCCAGGTCTGTCCGATTATTTTCTCCTGGTGAATTCGATCCTATTAATCATTTTTATCCGAAAGCACTGAATGCTACCATCCACCCGATGGTTTCATTTTTTCTGAATCTGGATAAAGACCGTATTGTTAGCAGGTATTGTCATTTGCATCCTTTGGTTAAACCGCAGGCACTCAAAGCTATTTTATCCTATCAATGCAGTCACTTTTTGTGGGCTGGCGCTGATTTATTGAATGTTACCTCAGCAAGTGGGCGAAGGCAGATGGTTATTATTGAAAATAATTCCTGTCCGTCGGGGCAAAAATCTATGCCGCTGACGGACGACCATCAGGAACAAGGGAGCTATAAAGATTTAATTGAACGAACTTTTTATCCCTACATTCTTAAAAATGCGACCATTGAAGGAGGTCTCGCTGTGTTGTACGATAAGAATTTGATGGAGGCCACAGGTTATGCCGCCGTGTTGGCTGATACCTGTATGGAAAAGGTTTATTTAGTGCCATTTTTCGATGAGGATAGTAATGATTTTGCCCGTTTTCAACAAGGTGTTCTTGAAATAATGGATGAAAATGGGCAATGGAAGCAAATTAGAGCAGCCTTCAGATATGTTACCCAAAGACCCTGGACCAGAATTCCGCTTCAAAGTAAAACCCTCATATTTAATCCTATTATTGCTTGTCTGGCAGGGGGTAGAAATAAAATGACGGCAGCAAAAGCCTATTCCGATTTTAATAAGGAATGGGAAACTTTTGGCTTACATATTAATACCCCGCAAACGATATGGGATGTGAAAAAGGAAGAAATTCCTCAATACATTGCTGAGTTTGGAGGACAGGGCGTAATCAAAGTTCCATATAGTAACTCAGGTCAGGGTGTTTTTACCATTGTGTCAGAACGGGAGCTCGAGGATTTCATGAAACTTGAATTCCCTTATGACCGGTTTGTTCTCCAAAGTTTAATTGGAAATTATAACTGGAGTTCCGAAACCTTGACGGGAAAGTTATATCATGTGGGAACGATACCCAATGCAAAGGGAAGAACCTTTGTAGCAGACCTGAGAATGATGGTCAGCTCTACAGCAAATGGTATTTTACCCCTTTGTACTTATGCAAGAAGGGCAAAATTGCCTTTAGAGGATAATTGGACCTCTGACGCCTCCTCCTGGGACATGCTGGGAACTAATCTTTCTTTTAAATTACCTTCGGGTGAATGGGACAGCGATACTCATCGCTTATTATTAATGGATAGAAGGGACTTTAATAAACTGGGTATTGGTCTCGATGACCTCATAGAGGCTTACATACAAACGGTTTTATCCACCGTTGCTATTGATAAAATGGCAGAATCACTCATTTCACCCTTGGGTGATTTAAATAAATTGAAATTTAAACAGGT
>JBMLQR010000391.1:2588-4086 GCA_049241465.1 Saprospiraceae bacterium | reverse complement strand
TTATATATAAGACCAAATCTTTCCATCAGTTAATTTTTTCAACAAAATACATTATAAAAAAAATTAATATCAACCTATTCCAATGAATTGGCCGTAAACTAGATGAATATACAGTAAGCTTGAAATGATTTTTTGTAGGCTTTAATTAGCCTTTAAAGATGGAAACAATTTGATGCCTCGTATTAACTTCCAACTTTTTATAAATATTCATGATATGATAGCGCACGCCATGGATGGTAATATTCATATTGGAAGCAATTTGATTGTAGGTAAGGCCATCGATTAAAAACCGAATCAGTTTTGTCTCAATGTCAGTTAATTTTTCACTTTCTTTTTGAGACTTCCCTGGATTTTGAAAATAACCAATAATCCTTCTGGCTATACTTGCGCTCAGAGGACTTCCTCCTTCCTCTATACAGTTTATCAATTTCTCTTCTATGTCATCAAATGAAATTCCTTTAACTAAGTACCCAATAGCTCCACGGCTAATCGCCTGAAAAATCCTGTCATTATCCATGACGATGGTGTGAATCACTATTTTTGCCTGGGGAAATGCCTTCCTTATTTTTGGTAATCCGTCAATTCCATTGAGGAAAGGTAGATTAAGATCAAGTATGATGACGTCAATGTTTGCATTGGTTTTTGAAAACTTTACGAGTCTTTCCACTTCATTTGTTTCAAAAACAACACTGAACTTCTCGGAATGGTCAAAATGAGTCCTAAAACTTTTGACAATATTCGGGTCATCCTCAACGATGGCTAATTGATACATTTGATTTAATTTTAATCTATTCAGTCACCAAATTAAAAGGTAATTATAAAGAAAAAATCGTTTTATTTTTTTGATAAAAAAACTAAATGAATATTTAGTCAGATGGTTTCAAACCTTAACCCGACAAGTCATAAGAAATTGATGAGCATCATTATCAAAATGTATAGTTGCCATCATTCTTTTTGCCCTTTTCTGCATGATATTCATTCCATGTCCTGTTGAAAAAGAGGTTATGCTTCTTGTATGATAACTATTAATTACCTCAAGGGTAAGATGGCTTTTTTCGTAATTAATATTGATAATAACCTTTGAATCCGGGGCATGTTTTAAAATATTTTGAATAGCCTCTGTGAAAATCATCATCAGTTGGTGACGCACTGTAAGAGATAGAATCTTTTCAGAAGGAATCATTTCAGAAATATGATAGGTCACTTTTATCCCTTTTTCTAATAAATACCGGTCACTAAAGTCTTGAAACCGTATGATGAGGTCTTTAAATTTCTGTTTTCCTAAATCTATGGCCCATATAATATCTGATATCGCCAGATTAATTTGCTGGCACTCCATAGTAATACGGTTTAATTCATATTTAATATTTTCGTTTATTTCCGTTTTATTAGCCAATAATTTATTTGCACCATAATTAATGGAAAAAATCATACTTCCCATTCTGTCATGTAAATCTTCCGCTATTTCAAGTCTGACATTATGTTCTTTTTGTAATTG
>JBMLQR010000391.1:0-2488 GCA_049241465.1 Saprospiraceae bacterium | reverse complement strand
TGTCATGTAAATCTTCCGCTATTTCAAGTCTGACATTATGTTCTTTTTGTAATTGATTTAACTTATTAGAGATGATCAGATAAAGGATAATAAAAAGTAAAATCAGGAATAAAATAATTACATACGTTTGTTTGTACCAAATTGGCTTTTGGATAATTTGTAAGGATTTCACCTGACCATTCCAGCCAGAATAATTAGATCTGATCTGAATTTGCAAATTGTACTCCCCTTGTGGTAGTTTATGATATGTTATTGGATTCTGTCCTTTAATGTATTGCCATCTTTCATCATAACCTAACAGTTTATACCTATAGGTCTGATTTTTAAAATCAAAATAATCATCACCACCCAAATGAATCCTTAAGGGGGAATGGTACCATTTCAATGTGATGGGATAGCTATTTGAAAGGGATATATCTTTACCTTCTTTGCTGTCATAGACTTTAATATCGGAGATAAACGGGGTTGGTTTTATAGAAAATGCGGATTTTATTTCTGAGGGATTAAAATAGGTTACCCCTTCTGTCCCTCCAAAAAGCAGAAGTCCGTCTTTCGACTTTAAATGGGAAATAGTATTGAATTCATTACCAATCAGGCCGTCATTTGTATTAAAATTCTGTATGGTTTTATTTTTAATATTCACAGTGGACAACCCATTTGCGGTACTTAACCATAAATTTTTCCCACCATCCATGGAATAAATAGCGTAAATTTCATTAGATGGAAGTCCATCTTTCATGGTTAATCTGCTCAGTATTTTATTTTTTTTATAATCAAATAAAATAATGCCTATTTGGTTGGTAGATAACCATAATTGACCGTTAGTATTTTTATAGATATGATTAATTCTAACTTTTACATTAGATTGAATTTTATTTACACTCAAGGGTTCAGGGATCCAACCTTTATGTATATCAAATATAAGTAATCCTTTATCTGTTCCAATAAAAAAGGAGCTGGAATCACGTTGCAGAAAATCAAATAATTGTAATTCCTTTTCAGTATTTTCAAAAGGAAGTGCCTTAATTTCCATATTTGAGGGGTTAATCTGATACACCCTGGTATTCCCTGCATATATCATATTTCTGCTTTTGTCATAATATGCCCCCCTAAAACCTAATCCACTGCTGCTTAGTATTAGATTTTGATTATTGATAAATTTATTTTTTTTAATTTCCAGGATATCAAAAGCATTATAATTTTCAAGGGTAGTGAATAGCCTGTTACCTTGAATATGAATAGGCTTAAAACAGATATTCAAGGTACTGTAGGAATTAGGTAATCCATTTATTTTTTCTGTTTTCCTGTCCCATTCATATAATCCTGCATAAGTGGCAATAATAATATTTCCATTATCTCTCTCAAGCATGCCTCTGACACTTTTACCCTCCAATTCCTTTAGGGTATTAAATTGAACCGATTTTTCCTTTAAAAGGATAATGCCGTAGCCGGTTCCAATCCAAATGGTATTCAATTTATCTTTGAAGTATTTTATTTCTCCTTTTCCAAATTTCATAAATTCCCTGGTTGGGAATCCAGATGATTTGATAAGATCAAAAATAGGAATGCCTTTATCTGGAAAGCCATAACTAAATTGATCGCTTTCTGAAAATTTAACGGGAATCCTTATATTATTTACATTAAAAAAATTCATTCCCAATAATTCCCCCTTAAGATTAATGATTTGCTGAAACCAATTAATTATGCCATTTTTTTCAAGAAAAAATCCTCCACGTAAATCTTCATTAATTCTACTCTTTAATTTATTACATCTTCCATCAATATCAATATACCAAATTCTTTTTTGAGGGTCTTCCATGATAGATGAAATTTCAGTAACATGCGTAGCCATTAACTTCATATCATTCAAATTTTCATCTTTCGAGTAAAATAACTTGTTAAATACGCTGAACCATATATTGCCCTTATAATCCTTAAATAAAGCGCTTATTTTCTGATTCTTGAATATTGTTTTTTTGTGTCCGGAATCAGGATTGAAGATGATAATCCCATTAGAACCAGCAATCAGTAGATTTTCATTTTTTGAGGTTATTATATCAAATACCTCATTGTTATCATTTATGACAGGAATGGAGGGATCTTCAAATCTGGTGCTAAATTTATGACCATCGAATCGGATTAGGCCCATATCACGGGAACCAATCCAGATAATACCCTTCCTATCCTGGGTTATGCCTGAAATATTTCTCGATGGTAGCCCATCATTAATCCCCAGGTATTTTGAAAAATACCTGGTAGAGGTCTCTAATGAGAAACCTTTTTGGATGAACAGAAAAGATATAAAAAGGAAAATCCAGAGGATACGTGAGGTGAACATGTCGTTATCTTTTTTCTGCATTGTAACAAAAAAGTATCACTAAAATAAGAAAACAATTTATGGATTAATAAACTAAATGCTTATCTATTTATCCAGAACTAATTTTCAAAAACATCTAATTATATATTCAAAAAAGTTAAAATGTGTGTT
>JBMLQR010000390.1:0-6064 GCA_049241465.1 Saprospiraceae bacterium | reverse complement strand
ATTTGAGACTACGGCTCTGAATGGAGGGGTGGTATTGAGCGTAGAACCCGATGTAAAGGTTATATTATTGACAAAAGTCTTAATTTCTATCTCTCTTCCTGCTTTAATAACAGCTGGGTTACATAAGGCAGGTTTTAATTTAAATGATTCATGGGAAGAATTACCAGAAAGGGTGATTGCAATAAGTGCAGCAGGATTACCACCTAAACCAGTCCATGTAAATGAAGTTGAATCTGCTTGTCCTTGTCTGTAAGCTGCTGCTACGTCAGTACCTTGAGAACCCTCATTAAAAATTACCGCACTATTTGCAGAAACAGTTGTTGATAAACCCGAAGTATTATTATTACCATTATTCCCTCCTATTATATCCACAATAAAATCACCCTGAGATGAAGGAATATTTAACGTAAAGGAAGTACTGGATGTAATTTTTTGTTTTTTAATGCTTAAAAAGGGATTTTCTAAATCAATATTATAAAATACAGAAGCTCCCATAGAAACAATTAAAGAATTTTTCCAATGAGCGCTTACCGCACTATTACCTGTTGGATTCAATAAATACCAAACCTCAACTTTTGAGGTACCCTCTCTTAATGAATCGAGGAAAATTAATTTTTCATTACCAAATTTTACGGAATCTATAATATTACTTGTGGAAGAAAATTCACTTCCTATAACTACCAATAACAATCGATTAGAATTCGTGCCTGGAGTTAAAGTAGGTGTAGAAATAGGACCGGTTCCACCATTTGGAGCGTTTTCAGCTATTTGTACTGTTTGAAAGATTGCCCCCGTCTTACTAAACGTCCCAGAATTCACCTTGGTAGAACCAACCGTCCTATCCATTAAATTCCCAGACTTCAGGTACAATTTTCGATTTACGGTTTGTCCTTGTGCAGTTTGAAAAAACAAGGTAAAAAGGCAAAAAACAGACAGTATGTATATAAATCTTTTCATGTCGTATGCGTATAGAACTAACAAAAATTAGTTATTGGAGATGATATTAGTAGGTGGCACTAATGCGGGTGAGGTTTCTTTCACTATGCCTGTCCAGGTGGCGGTGCATTTATTTTTATCCTCCACAGTTACGGAATAAGTTCCAACGGCAAGATTTGTAATTGGATTGGAGGTAGAGGTATAAGAGGAAGGTCCTGACCAAATATAGCTATATGGTGTGGTGCCCCCACTACCGGTCAGCGTAATGCTACCATTAGCATTCCTCATACTTGGTGTACATGTTGCATCTGTAATAACGCCAGTAACTGCTAATTTTTGTGGTTCGGTTACAGCATTATTTAGTGAAGTGGTACAATTACTGGCATCGGTTACCGTCACAGTATAGGATCCTTTTAACAAAGAACTGATATCTTCTGTTGTTGCATTATTGCTCCATAAATAAGTATAACCGTTTCCGACTGTGCCTCCGGACACCATCAAATCGATTTTCCCTTTTCCTGCACCAAAACAACTATCGTTGGTGATCGTTGAGGTTAAACTCAACGCAGCTGTAGGTTGAGAGACCACAATAGTGGTATCTTTCTGACAATTTTTACTATCTTTCAATGTAAGCACATAGGAACCAGCCGGCAGATTAGTGCGAGTAGCTCCAGTAGATCCATCGGCCCATAAATAGGTATATCCACTATTACCACCTGTTGCACTGATGGAAATGGTTCCGGTCGATTGACCAAAGCAGGCTACCGGGGTAACGGTAGCGGGTGCAAATAAGGCAGACGGACTCGCTATAGTTTTAGTTAAGGTTGTGGTACAGCCATTTGCGTCTGTTACGGTAACGGCATAAGAACCTGCGCTGAGACCAATGACGTCTTCCGCAGTTCCTAGGGAATTGGACCAATTAAAAGAATAAGGTGTTTTTCCACCAGAAACAGTCACATCGATACTTCCATTATTCTTATCGGAACAACTTTTATCTGTTTCTACGCCGCTTGCACTTAGTGCTGCCGGTTGTGTAATAGTGATAGTTCCTGAGACACTGCACGGCACTCCATCGGTAACGGTCACCGAATAAGTACCTATGGATAAACCAGTTATGGAACTGGTTGTGGCTGCGTTACTCCATAAATAGGTGAGTGTGCCTGAACCTCCAGAGGCAACAGCGGCTACGACCCCGTTACTTCCTCCGTTACAAAGCACCTGAGTGGGTGTTAATGACAGGGAAATATCTGCAGAAACTGGCACTACGACAGCAAGTGTATCGGCACAATTGTTTATGTCTTTAGCCACTACCGTGTAATTTCCCGCCCCTATATTTGAGAGTGTAGAAGTTGTTTGCCCAACATTCCATGTATAACTAAAAGGAGCCGTTCCTCCAGAAATTGAAGTAGTTATTGAGCCATTCGTTTGACCAAAACAGGCTCTTTTCGGTGTAGCAGATATGACAGGTGTAGATACTGCGGTGAGCATAACAGGTACTCTCGAAGAGACGCAAGCCGTTGAAAGTTTCTTTGTCTCAGCATAATAAGTACCTGATGCAGCAGGTAAGAATATATGACCGGTACCTAAAGAGGAACCCCCAGAACTGGCTGCGAACCAATTTATCTGAAAACCTGAAGCAGGCTGAGTCACTGAAATAGACTTAAGGGAAGAACCTGTACAAAATTTCACCTCATTATTACCTGTCGGTGCGGCAGGAGGCGTATTATCTTGAGTGACTATATAGGTGCCTGTTACCAAAGCAGAACATCCGGCCAATGCAGCAATTTCGAGGGTGTAAGTACCTGGAGTACTTGTTCTGTAATTTAGAACACCAACACCCTGTGCAACCACAGTTCCACCTAATTTCCAGGTGTAATAATAATTTTCTGGCGAATTTCCATTGGAAACATTTGCCCTGAGTGTAGTGAAGGTAGAGTCGCAAGTCAATAACGAAGAAGTACTATTAATAGCTAACTTTAGGTCAGGCGGCCCCCCAAAATCATAAGGCCCCGCAAAATCCTGAAGCTGAGCAGTGAACGCATTAGATGCCCTGGTTTTTATCATGTATTTGCTAAATGCACGTGCACAAGGGCTCGGGTCATTATTTATAGCCAAAGGATCGAGACCAACCTGAGTGAGATTTACCCCAATTTCAAAAAACTGATCAACGCCATAATTTGTACCATAAGCGCCATTAAAAAAGGCACCCCAGGGTGGAGCCGTGGTGGAGATAATATTGGAAACTGCTACAATATCAAAAGGTGCATTATTTTTAGGCTTTATCTGTGCATAACCGTACACTGATCTTGTTCCCGCACCATCGATAGATTCCCCCATAAGGAAAGGGAGATTTGGATAGGCAGATGGATTAGCTTTATAAATAGCAAAAGAATCCTTCCTCATCCATATCCTCATCTCAAAAACCTGAATACCACCTGAACCAATTTCGACAGCAAAAATCATATCGCCCGCTTTAACTGGTTTACCTGTGCTATTAAATCGGTAGGCTGTGTGACCTTCCTGCAATGCCCCACCGTCAGTAAATACGGGGATAGGACGTGGATGAAAACCAACAGGAGCCTGAAAAAATTCAAAATCTACATATCTAGCTCCCGTATTTGAATTTAATGTAAGTCCGGCAAAAATATAAATAGAATCTTGATAAGTCAATCCATTTCGCTGACACAGACCATAAATATCAAGAATATCATTTTTATTTGCTACGTTTCCTACACCAGGACTCCAAATACTAGGTGGCTCACCATTTTTACTGGCAATAACATAAACGGTGGAATCTGCAAAATTTCCACCTGCGTTGGTTCCACCAAAATTTTCCCTTGCGAAAAGAGCATCAATAAATCGTTTATTGGAGGTTGGGCCAAAAGAAGCTTGGTAACCGAAATTACTACGTTTCTCAAAAATAGTATTGATATTAGCGGGATTAGAATAAAAATTAAATAAGGATTGAGCGTTTGAAGTATCGATAAATCCGAAACCATTGCCTGAATAGGCACTAATTTTAAACCAATCATCCAAACCATTCGCTACGCCCGTTCCATTTTCCAGGCGATTAGCAAAAATATCAGCATCTACACCAAAATTTGATCTGAATCCACCCGAGAAGATTTGGGCTGACAAGAGAGAAAAATGGCTTCCCACCAGAAGGCAGGCAGCCACAATTTTAAATAATTTCATTTACACCTATTTTGTAGGTACAAAATGAAAAGTTATTACAACATAATTGCTGGAAATCCAAAAATAAAAGTACAATTTTTGAAAAAGCGAACACATTTACAAAATTGACAGTTCTATTCCTATATCATTGCCATTTATTTCAGTAATAAAAGAGCCTATTTTATTTTAAAATGACGTATTATTATAAAGAATAAATACGCAATGGAAAAAACTAAACAAATATTCAGGAAGAAACTAAATTCAGTTTGCAATTCATTCTTGAGATCGTTGAAAGCGTCAGATTTAATTTTATAAAGACCATTTGTGCTTCCAAAGTATAAATAAGGTGCATCATAAAATGCTGAACGTTTATTAAATTCAATATTTTTGAAAAGATATTTAAAACTGTTCATTTTATGGTTAAATAGAAAAATGCCATTAGAGGTACTCAACCATAAGTTCTTTTTATTATCTCTAATTATTTCATAACAATCTATCTCCTTATTCCATTTCAATTTCGCTTTTCCATAAAATGAAGATGACACATAAAGTCCATTTTCTGACATTCCGTAATATTGGTTGTCTATTTTTTTTATTGAACTAAAAGGTATGCGCGGAAAATTATTCATCTGCATCCATTTCTTATCCTTCAGAAAATAAAGTCCCATCTTTGTCGAGGCAATTAATTTATCATCTAAAAGTTCTAAATTATGAATAACTATATTAAAATGGGAATGAATCATTTTTTTACCAACCAGTTCAAACAAACCTCTATTAGAGCCTACCCAGATTTTACCTTTATAGACTATGGCCTTGGATAAACTTATGCCATAAAAAGCTGTAGGAATATCATATTCAAAATGAATCTTATCCTTTTTAATATTAAGAATCTTATCCCCAATAATTATCCCTGTAGCATCTGCTATCTTTAAGTAATTCCCATGTGAATAAGTGATGTCAGGAAAGATTCTTTGATTATCCAGAAAAATTCCATCGTAGGTATTCACCAAAAGTTTTCCATTCAAAGTATCTATTCCCCGAATGGATCTATTTTTATGTAAAATAGTGTAATTATCATTTATATTTAATCTATACAAGCTACTTCCTGCAGAAATCCAGATATTTTTGTATTTATCCTTAGCTACAAAAATATGTTCTACCAAATCTGTTGATTTCAAAAAAGGCAACCAAACTTTGTTCTTTTGCAACCTCCCCAGATACGCAATCAATTTTTCATTTGCCTCTGGTTTTGAATGATCAATAAAGGACACTTTCCCATTTTCAAAAATCATTTCTCTATCTTCAGACGTACAATTTCTATGAAATTTCCATTGATTATCTTCAAATTTATAAACCATTTTCATTGTATGAATGAATACATTACCTTTCTTATCATCTATTATAGAAATAATTGGCGTGGAAAAATTTAAAATTTCTACCACCACGGTATCCCTTGCATTTAAAATGACAAGATTGGATAAAACAACAAATAGAATATGAAAAAATTTCATTTTTACTTCCCTGTAAATTTAGGCTGTCGCTTTTCTATGAATGCCTGGGCTCCTTCCAGAAAATCAGAAGTTTGTGTGGTTTTGGCAAATTGATTTACCTCCGTTTTGAATCCATCTCCGGGGGTATTAAAGAAAGCATTGACAGAGGAAATGACTGCACTAACAGCCACTGGCGCCTTTTCAGCTATTCGCCCAAGAAGAGCCTCTGACACAGAGAGGAGTTCGTTTGCAGGCACCACCTGGTTCAATAGACCCCATTTAAGCGCTTCTTCAGCCGAGAAAAGGTCGCCGGTGAGCATTAGATGCATCGCCTTTGTTTTACCTATATATTGAATTAATCTTTGCGTTCCGCCATAACCTGGAATAATACCCAGATTTATTTCAGGCTGACCAAAACGAGCATTTTCAGAGGCAATTCTCAGGTGACAAGCCATAGCCAGTTC
>JBMLQR010000389.1:4872-9010 GCA_049241465.1 Saprospiraceae bacterium | reverse complement strand
GGTTATTTTGTCAGTGAATCGGGCAGTGCCAGGCCGGTGTCAAAAATAAATTTCAAGGAGGGTAAATTAAATTTCTCCATTCCACCTCAATGGGAAGACGGTGATAATGATTTTATTTTAGAGGGTTCGTTGAATAATGGAAGCCTATCGGGCACTATAACCTCCTGTGATGGGAAAAAATACCCCTGGACTGGCGTGAGAGCTCCTTCTTTAGTGAGAACAACGCCTCCTGTTTGGGGGAATCCGGTGACTCTTTTTAATGGTAAAAATACTGATGGCTGGTACGCGATGGGACCAAATCAGTGGATGGCTAAAAATGGTATTTTAACGAGTGAAAAGTCTGGTTCTAATCTAGTGACCAAAGATAAGTTTTCAGATTTTAAATTACATATTGAGTTTCGTTATCCTAAGGAGTCTAATAGTGGTATTTATCTTCGCGGAAGGTATGAAGTTCAGGTGTCTGATAGTTATGGAAAATCTCCTTTAGTGGATGAGTTTGGTGCCGTTTATGGCTTTATTATTCCGACGGAAATGGCTGCAAAAATGGCCGGAGAATGGCAGGCTTATGATATTACCCTTATTGGCCGAATGATTACCGTAGTGGCGAATGGCAAGACGATTATTTGTAATCAGGAAATACCGGGAATCACCGGAGGAGCCCTTGATAGCAATGAAGGGGAGCCTGGGCCTATTTATCTGCAAGGAGATCATGGGCCTGTGGAGTACCGCAATATTGTGATTACCCCTGCAAAAAATTAAGTAATACCTTGTGCCCAGGCTAAGCATTGATTTTACTTTGATTATGCTTAGTGTGGGCACAAACTTAGTCCAGATAAATGCCCATTTGTTCAAATTGTGCAGCAGCATGCAGGAAATGGGCACAAATCCAAAAAACGGTCCATCTTTCAGAATACCCCCCGCGCAGTTTCATCACATCGCTCATGTCCCCATGTTGAGCGAAATTAGTCTCTTGAAATTGTTCCCCCTGAGAACCGCTTGGATCGATCATTTGACCACAACTCAGGAACATTGTTTTCGCCAGTTTTTTTAAATTTTCATCAGCAAGATAAATGCCCATCTTATAGACAGAAGGAGCAAAAACAACGCCATAAACATCTAAATGTTGATTTTGTGCCGATACACCCGTCCAACCTCTGGTTCTGAAACGGTGATCTGCAAGCCTGCCGGCTGGAAGAGGTATGTCCCACACCACGGTATAACTTAGGGTTACATCACAGGCATGTTTTGCCCATTTTAGATATTTTGTGTTGTTGGTAAATTCAAAAGCGGCTAAAAAGCCTTGAAAAGCACCCCATGCTCCCTCTTTATCTTCACAAGTGGCATCAAGGGTGCCTCCCCAATATGGTTCGTCCATATCTAAGTGCCTGCCTGCGTAATAATCGGCTGCCTTAATTGCTGCCCTTCCATATTTTTCATTATTAAAAATGGTTGAAGCGGAGATTAAGGGTGCTATGAAGAATGCTTCAGCTGTATTTACAGGTGTCCAGGTTGGGTTTAAAATACGGTTTGAGAAAACGTCGGCAGCTTTTAGCAGAAAATTCTCCCAAAGAAGGGTGTTTAATTCTTTATTTTTCCTGCCTTCTAAAATGGCTAAAGCTATAGAATTCATAGCTTGTCCCTGGGAAACGGGGTCTTTGCCACTCCATTTTCCTGTTTTAATGTCATAAATAACACAAAATCCATTGGAATCAATGGGTGAGTTGCAAATATGATCCAATGAACTTTGGACCATTTTTGTAAAAGATTCGTTAGGACTATATTTCCCTAATTTTTGTAAAGCAAATCCAGGCGCTTCACCTTGACCAGCCCATCCCAATACAATTTGAGGGTTGCGATAGTCAGGATACATATTAAAACCAGCATAATCTTTTTGTTGAACCCAGCGGGAACGTGCGAATTTAATTTTTTGTGATATGATATCCTCATAACGAGGCAAATCAGCCGTATAAAACGGTTTAAATAATTCGACGGATGTTTTCATAGGTTGTTGAAAGCCAGCACCTTTTTCTGGAACATTATAAGTTTCCAGATAATAGGTCTTTTCAATGATGGTACCAGGGGTAACTTTTATAAAAGTATTAGTATAAGGAAGGCCTTTTTCCTGTAATGCTTTTACCTGATTCCTTTGTCCATTATAACCAACCGGGCCACTTAATAGGGTCAATTCGGCGTGTTTTTCCTTAGTAATCAGGCCCAGAGACCACCATTGATCAAAATGATTTCCCCTATAAACAGGGCTTGGAATTACATGAAGAGCTGCACCGTAGTAATCTGCATTTTCTTTCCACTCCGCACTGGCAAAGGGCATTGGAAACCGATGTTCCTCAAATAAGGCTTCTTCTAAATCTACCCCATTAAACCAGGGTACATTATTTTCCCCATTTTTTTTACCTGATGGATTTCCATAATATAATATGCCAGGTAAGAATGGTTTAACCTCCTTTTGGGGTATAGCCCAACGGATCGCCAGGGTAACTGTTTCAAGTGTTTTTTTACCCTGCCACTCATAACGCCGTATGCATTTTACTTTTCCCCCTTCTTCAAGGTAGCTATCTTTTAATAGGAATTTACCTTCCGCAAGGTTTAAGGTTCCCCTTAAAATGGTCCATTTCCCATCTTTTAAAATGGTATCAGGATGAACATGTTGCCAATTGGAGGGCCATTCATTTTCCCAGGAAGTGGCAATGGACCAAAGACCCTCCGAGGGACTTGATAGTAATGTTTTATTTCCTTGACTTATGCCTATTTGAATTTGTTCATTTTGTTTTAAAATCTTTATGTTTTGGCTAAATACTGAGGTGATACCCAATGTAAAAAGGGGGATAAGCAGATAAAGGGGTAAGTATTTCATAACATTGTTACTTTCATAGTGATAACTTCCTTAAATTTAGCTAAAGAAATTAAAAAATACAAAGATGCTCACCTTACTGATATTTAGTTTTATTGGATTAATGAAGGATACGATTGGTGAAGCTACCATGTATCTGACTACCATGGATCAGCAGCAGTTATTGGCTCCGAAAGTCTTGTTGGCAAGTGACAAGGTTCCAACAAATAGTCAGGTGATTCGTCTTAATCCTTCAAAAACGTATCAGGAAATGGACGGTTTTGGCTTTACTTTAACCGGTGGAAGTGCAATGCATTTGTCAAAAATGGAGAAAGGTGCGAGAGGGAAATTATTAAAAGAATTATTTGGGACGGAAAAAGGGGAGATTGGCATCAGTTATTTAAGGCTCAGTGTAGGTGCTTCCGATTTGGATGAATATCCGTGGTCCTATCTTGATTTACCAAAGGGAAAGCAAGACTTTGCCTTACAGAATTTTTCATTAGGTTATGATTCCTTATATCTCATTCCTATTTTAAAGGAAATTTTGGCTATTTCTCCAGCTATACAACTCATGGGCTCTCCTTGGTCACCTCCATCGTGGATGAAGGATAATCAGGACAGCAGAGGAGGGCGTTTATTGCCGGAATATTATGATGTTTATGCCCGATATTTGGTTAAATATATTCAGTCCATGCGCAACCATGGAATAGATATTTCGGCATTAACCATACAAAATGAACCTTTACATCCTGGGAATAATCCAAGCCTCATGATGTTGGCAGAGGAGCAAAAGGTATTTGTAAAAGTGCATTTGGGGCCTGTTTTTGAGAAAAACAATATCAATACTAAGATTATCATTTACGATCATAACGCGAATAGACCTGATTATCCTATTTCTATATTAAACGATCCCGAAGCAGCAAAATATATAGATGGCTCCGCTTTTCACCTCTATGAAGGGGAGATTAATGCCTTAGGTAAGGTACATGATGCCCATCCTACAAAAAACTTATATTTTACAGAGCAATGGATTGGTGGACCAGGAAATTTTGCAGGCGATTATAGCTGGCATGTTCGGAATCTGGTCATTGGTGGACCAAATAATTGGGCGAAAACGGTACTGCAATGGAATCTTACCTCAAATAGCGATTATACGCCACATACAGATAGAGGAGGCTGCACTAAATGTTTAGGTGCGGTAACTATCGAGGGCGATAAGGTAACCCGAAATCCTGCCTATTACATTATAGGTCAGATTGCACCATTTGTAAGGCCGGGATTTAAACGTAT
>JBMLQR010000389.1:0-4772 GCA_049241465.1 Saprospiraceae bacterium | reverse complement strand
CCGGAAGGAAGAAATACGGCATTGAGCTGAGGGAGGCGGAAAGGTTCATCGACCAGAAAGGAAAATCCAAGATCTTGTAATCCGGCCAATAGAAGCAGGTGTATTTCCCGATGTCTGTTCCACGCATTGTCCAAACCCTCCAGGCAAAGCAAGCCAAGAGCCTCGTGCAAAGCATACAAACTATTCACGGGAGCGGTATGATGGTAAGCACGCTGACCAGCTTGCAGGCCATCTTCCCAATAGGCCATCACCAGATTAAGGTCTAAAAACCAGCTTTGGACTTTTGATTTTCGGTTTTTAATTTTTTCAGCAGCACGCGGACTAAAAGCGACAGGGGACAATCCGGGAATACAAGAAAGGCATTTCTGGCTTCCGGAATAAATGGCATCGATAGCCCATTTTTCTGTAAAAAGGGGAATACCACCCAGACCGGTTACACTATCCACAATGGTCAGGCAATTATATTTAGCGGCGATTTCACAAAGTAATTGGGCATCACTTGCAGCACCTGTAGATGTTTCAGCATGAACGAAGGCTACTATTTTTGTATCTGGATTAGCTTTTAGGGTAATTTCCAGGCTATCGGGATCGACAGGTTTTCCCCATTCCTGATCTATAATGACAGGAATACCGCCACAGCGAAGCACATTTTCCACCATTCGTCCACCAAAAACACCATTTCTGCAAACAATTACCTTTTCACCTGGTTCGACCAGATTGACAAACGCAGTTTCCATACCTGCAGAACCAGGCGCTGAGACAATAAAAGTGAGAGGATAGGAGGTTTGAAAGGCATATTGAGTCATTTGCTTCACCTCATCCATCATTTTAATGAATTGAGGATCCAAATGCCCTAAGGTAGGTTTTGCAAGAGATTGTAGTACAGAGGGATAAATGGGGGAGGGTCCGGGACCCATCAATAATCTTTCAGCGGGTTCGAAGGTTGGGAATGCAGGAGGACCTACAATGTCACTATAGCGCATCATTTTTATGTTAAATATACTCATTTTTCATAAAAACAAATTCTTGATGAAAAGTGATTATAACATAAAAGGGGAGTAGCATTTACCTATTTAGCCAAAAATGGATTTTTTTACTATGGTATGAGCGGGAATAAATCCTCCAGTGCTAACAAGCGGATAAATCTGAACATTTTTCCCTAGGACAGAGCCGGGAAGGATAACACAATTGGCACCAATCTCAGCATGGTCACCGATAAGGGAACCCATTTTATTTCTACCCGAATTAAATTTTGCATGACCTGTTCTGATGGAAATATTTTTTCCATCGAATCTAAAATTAGAAAGAATGGCCCCTGCACCAAGATGTACTTTAAATCCAAGAATGGAATCACCTACGTAATTGAAATGAGGGATTTGTACACTATCGAAGAGGAGCGCATTTTTCACTTCAGTTGAATTTCCAATGACACAATTATTTCCAATGACCACATTTTTTCTAATGAATGCGCTATGTCTTATTTCTGTACCTGAACCAATAATAGCGGGACCCTCAATAAATGCGGTAGTTGCAATAGATACATTTTCCTCAAGCCAAACACCAGGTTTCCATTCAAAATAGGTATTTGGAAGGGCGGAAATAAAGTTATCAAATTGATTTTCCAATAAATTTAAAATATGCCATGGTTCATCATGAAACAAATGAGGGAAAAGCGTATAATTTAAATCAAAAAGTTGATTTGTCATCGATTCCCTCATTTGCAATCATATTAATCTTCAGAGGTAATAACGAAAAGAGAATCCATTTGAGGATAATCTCTTTCAAGACGGCAATACATTTTAACCAAACGGGCTGAAATAGAAATGAGGTCTTTTGTTTCCAACAAAATATTGAATACCAGAATACTGTTTCTGGCGCTATAGGTTTCATTTTTAATACCTTTAGCCTGGCGGGCAATCAGATTTTCAATTTCCTCTAGCAGCTGTTTTTTTCTGGCCTTAATTTCATCGTATTGCACATAATTCCTGTTCCGGGTAATTTGAGAACAATCTTTAAAAAATAGGCTTAAATCCTGACTTATTTTTCTGATATTTTGCGCCTGATCTTCATCTAAAGCACCTAGCATGTCTTCTACGTGTTTCCTTGCGGTTTCAGTAACAAATACAGCAGATTGGACCAGATCTTGTTCTATATCGTAGGCCATCAAATAAAGGCGGCTGCCTTCTGACAATTCTTCCTGAATGCGTCTTATGGAGTTATAAAAAGTATATTTGAATTCCTCATTACTTTTTTCAAGCCTTTCCATGGCTTTAAGTGCTTCTCTTAATTTTTTCCTATCTTCTGTTAATAAGCCCTCTATGGCAGCGACAAAGCCATCTGCTACGGCATCTAAGCTATCGGCTAAACTACCTGCGGTACTATTAATTATTTGCCTTGCTGGAATAATTTCCGTTTTCATGGTAGATTCTAAAATCTTGGCATTCGACTTTTCTTTTTTATTGTGAAATCTTATGGTCATTGTGATGAATAGGATAGTAAACAATACTAAAAATCCAACACCGTACATATCAAATTTGAACATAATAAAGGCAAAAAGACCTGAAACACTAAAGGCAATAAAAGCAGTTAACAACCAACCCAAAATAACACTTAGCACTCCACTTACCCTGAAAACGGCACTATCTCTTCCCCAGGCTCTGTCACTCAAAGAGGTAGCCATAGCCACCATGAAAGTAACGAAAGTAGTAGAAAGTGGCAGTTTTAAAGAAGTAGCAAAGGCAATAAGGGAACTTGAAACAGAAAGATTAACGGAGGCACGAACCAAATCAAAAGCGGGAGGATTTTCTACATTGTTATCATTATTTTTTGATTTGTAGGGTTGGAACCTACTTTCCACCCATTTAACAAAGCCAGAAGATTCTGTTTTATTATTTTTCCTGTTTGGTTTCCACGTTAAGCGAACCAATCCTCGGGCAAAGCGGTTTGATGAAAATCTTTCTAATCCTTCTGATTGTCTGCCTAAACTAACTTCTGTTTCGGTAACCGTTCTCGCTTTTTTAGAAAACCACAGGGTGAAAATCATTATAATGCCAGCGATAACCAACATATAAGTAGGCGCGGGATAAGCTTTAGACAATGAGACCATTAATAAACTGTCAGCGGCAACGCCACTTGCTTTCCAGGTATCATAAGCTTCAAAACCGGCAACGGAAACACCAATGAAATTTACCAAATCATTACTGGCAAAGGCCATAGCTAAGGCAAAAGTACCAGCTAAAACTACTATTTTTAAAATAGGGAAGTTTGTAAACTTAGACAAGGCAAATAATATAACGCTCCAAAGGACGATAGTAATGGCAAACATCTCTGCCGTGTTTTGTTTCGTCCAGTCAACAAAAGAAGCAGGAATAAAAATGGCTCCTTCGAGGCCTTTAAAGAGTAAGAAGTAAGTAATTCCACTTAGGGAAAGAGCACCCCAGATTACACCTTGATATTTGGTTTGAGTAGCTGGGTTGAAAGTAAAAAATACCCGAACTATATACATTACGACTAAACCGACTAAAAAGGCAACACCCACGGAGATGAATATGCCGGAAATGATGGTTAAAGCACTACTCGAGTTGATATAATTTAGTATATCTTGTGCATTTTCACCATTAGTGGACAATTTTATAACTGCTGCAATGATGGCGGCACCTAATAATTCAAATACTATACTAACGGTCGTAGAAGTAGGTAGTCCTAAGGTGTTAAAAATGTCAAGTAGAATGATGTCAGCGAACATAACTGCAAGAAAAATAATCATTACCTCATGGAAGTTGAACATTTGGGGATTAAAAATACCCTTTCTGGCTACTTCCATCATACCACCCGCAAATAGAGCACCAATTAAAATACCGAAACTGGCAATAATCATTATGTTTCTGCGCGAGGCAACTTGCGACCCAATAGCGGAGTTCAAAAAGTTAACAGCATCATTACTTACCCCTACCACCAGGTCAGCGAAAGCAAGAACTAACAATAGAATCACCAATATTATATAAACATCCATAAGAGATAATTGTGAGCTTTAACTTAAATTTAGCCGAAATCTAAGGTTTATTTGTAAACTAAGTGTTAAGAATTATTAAATTCTGTAAATAAAGGTATTATTTTTACCTCAATTGTAGAAATAATGAGATATCAACCTATTAAAATTTTTTCTTTTAATGACCATTTACTGGCTATTGAGAGTACCCGGAAGGGAGGAACTTCAGAAGGGGCTTTTGCCAGTTTGAATTTGGGTGCCTTTACCAATGACCTCAAGGAAGCTGTTCAGCAGAATAAGGAAATATTATATTTTGATTTAGGAATAAACGGAGATCAAATAGCGAGTTCGTTTCAATGCCATGGAAATGAGGTACTAAACGTAGTAGAACCAGGATATTATGAAGGATTTGATGCGCTGATTACGAATAAAAAAAATATTTTTCTACAAATATTAGTAGCTGATTGTACGCCTATTCTCCTTTTTGATCCTATCCATGAAGCAGTGGCTGCTATTCATGCGGGTTGGAGAGGTACTGCCAATGCTATTGTCCAAAAAACACTTGACAAAATGACCTTGCATTTTCAAACGAAGCCATCTGATTGTTTCGCCTACGTGGGAACTTGTATCAGCCAAGCGTTTTTTGAGGTAGATAAAGATGTTGCAGACAATTTTGATCAGGCATTTTATTTTTTTGATTTAGAGAAAGATAAATATTTTATTGACTTAAAGGGTTGTAACGTGCGGGCTTTGTCTGATGCCGGATTAATGAAAAATCATATCG
>JBMLQR010000388.1:0-2465 GCA_049241465.1 Saprospiraceae bacterium | reverse complement strand
CCCATATTGGGACATGTCAAACCAACCAACCTGGATGAATATCTGGCATTACCTACTATATCCTTTGATTCTCTGGCTCATGGCTGTTCAGGAGAACTCCTTTTGCCGTACGGCACTGATGATAAACAACTGGGATCTATTTTTAACTGGACTTTAAATGATGATTGCTCCTCAAGAAATGATTTGAATCTCCAATTTAAAATTCAAACCGCCTGGGAATTTAATACACCATATTTTAAAAAACATCCCGATTTTATAGACAGGGATTATCCTGTTTTTCCAATGCCAGAAGGAGGAAATATGATTTATAATATTCCTGTTGGTTATCACAGACTTATTATTTCCGCCTTAGATGGTTGTTATAATAACCTTCAGGATACACTTTATTTTTTGGTTTATGATAAGATCAAACCAAGGATGAAAACAAAGGATCAACTAAATATTTCACTTCCGGTTACTATGTGGAATTCAAATGATAAAGGAAAATTTAGTGCAGAAAATGGAGAAGCAAGAATATATGTAAAGGATATAAACCAAGGTTCCTATGATGGATGCCAATTGGATTCTTTATATATGCGACGAAAAATTTCCAAAGAATTCATTCAACAATTTTTATTGACAAATATGGATTATGACTTGTTCAGCCATAGTGGAAAATCAAACGGAATCGTTGAATTGGAAGACTTTGAATCCACCCCAGATAGTGCTTTTTTTACACCAAGGGGAATGCCCTATGCTTCTTTTTTTTGTGAAGATGTAGGAAAAGAAGTAGATGCAGAACTATGGGGAGCTGATATTATCCAAATATTAGATTTGTCAGGAACAAACAGGCTGACCTTACCTCCCAATTGGGATTGGAATCAAACCAGAATTATAGTGGAAAACAATTCAGTCCCTTTAATTAAAGCTCCCACATTGCCTAATACTCAAAATCCAACCTGGCTTAATTATATAGATGGGACGGACAGAGAAAAGATTAAAAAATTGGAAGACCCTATTAAATCCAACTTATTATTTGGCGTTCCAGAAATTAATAGTGGAACTTGTCAACCCACCGTTTTATATCACACAGAAAAAAATCTCAGTTGTGACACTGGATATATTGATCGGGTATGGACTTTATTACATGTCAGAAAAACTGGTGACACATTGAGACATACCACCAAACAAAGAATAACTATTCGAGCCATTCATTCCTTTACCATTTCTGTTCCTGAGGATAAGACTACGACTTGTTTAGCAAAAATTCAACCTAAAAATGAATTCACATGGACTGAACAGGGATGTGATTTGATTGCTGTAAGTTTTAACGACCAAACTTATTCATCAGATATTACCACTGAAAACTGCAATAAAATATTTCGAACAGCAACCTTCATAAATTGGTGTATGTTGCCGAATCAACTGCGTTGTGAAAAAGTAGATCCAGCTGAATTTGCGAGAATTTTGCCCAGAAAAAATGGGAAAGAGCAAACTTTTACATTTTTAAAATCAACAGAAGGAACACAACTTTATACTAGTGAAACAAGAAATCTGGATGGATATTCCTTATCTTATTTTAATCCAGTAAAGACCGCATCTTGTGCAGGAGAACAAACTTTCGCTTGGCAATATACCCAAATCATTTCTGTAGTTGATGATGTGCCACCGTCGATACTTCCCGGAAATACCAGGAAATTTAATTTAAGCGAGACAGATTGCCAGGCAACTATTCAATTTTCCTTTTATTGTAAGGATGATTGCTCAAATAATTCCTTCAAGGGACGAAGCGTTCAAATCAGAAAAAAGGATACTGGGTCCATAGTAAAAGAATTTAATACTTTCCCTGGATATTTTAGTTCCGATACCTGTCAGCTGCAATTAGGAGCTTTTCCTGAGGGTGAATATATTGCATCTATTACTATTGCTGATGCTTGTGGAAATGCGACCACAGGAAATATTTTTTTCACCGTTGAAGATAAATCCATTATTTCAGGAATTTGTGTTCTACAGCTAAATGCATCTCTAACTATGGAAGTAGCAGATAGCCCAGGTGTCACCATTCATTATAAAGATTTTTTACAAGATTCCGATTCAGGAATCAAAGATTGTTCAGGACCTGTACAATATTTTTTAGTGCGGGATACTTCCTCATTCAGACCACAAATTAACGCTACAGGTTATAAATCCATTCGATTGGGTTGTTCTGATGTAGAACAGGGATTAGTAACACTTCGATTGTATAAGATGGATTCCAGGGGGAATTACCATTTTTGCAAGGTTTATGTTAAGCTAAATGATCATTTAAATGTATGCAGTAATAAACTGACCAATATTGCAGGTAAAATCAGGTTGGCTTATGGATTTAATTTATCAGGATTTCAAGTGACATTAACTGGCACTGCTCATTATACCACAACAAATTCTGAAGGTGTTTTCAAATTTAGCGACTTAAATGTGGACAAAAAATATACGCTGAACATTAC
>JBMLQR010000387.1:1876-9038 GCA_049241465.1 Saprospiraceae bacterium | reverse complement strand
CATGTCTATTGCCATTTGTGCCTTGCGATGATAAATGTTTTCATCATACCATTTTATGCCTTGCGATAACACTTCCCCAATATACCTATTAAAATATGAGGTAGGGTTCATTAAAAAGTTCTATTTTTAGATTTTGATAATCAAGTCTAGCATATCTATGAAACGATTTTCAATATTTTTATCCCTTTTGCTTTCACTGAGTTTTTCATTTTTGATTAACCAGAAAACAATTGCCCAATCTTTATTTCAGGCAATGCCTTCTTCTTCAACAGGCATTACTTTCGAAAACACCCTTCCTGAAACACCCGCGCTGAATATTATTACTTACGAATATTTCTATAATGGTGGTGGCGTTGGCGTTGGTGATTTTAATAAGGATGGGCTTATCGATATTTTTTTCAGCTCCAATATCAGCCAACATAAATTATATCTGAATAAAGGAAATTTCCAATTTGAAGACATAACAAAGAAAGCTGGTATTCTTCCCAATGCAGGTTGGGCCACCGGGGTATCTGTAGCTGATGTCAATGGGGATGGCTGGCTCGATATTTATCTTTGTCAATCAGGGAATTTACCTCCGGAAAAAAGAAAAAATCTTTTATATATCAACAATAGGAACTTAACCTTCACTGAAAAGGCCGTTGAAGTGGGATTGGCTGACCCAGGACATACCACTATGGCCGCCTTTTTTGATATGGATAAGGATGGTGACCTTGATGCCTACATTCTGAATCATAACATTAAGCAATTTCGAAATTTTGATGCCGCTTTTTTGAAAAATCAGATAGATCCCGATGCAGGCGATCGGCTTTATGAAAATCGCAATGGCATTTTTCATAATATTACCCAACAAGCGGGTATTAAATCAAACCCATTAGGATATGGACTAGGCCTAAACGTTTCTGATATTGATGGGGACGGTTGGCAGGATATCTATGTTTCAAATGATTATGTTGAGGAGGATTATCTCTACCTTAACAACCACAATGGAACTTTCAGAGAAGTTCTTAAAGAGCAAATACCACATATTTCTAACTTCTCGATGGGACTAGATATTGCAGATATCAATAATGACGGCTGGCAAGATATTTTCACTCTTGATATGCTTCCTAAAGATAATAAAAGACAAAAACTACTCTACGCACCCGATAATTTTGAAGTTTATAATAACACCGTTGATAATGGATTCCATCATCAACTGATGAGAAATATGCTTCATTTAAATAATGGCAACGGTACATTTAGTGAAATCGGACAATTAGCTGGCATTTCAAATACGGACTGGAGCTGGTCTGCTCTCTTTGCCGATTATAATAATGACGGAAAAAAGGATCTTTTCGTGACAAATGGTTACGGCAGAGATATGATTAATCGCGATTTTATAAAATTCTACGCGAATGAACGACTAAAACATCTTCAAGGTAATACCGATGATAAAATGTTTGGCTTACTTCAATCTATCAAATCTACCCCTCTCCAAAATTTTATATTTGAGAACGAGGGAGGATTTTTCTTCAAAGATCGTACGGTAGATTGGGGTTTAACTGGTGCTGATTATGCTCACGGTGCCGCTTATGCAGATTTAGATAATGACGGAGACCTGGATCTCATTTTCAACAGAATGAATGCTACAGCCGGCATTTATAAAAACAATAATATTGAACAAAATAAATCTAAAGGATATATTCGCGTTAAACTTTCATCGAATAGTAAAAACACCTACGCCTTAGGCGCCAAAGTAAAAGTTTATACTCCGGAAGGTGTGTTTAGTGTCGAAAATAATCCAGTCCACGGCTTTCAGTCTTCTATGTCAGGTCCTATTCATATTGGACTATCCGGAGATAAAATTGATTCCATAAAGGTTACCTGGCCTTCAGGAAATTTAAGTTATCTGAAAGAAAATGTACAAATAAATAAAACCTATTTTTTTACTGATTCCATCACCACCCAACCACAAAAAGGGAGTCTGGCTAAAACGACTTCTATTTTCAATGCCATTCCTGACACCCTGAACTACAAACATAAAGAGTTGATGGTTAATGATTTCAAAGTACAACCACTCATTCCCAACATGATATCCTATCATGGTCCGGAAACTGCCGTTGGGGATATAAATGGTGACGGTTTAGACGATTTTTATATATGTGGACCGGAAGGACAGGCTGGAAATATTTTTCTACAGTTGAAAAATGGTCAGTTCATTCCAACGAATCAACCTGCTTTATTGGCCGATGCGGGCTACGAAGACACGTATGCTACATTCTTTGATGCCGATGGAGATAAAGATCTTGATCTCTATGTTGTATCAGGGGGTTATGGAGACACAGATTCAGGATTACCTTTAAAGGATCGCCTGTATTTAAATCAGGGCGGTCTATTTTTTGCATCTCCGGCGGGAACCCTTCCCGATATATCATTTTCAGGCTCTGTCGTTGTGCCCCTGGACGTCGACCTCGATGGTGATATTGATTTATTTGTTGGCGCGCGCGTAGAACAAGGTAAATACCCCAATGCTCCGGAAAGTATATGGTTGGAAAATGATGGAAAAGGATCTTTCACCATCAAGTGGCGTAAACAACTGGGTATGATTACCCATGCTTTGGCTATGGATATCGATATGGACGGGCAGTCAGAATTAGTTGTTTGCGGTGAATGGACCTCTATCCAATATTTTTCCTTTAAAAATGGGGAATGTCAAGATATTTCAAACGAGATGTTATCCAGCCCATTAAAAGGATGGTGGAATGCTTTACACGCGGCTGACCTGGATGGGGACGGAGACAAAGACCTGCTTGCTGGAAATTGGGGATTGAATGCCCCATGCAAAGCATCAGAAAAAGAACCTATTGAATTATATTATGACGATTTTGATAAAAACGGATATATTGATCCTGTCCTTTGTTATTATATGGATGGAATTTCCTATCCCTTTTCAACCAGAGACGAAATGACAGATCAAATGGTAGGTTTAAGAAAAAAGTTTGTCACTTATGATTCTTATGCCAATGTGACCATACAAAATATTTTCACCCCAGACCAATTGTCAAATAGTCCCAAATTAGAGGTCAATACCTTAGAAACTATCTGGCTGGAAAATGTAAATGGGCGATTCGTTCCAAGAAGTTTACCTGCTGAAGCTAACTTTTCTCCTGTTCATGCCATTTTAACGGATGATTTTGATGGGGACGGAGCGTTAGATATTCTACTGGCCGGGAATGTAGAATATACCCGAATAAGAATTGGAAAAACAGACGCTAATTATGGGGTTTTATTAAAAGGTTCAGGAAAAAACGCTTCCTTCACTTACCTTCCACAATTAACATCGGGCTTAAGTATAAAAGGAGCCGTCAGAAGTTTAAAATCGATTCAAGGATTAAATAAATCCAAAGTAGTCCTTGTTGGCGTTAACAACCAATCCCCATTGATTCTAAAAACCTCAAATTAAATAGAAATATGAAGTGGCTTTATTTATCTTTTCTTTTTCTTAGCTGCCTTCCATATTCAAGTGCAAATAATCCAGATAAGGCAGATGTATATGTTTCCGCCCTAAAAAATATTACCGATATAATGGTAAATGATGTGACCTCCCCTGTTGCTGCGTCACGTTATTACGCCTATACGACCATGACCTCTTATGAAGTAGTTGTTGCCTTGCGTCCAGACCAATTTCATACTATTGGTAAAATTAGCAGGTCCACAACATCATTTCCTACAGGTCTGGCCAAAGAGAAAGAGGTAATAAACGGGACTATTTTAGGTATGTGGAAAACAGCTGCTGCGTTGCTGCCGTCAGGGGTAACTCTTTCACCAAAAATTGATTCTTTATCAAAATCCCTGCCTAAGCCAATCTTACTGGTTATTGACCAAATTGTTGGCAAGGTTGTTTCAATGGCGATGAAAGATGGATTCCTTCAATTAAACAATCTAAAACGGTACACCCCAAAGCGAGGTTCGGGATTTTGGCAACCTACCGGACCTGCATTCATGCCTCCTGTTGAACCGCACTGGAATACCATTTCAACCCTTGTCCTTGATTCGGCCAATCAATTTGTACCCCTACCCCCTATTCCCTTTAATGTGGATAAAAATGCTCCTTTTTATTTACTTTTAAAGGAAGTTTATGACATTGTGCGTTCAAAAGATAAAGAAAAAGAAGCCATAGCTAATTTTTGGGACTGTAATCCATATCATATTTCCCAGATTGGACATGTTGAATTTGGTACTAAAAAAATATCCCCAGGTGGACATTGGATCGGCATTACAGGAATCGCCTGTAAAAAAGAAAAGCGATCTATGGAAGAAACGGCCCTAATTCATAGCTTGGTTGCCATGACCTTACATGATGCGTTTATAGCTTGTTGGGATGAAAAATATAGGAGTCATCGGGTTCGGCCAGAGACAACCATTCGAGAATTCATAGATAAATCATGGAAACCTATTCTACAGACACCTCCATTTCCCGAATATTTGTCAGGTCACAGTGTTGCTTCATCTGCGGCCTCCATTATTTTAATTAAAATTTTTGGAGATTCCTTTTCTTTTGATGACGATGTAGAAGTTGAATTCGGACTACCTGTGCGCTCCTTTTCCTCTTTCTCTGAAGCCGCTATGGAGGCATCCATGTCAAGACTGTATGGAGGCATTCATTTTCGTGATGCCATAGAACAGGGAATATGGCAAGGTAAACAAGTGGGTCAATTGGTTACCCATCGATTGAAATCTCATTTACGCTTATTGGAGAAACAAAAAAGGAGGTAAGACAAAATGTCTCCCTCCTTCAAAATTACTCCCAGTTAAATATCTTCATTTAGAAAATTGTCAATAATTGATTTACAAATATAAGCAATTTTATAACCAGAAAGCCATTTTTCAAGCGTATTATGTCCACTTTTAAAAATTTGGACATATAAAAATCGAGCTCGAAATCTCTAAATAATTGTTATATTTGGTTTACCTTAAATTCCTCATCTTTTCAAATGGTTTTACCTGTCATTATTCTGGTTCTGTCATCTGTCACGTTAATACCCACGATAGTTGTTCTTTTTTATTCTGCTTTAAACTGGAAAAAATCACATCATTTTTTTCTTGCTTGTTTTTTTATTTCTTTAATATTTTATTATCAGCCCTTCCTTATATCTAACGCAAAATTATTACGGCATATACCTTATATTTTAAAATCAGGGATTGTATTTTACTTTATGATACCTGGTTTTCTTTACTTATACCTAAAATCATTTCTGACAAAGACCTTTTATCTAAAGAAAAAACATCTACTTTTTCTGATAGCTCCATTTATTTCCCTTCTGGATTACTTGTATTTCCACATTCAAAATAGCTACCAGCTTGACGAAATAGTTAAAGTGGTTGAAAATAATAACGTATATATTTACAGATTAGAAGGATTCATACCTTTTGAAATGAGCATTTTGCTTAGATTCCTATATATTGTACCCTTTGGCATTTATGTAATTAGATTAACCATCAACCAATCTAAGAAAGCATCCTTAACGACGGCGGATAAAAAAACATTTACCTTTATAAAATACCTGCTTTTTGCTCTTTTTTATGCCTACATCAATTTTTTTGCAGCACTGGTCATACCAATATTAAGGGACAAGATAGATTTTACCGACTCATTAAATTCAGGTTTGATTATTATCGCAGGAGCTGTTATTCTGTTTATCAGTGTGAGCATTTTACTGAGTCCTGAGCTTTTATTTGATTTAAAAGAAAAGGAAAAAAAGGTAGGGAAAATAATAAAGGAATCTATTGAGGAATCTACCGAAATGCTAAACGCCATAGAGTCTAAAATGATTGAAGAAAAATTTTATCTCAATGAAAATTTTTCAAGTCAAGATGTTTTAGTTCATTTTGAGGTAACAAGAAATAAACTAGATGAGCTTTTAACCCACATAAAAGGACTGAGTTTTGCCGATTGGCTAAACTCCCTTAGAATTGAATATGCCAAAAATCTACTGTTAACCCATAATAAATATACTATCGATGCCATATCATCGATGTCTGGTTTTAGTTCAAGATCAGCTTTTTATGCCGCTTTCAAAAAAGTTACCAATATCACACCCACCGAATTTATTCGTCAAGCGAAAAATAATTTATAAGAATCTAAATATAGCTAATATTTTACCTGATAAATAACCAGAATTTATGTAATTTAGGATGAAAAAAATGAAATTATCTGTATTACTCCTATCCATTAGCTTTACGATTTTAAATTCCTGTAGTGGTCAGGAAAAACAAACGCAGCAGCCGGCATCCACAGAAAAACAAGAATTAAATGAAGGGGATGCCCTTCGAGAATTTGGGTTACTAAAATCTGCCGACGATTCAGGTTACCCTTTTTACACGGTTGAAATTGAATTTCCAGAAAGGAAATTTAGTGAGGTTTTTACGCTAAACCTGGAAGAAATACCCGATGTTGATCCTGGCATTTTAGCTGGATGGGTGGGCAAGTATGTTTCGTTTGAATATACCAGTGAAGTGATAAACGCTTTATTGGATGTAAGACAAAACGGAAAATCATTGTTAGGTGTAAAACCCTCGGAATTACCTAAAGGATTGAAGAAAATTTCAGGTACCCTCTCCGGAGCAACCAATGTGACAGAGGGAGATTTACCTTCGCTCCTAAGAATACATGACCCTGAAGACCAATCCCTTGAATTTGAATTTTTTATAACGCCAGAATTAGTAGAAGCTGAAGGTACTTTAGTGGTTGGTTTTTATGACCAAAGAACAAATAATAGAATAACAACTATAAAACCAGCAAAAAAATAAGGCTACTTTTTAAAAATAAAATAAACAGCCAATATTAGACAAATAAATCCAGCGAGGTGGTTCCAGCGAAAAGACTCATTGCGGAATAGTAACACACTAAACACGGCAAAAACGCTTAAACTAATCACCTCCTGGATAACTTTTAATTCGACGAGGGAAAATGGACCTCCATTTTCCTTGAACCCAATTCGATTTGCTGGTACCTGAAAACAATATTCAAAGAAAGCGATTCCCCAACTTATCAAAATAATTAGAGGCAAATTCAGCTTTTCAAAACCTTTCAGGAAGCTAAATTTTAAATGCCCGTACCAGGCTAGCGTCATAAAAATATTGGACAAAATGAGTAATGCCAGGGTATAAAATCCTTTCA
>JBMLQR010000387.1:0-1776 GCA_049241465.1 Saprospiraceae bacterium | reverse complement strand
CCTGGGCTGAAATTTTCCAATAAAACAGAGGTATCCCCACCTTGAGTCATCCAGGATATTTTTTCATTCCTATCTCTTTCAACCAATTTGGTAATAGCTTCAGCAGGTAGAACAAAGGGTGTTTCTAATTTTACCGGGGAATCGCCTGAAGTACTATTATTTTCATTTGCAGCGAGTCCGGAAGCATAAAAATGCACTGGACCAATGTCTTTCTGGGGGGACTTCCAGGGAATAAAAAACGAATGGTTTCTTTGAGGTCTACTTTGTTCAATATAGGTCCTGTTCCACAGTTCCACTGCTCTCAAATTAGTGGTCAACGCACCGAAAGTACCCGCTTGTTGATTATTTCCACTTTGAAAAGCCGCCAATTGAAGTCCGTATACTTTGGCAGGAATAATGGAGGGAATCGATACATTTATCAGATAATCTGTATTTGGCAAATAAGCCTTTACTGGCATAGAATCTTTCAAAACGGTCAAAACCAGACTAGACTGAAAATTTCCACCATAATGACAGGTTCCACAGGACGAATTTAAGGAAAGCGGAGAACCCGTTCTATCCTCTCTTTGAAAAGTGCCAACGCCGCCACTACTTCCCAAAAAATAAAAGCAGACCCCAAAGAAGGCAAGTAGCAAAAGTAATTTCCTTTTGTCAAGCCATACCATCAATTTATTTTTATGAGCTTCTCTTGTAATCGGGATTTTCCATTATTCAAGGTCAGATAATAAATACCAGATTGTAAATTTTCCCAATTAAGATTTAGGGTAAATGGCGGATAAAGAGGCGTTTCCGAGGATCGGTTGATGATTCTACCAGCGATATCAGTTAAAATCCAGGAAATACCCTCCGTACATAAGCCTTCCACAGAGATTGTTGTATGATCAATGAAAGGATTTGGGAAAATATTTGCCGTGATGCATATTTGCTCATGAAAAACTTCCTTTACAGGAGTGGAAATGGACGTTTTCTCTGTTTCTATGGAAATTTCAGATAAACCTGCACAGGCATGTCCATACGTTTCAAGAACGTTCAAGAGCACATATCTGGCATCCACATTAAAATCGGGTCCAATAATTCCCTCATATTGCGGGATGCCTGGTGCTTTTGGAAGATCGACCCGTTTGAGAAAACTCCATGTTTTACCATCCAGCGAATAATCAATTTCCAATTTGGAAATACCTGAGTTCAATTGGTCCGGATAATTGAAATTCCATAATCTCGATTTGGTGAGCATACGGATTTGCCCCAGATCGATCATCAGCCAATGTCCTTCCTTTCTGAACTTATTGGGATTGGCGGCGGGTTTGCAGGCATACCAGGCGGCGGTCCAATCGGTACTATGTTGAAGAGGAAAACATTGGCTCCAGGAAAGATGAGTACTGAATAAAAAAGCGATAATATATAGATATTTCATAATTTTTACATTTTCATAAAGCCAAGAGGAAGATTAGTGTTACTTAAGGAATAAAAATTCTTTATTCCAGGAAAAATGGTGGGTAGTTCATTTTTACTTACGCCAAACCAGAGCGCCAATTCAGCGAAGTATTCATCGGTTGAGGTGGTGGGAACGAACACCCCGTTACCAATATCCAGATCGTCATTCAGTTTAAGATTTGGGTATTTTCCATACATTTTTTTACCGTTTAAAGAACCCCCGATGACCATCGAAGTTCCCCCCCAGGCATGATCGGTACCATCGCCGTTAGATGTCAGGGTACGTGCAAATTCGCTAATGGTAAAGGTAGTGACCTGTTTTTCCAGTTTAAGTTCCTTGAT
>JBMLQR010000386.1:8732-11802 GCA_049241465.1 Saprospiraceae bacterium | reverse complement strand
CCTACGTAAGTTTGGGCCCCACCGTTATTATCATCCCAAAGCGTGATAAAATTCATACCAGGCGTAAGGCTTTCAAGACGGGTTCTCATCCTGGTAACGTTCACATTAATATCCCAGGATAAGCCATTATTCCCTTTAATTGGAGTTCCACCGATCATTAATTCCCAGCCACGGCTTGAAATTACCCCTGCATTAATCTGTTTAGCATTAAAGCCGGTAGAAGAAGGTGATTGGATATTCAGGATTTGATTGGTATTTTCCTGATAGAAATACGTTCCTTCAAATCTTAATCTATTATTAAATAAATTGAAATCCACACCAACTTCACGGGAAGTATTAATTTCTGGTTTCAAATTTGGGTTTAGGAGTGTTCCCGGGTAGGTATTATAAACAAGCGTTCCCCATGATTCAGTGCCAAGTGTTGGTTCGAGGGCATAAGGATTGGTGTCATTTCCAACCTGAGCTAAGCCCGCACGAATTTTAAACAAGGAAATAAAATCTGGTAAATTGAAAGTGGTATTTGCTAACCAACTAACAGATACTGAAGGATAAAAATAGGATCTATTCGCTGCAGGCAATGTACTGGACCAATCATTTCTTGCCGACAAATCGACATAAAACTGATCTTTAAATCCAAGAGAAGCAGTAGAAAACAAACTATAAATCATTTTCCTGGAAGAACCATTTGCATAACGAATACCTACTGCTGAAATATTGCTAATTCTGTATAGATTAGGAACAATAAGACCAACACCACCAGCACTTCCTACATAATTATCGGAAAAACTTTGCTGCATAATGTTACCACCTGCCGTTGCTGTTAGGCTAAAATTAGCCAGTTTTTTCTTATAGGTAGTAAGGAATTCAATATTTGACTCTTGATTGGCCAAATTTTGAAGATGATACGCCCCATTTCTTTCTTGTGTGTAAGAATAGGGAATCTTTGTTTCTCTTTCTTCCGTGTAAGTATCAAAACTAGCTCTGATTTGAGAGCTTAAATTTGGATTAAAGTTATATTCTGCTTTAACACTTCCGAAAGCCCTGTCTCTTAAAAAGCCGTTTAGCATGTGATTTGCAATAAAGTAAGGATTATCCATATTATTGCTTGGAGAAAGTTGCTGAATGCCTTCCTGTCCCGGTACCCAAACGGAGGCAAGGTCTCTAACATCAACATGAGACCAGTTATACACTGCTTCCAATGGATTTGCTCCACGGTTTCCAGTGGAAGGTCTGCTATTTGAATTAGATCTTGTTAGATTTATATCCGTACTTAACCTTAACTTTTTGGTCAAATCATAAGTAGTTGATAGCGAAAGGTTATGCCTGAAAAGATCCGAGTTAGGAATCATACCTCTATGTGACATATTGGTATAGGACAAACGGTAATTTGTTTTATCAGAAGAACCTGAGATAGCCAGAGAGTTAGTGGAAGTAATACCTGTTTGCACAAAATTTTTCATGTTATCAGGAAACGATTTCAGCTCAGTAGGTACTTTAGCACCATTTGCATCTAAAGGCGAATTCCACTGCGCAGCCTTTAAACCTTTATCGAGTTCCATTCCTGACCAATATTCAGATCTTTCGTCAAGAAGACCTACTCTATTGCCATTGGCAAATTTATAGTGTAAATCGAGATAGCGATAAGGAGTTTCGAAGACATTGCTCGAAGAGAAATTTACTGAAAGAGCCTCACCCTTTTTTCCCTTTTTTGTAGTAATGATAATTACCCCATTTCCAGCCCGGGAGCCATATAGAGCCGCGGCACTTGGGCCTTTCAATACCGATACACTTTCGATATCATCAGGATTCAAATCGGAAATAGGATTACCATAATCGACCTCATTTCTATTACCCATCACCCTCATATTACTTAGAGAATTTTGAACAGGCACACCATTAATAATGAAAAGAGGTTGATTATCACTTGTTAAAGATGTTGCCCCTCTGATCACTATACTGGTAGAAGAACCAACAATACTCGTCTGGTTCACAGTTACCCCAGCAACCCTTCCGGCGAGTGCATTAATTACATTTTCCTGAGAAACCGTTCTAAGCGCATCGCCTTTGACTTTACCTACGGAATAACCCAATGATTTTTCTTCCCTGGTAATGCCAAGAGCTGTAACTACGACTTCATTCAGTCGCTGACTGCTGGCAGCTAGGGCAACATTTATGACCACTTGGTTTCCCACCGTCACGAGTTGCGTTTCAAAACCAACAAATGAAAACTCAAGAACTGATGTGGCTCCGTCAACATCAATGGAGTATTTTCCAGCATCATCTGTAACAACACCTTTCGTTGTGCCCTGAACAGTAACATTCACAAAAGAAAGTACCTCACCGTCTTCTGCCGAACTTACTTTACCTGTAATTGTTTTTGTTTGCGATTGTACTGCGGAAAAACTAATGATTGTCAAAAAGACAGACAATAACATCATTTTCACCGACTGATAGTTAGGTTGTGCATGCATAGGTAATGAGTTTAAAATTTAATTCTTCATAAGTTAAAGTTAGCAAGTTTAAGTTCGGGTAAATTAAACTAGATTTGCTAATAAATAAAGTATTTTAGCATAGTAAGCTCTTAAAAACCTATAATCATGCCATTTATAAAGGCTCATCTGCTCAAAGTAGCCAATCCGACGTTAAAATCATTTAGTATTCGCCACGATTATTTACCTTATTTCTATAACCAGTACCATTATCACCCTGAAATTGAACTTTTGTTCATACAAGAAGGAACAGGTACTCAATTTGTTGGGGACAGCATCCAGCGATTTGAAGGAGGAGATTTATTATTAATTGGTTCCGATTGCCCGCATTACCTTCGCAGCGATAATAAATATTTCAGTGGTGATCCCAATCTATGGGTATCCGCTTTGGTTATACATTTTAATCCATCCATTTTTAGCAAAGATTTTCTAACCCTCTTAGAAAACAGGCCTATAGAACAGTTGCTGGAAAAATCGAAAAAAGGCCTTAGAATCATGGGAAATACAAAAACCATGGTGACCGAGAGTATGAAGAAAATGATGGTTACAGATAAAGGAAACATGATATTAGCCTTATACAC
>JBMLQR010000386.1:7077-8632 GCA_049241465.1 Saprospiraceae bacterium | reverse complement strand
CTTCAGGTGACACAGGTATGTTACGAAGCCGGCTTCAATAATTTTGTAAATTTCAATAATGCATTTAAAAAAATAACAGGCAAGACCCCTACTCAATACGCCAAACAATTTTCCAATACCTAATTTTAAATATGCAAAAAAAATACCTTTTTTATAAAGATTAATATATTAGCTATTTATAATAAAAATGCGTATTTTAGCTAAAATATTATCTATTTTATGCAATATGGATTAAATAAAAAACCAGCTGACTGGATGCTGGAAATGGCAAAGCGTCATAAAATGTTAAGAAAACAAGCCGGATTTACCCAAAGTGAATTGGCGCGTCGCTCCGGTGTTTCTCTAGGTAGCTTAAAACGTTTTGAAACAAGTGGGCAGATTTCTATCCAGTCTCTATTCCTGCTTATCGATGTGCTGGGGAGGCTTGACGACTTTGATACGATACTGAAACCCATTGAAAACATGAAAGAGATTGAACGATTATTCAGCGATAAAAAACGCAGAACTTGAAGCCTGTAAAAAAAATAAACGTTCAACTTTTGTTTGATACAGAACCTTTGGAAGTGGGAAGTTTAGTCCTTAGTGAGAGGAATATATTTTTCAAGTATAGTCAGGAATTTTTAGATCGAGGATTAGACATTTCACCCATTAAGCTCGGGTTAAATGCACAGATAAACAAGGCCAATGATTTACCTTTCGATGGGTTATTTGGTGTGTTTGCCGATTCTTTACCCGATGGCTGGGGTAAATTACTTATAGACAGGGCATTAACGGCAAAAGGTATTTCTTTGGCAAGTCTTTCAATGCTTGACAGATTGGCCTATATTGGTAAAAATGGAATGGGTGCCCTTATATATAAACCTGAATTAACAATAGAACATGAGGTTGATTTTGATATAGAATTAGATGAAATAGCGAAGGGAACCAAGCAAATTATTTCGGGAATAGCCTCAGATGCTTTAGACAAGATATACCAGCTGGGTGGATCATCCGTTGGGGCACGGCCCAAAATTTTAGTCGGATTTAATCCAAAGTCGCAACATATTCTTGGAAATGAAATCACATTACCTATTGATTATGAGCATTGGATTATTAAATTCCCTGCTACAAATGATCCTGTGGATATGGCAAATATTGAATTTGCCTATTACAAAATGGCCGTTGAAGCTGGCATAGAAATGAATGAATGCAGATTATTTGAGAGCAAATCAGGTAATACCTACTTTGGTACCAAGCGATTTGACAGAGAAGGAAATAAAAGACTGCATTTACATTCTGCGGCAGGAATAATGCATGATAATTTTCGATACAGTTCTTTAGATTATGGACATTTGATGGATTGTGCTTTTCAACTGGAAAGAGATGTGAAGGTTTATGAAAAAGTATTTAGGTTAGCTGCTTTTAATGTTTTTGCCAATAACATGGATGATCACAGCAAAAATTTTTCATTCCTAATGAACGATATTGGGGAATGGCGCTTTGCCCCAGCTTATGATTTAACTTTTTCTTATGCAGGTCATGGAATGCATAGCACCATGATTGCCGGAGAAAGTAA
>JBMLQR010000386.1:4782-6977 GCA_049241465.1 Saprospiraceae bacterium | reverse complement strand
TTAAGAAACAAAATATTATTGAAATATAGAATTAGTATCCAACAATCCGTAATTAGTCTTAGCATTAAGGTATGAATTAACCCCAACTTTGTCTCCTTATTTTTTAACAACTAAACCAAAATAAATGAGCAAAGTTATTTTAATCACAGGTGCTTCATCAGGAATGGGAAAAGAAACGGCACTTAAATTAATTAAAGAAGGACATAAGGTCTATCCTGTTGCAAGGCGAATAGAAAACATGAAAGATCTTAAGCAACTTGGAGCTTTTCCAATTCAAATGGATATGACCAATGAATCGGATATTCAAAATGTAATTAACATTATAATTGAAAAAGAAGGTAAAATTGATGTTCTTTGGAATAATGCGGGTTACGCCGTGTACGGTTCAGTGGAGGAAACACCCATCGCAGAAGCAAGAAGGCAGTTTGAGGTAAATCTTTTTGGACTGGCAAGCCTAACTCAAAAGGTAATTCCATACATGCGCAAATCAAATAAAGGTTTAATTATCAACACATCATCGATTGGAGGCAGGATTTATGCTCCACTTGGTGCTTGGTATCATGCATCGAAACATGCTTTAGAGGGCTGGAGCGATTGTTTACGCTTAGAATTAAAGCCATTTAATATTGACGTAGTCGTTTTACAACCAGGTGCCATTGCGACAGAATTAGCGGAAGTAGGAAAAAAACCACTCCTTGCAATATCTGGTAATGGACCCTACCAAAAAATAACCAACGTCATTGTACAATTAACCGAAAAATTTGAAAAAAGTAGTTCTCCATCTGCTGTAATTGCCGATGCTATAAGTAAAATCATTTCTACAGAAAAGCCAAATACAAGGTACAAAGTAGGTAAGTTATCAAGCACTTCTATATTTTTGCGCAATTATTTGGGAGATAAGCTATTTGATAAAATTGTGATGAGTCAAATAAAATAAGAAAATGGTCATTTTAATAGCAGGAAGTTCTAGCATAAATGGTGCATTGAGCAAGGTTATCTCCCTAAACTTTGCAGGACAGTTTGACAATGCTTTGAAACGAGAAAGCGTTGGTAAAAAAAGGAAAACCAACACTTCTATTGCTAAATATAAAGGCATGGCTGAAAATCAAATTTCTGCATTTAATTTGAAATTTTACACTTTTAGAGCTGCTTATATTTATCCTGTTGAGCTACGGACAGAACCCAAAATTTCCGGTGAAATTTGAGTAGAGAAATTTTCAAGTATTCTTAAAAAATGAATGGCAAAATGGGAAATATTATTCGATTAGAAAGCATCAGTCAATTAAATGCATTGTTTCAGCAAACCGCACCAAAACATCCATTAATTGCAGTGATTGATTTTTCCAAAATGGAAAAACATGAAAAAGTTGAAGAAATTAAGTTGACTTGTGGATTTTATTCCGTCATGTTCAAAAACCATTGTGCCAATAAATTGAAATATGGAAAGGAATATTATGATTTTCAAGAAGGAACTTTAATGTGTATTGCTCCTAACCAAATAATAACTATTGAAAATGATGCCAACTCAGAAAATGCAGATATAGTAGGTTGGGGTTTGTTTTTTCATCCTGATTTGATTCGAGGTACTTCGTTAGGAAATAAAATAAAAGAATATACATTTTTCTCTTATGAAGTTAATGAAGCATTGCATCTGTCAGATAAAGAAAAACAAACCCTTTGGGATTGTGTGGATAAATTGGAAAATGAATTATCTGAAAATATTGACCTACATAGTCAAACCCTTATTACCTCAAATATTGAATTACTATTAAATTATTGTGCCCGATATTATGACAGGCAATTTATAACCAGGAAAAAGGTTAACACAAACTTACTTAGGAAATTTGAAACAATTTTAAACAGCTATTTTAATTCTAATGATCAACAATATAAAAAGTTGCCAAGTGTTAAATATTTTGCTGAACTTCTATTTCTTTCACCCAATTATTTAAGCGATCTTTTGAAAAAAGAAACAGGTAAAACGGCACAAGAATACCTACATTATTACCTTATAGAAGAAGCTAAAAATAATTTATTGAATACCAATGACCCTATAAATGAAATTGCTTTTAACCTTGGTTTCGAATATCCTCAATATTTCAGTAAATTATTCAAATCAAAAACAGGCATGACCCCATTAGCCTATCGGAACATGAATTAAATATGTTACTACTAAAAATATGAGTTTCATTGTC
>JBMLQR010000386.1:0-4682 GCA_049241465.1 Saprospiraceae bacterium | reverse complement strand
CGACGCGTTGGAAAAACGATGCTCGTAAAAGAAATACTTGCTAATGTGAATGAGCCAATACTTAGGCTAAATGGAGATGATATTCATGTTCATGATAAACTTTCTATAAGAAGTATAGAAAATTATAAACAGATTTTAGGTACCTATAAACTACTCTACATTGACGAAGCACAAAAAATTTCTGAAATAGGTCTGAAACTCAAACTTATGATTGATGAAATCGAAGGACTTAGAATTATTATATCGGGTTCATCCTCATTTGACATACATAAAAATGCCGGAGAACCTTTAACAGGAAGAAAATACACTTTTACATTATATACGCTGTCTGAAAATGAATATACCCAGATTGAAAATAATATTAATAAAATGGACAAAATTCGGGAAAGACTGGTTTTCGGTAATTATCCTGAACTATTGCACCTGCCTGATCGCCAGGATAAAGTAGATTATTTAAACGAAATGATTAGTTCTTATTTGCTTAAAGACATATTGGTATATGAGCATATTAAGAATTCCCAGAAAATATTTAATCTTTTACGGTTGATTGCCTTTCAAATTGGTGGAGAAGTGTCCCTTCAAGAATTAGGTATCCAATTAGGCATAAGTAAAAATACGGTAGAAAAATACCTGGACTTATTAAGTAAGGTATTCATTCTTCATAAAGTTGAAGGATTTAGTCGAAATTTAAGAAAAGAAATTACTAAAAATTCAAGATGGTATTTCCTGGATAATGGCATCAGGAACGCTGTAATTGCCAATTTCAATCCCCTGCATGCACGAAATGATATTGGTGCTTTGTGGGAAAACTATATGATTAGCGAAAGATTAAAATATCAGGAATATAGGAGGATTTCATCTAACAATTATTTTTGGAGAACCTATGAGCAACAAAAAATTGACTGGGTCGAAGAAAGGGATGTTTCCTTGTTTGGCTATGAATTCAAATGGAAAGAAGAGAAAGTTAAAATACCTACCCAATGGAAAAGTGCCTATCCAGATGCTTCTTTTGAGTTGATAAACATAAATAATTTTAGTGAATGGTTGAAATAATGGATAATTCTTTGACCATTTTCATGACCATGGGCTTGAAAAGTGGGGCGGGTTAATCAATGTTGCCTTAAATACATCATTAATCTTTTTTTTGGTCAAAAAGATATTACAGGTATTATTAGTTGATTCAATTAGTATATTAAATTTGAAGTGATACTACTTTAATGGTTGGTAATTTATACTTTTTGTACTATTTTATTTGGACATTAACCCCTATTTCAATGCTAAAAAATATATTCACCGGTATCATTTTGACGCTCTTATTAGCTGGAAAAATTATTGCCCAGAAAGACAATACATATCAACCTGTCATTGAACACAGGGCAGTTAATATTCTCCATGATAAGCAGTTTCATTTTAAGGATCTTAACAAAAATAATTCCCTCGATGTCTATGAAGACTGGCGTAAACCGTTGGACTTGCGTGTAGCGAATTTGGTAAGTCTGATGACGTTGGAAGAAAAAGTGGGCATGCTACTTATTAATACCCTCAACGCAGGGGAAAAAGGTAAAATGACTGATGCCGCTGTGGACTTGATTGAAAAGCAGAAAATGACCCGATTCATTTTCAGAAACACCATTAAAAGTAATCCAGTAAGTACTGGAGCGGGAAATGGCTTTGCCGGAGCGCAAATTAGTCCGTTTGAGGCAGCACAATTTATGAATGCTGTGCAGGAACTTTCCGAACGTACCCGTCTGGGTATCCCCGCTTTGTTTAAATCTAATTCCCGAAACCATATAGAGTTTGACGCACGCGCTGGTATAAATGTTGAATCCGGATCGTTTTCGTCCTGGCCAAAAGAGAGTGGGCTGGCTGCAACCCGAGACATGGCGCTCATTGCAGACTTTGCTAAGATCATGGCGGAAGAGTGGCGAGCCATTGGCTTACGCGGAATGTATGGTTACATGGCTGATTTGTCCACAGAACCAAGATGGTATCGTGTACATGAAACCTTTACCGAAGACAGTGACCTGGCGGCTGAAATTATCAAAGTGCTCATAAAAAATCTGCAAGGAGAAAGGCTGAATTCAAAAAGCATTGCCTTGACTATTAAACATTTTCCTGGGGGCGGTCCACAGGAAGGCGGTGGTGATCCGCATTATACTTTTGGAAAAAACCAGGTGTATCCTGCGGGAAAATTTGATTATCATCTGGAGCCATTCAAAGCCGCCATTGATGCAGGTGCTTCGTCTATTATGGCTTATTATGGCATTCCAGTGGGTCAGCCATACCTTCCAAACAATGTTGGGATGGCGTTTTCAAAAGGTATCTTAACAGATTTATTGCGCACTTTGCTTAAGTTCCGGGGTTATGTAAATTCCGATACTGGCATTATTGGGGAAAGAGCCTGGGGATTAGAAGATAAGACTTTAGATGAACAGATTCTGATTGCCATAGATGCCGGCACGGATATTCTCTCTGGATTTAGCAATAATAAACAAATCTTGGACCTGGTAACATCGGGTAAACTTTCTGAAAGTCGCGTAAATCTGTCTGTAACGAGATTATTAAAGGAGCAATTTGAACTGGGCTTATTCGAAAACCCTTATGTTGATCCAAATCGTGCCGCATATTTGGTTGGAAATTCTTCTTTCCAGCAAAAGGCTGACCTCGCCCAGCGCAAATCAATTGTGCTGCTACAAAACAAGATGACGCTCCCACTGGCTCAACCTAAAGGTAAAGACACATTAAAAATATTTACTATAGGAATGAACACTGCCCTATTCAAAGAGCGCGAATGGGCAAATTACAAGGTGACCTCGGGCGATTACAATAAGGCGAAAAAAGAAACATTGCCTGCCATACCGAAAGAAACAGATATTGCGATAATACGTATTCAAGTTTCTAATGACGGAGGAAGCGACAGAAGATTTGGGGGTGCTGACTCTACAGAACTTGACTTTCTATCCTTTTCAGACATGGCAAAATCAAAGTCATGGAAGATATCACCTTCATTAGAGGACATTCAAGCCGTTATGCAGTCAGTGGGTACTGAAAAAACTATTTTATCCATAGATTTCCGCCAACCTTATGTGCTTGATGAAGCCAGTGGTTTACTTCATGCCGCGGGAATACTTGCCACGTTTGGCGTGAGCGATGCAGCTGTTATGGACATCATTATGGGTAAATTTAACCCAACAGGAAAAATGCCTTATGCACTGGCAAAAACAAATGCTGCGGTTATAAAACAAGATCCAGATGCACCCGGATATCCTGAAAAAGACACATTATTCCCGTTTGGTTTTGGCCTGAATTATAAATAAACTCTTTAAAAATCTAATTCCTTTATTTACAATGCACGGGGTCTTTTTATTTTAAAAATAAGTGATTTGCAAACGCCAATGAACTATACTATTCATTTTATCAAAGATAATCAACGAAGTTATTCAAGTAACTGAGACTAATAAAAAAGCCCCCCAGTATGTTACACTGAAGGGCTTTTTTTTAATCGATTTCGTGTTAGAAGTGGAGACGGCGAGAGTCGAACTCGCGTCCAAAACAGCACCCGTAAGCTTTCTACATGTTTATTTGCCGTTTTTGATCTCAATCAGAAGGTAGGTACAACAAAAGACACATTTTCTGACCCAGCTCTAAATCTTATTTTTCTTTATGAGCCACAAAGAAAAACCAGCCCGATTTTTTGGATGATACACTAGACGCAGGCTCTCTCAGGCGGCGTGCAGGCTATTTCAGCTGAGCTGAAAATAGCAGGCGTTTCGTGTAAAGGCTTACTAATTTCTAAAATTAGGCAGCCAAGGCGTAGTTATTTTCGCCGGTTGTTTTTCGATGGCCATTTGATAACGGAACTAACCATCAAGTTTCGACATGCTTACTTACAAGTTCACCATCCTGTCGATACCAGAACGTCCCCCTTATTTGATATTCACTTTAGAATATAAATGAATATACAAAATTAATCCTTTTTTTGTTGCAAACTTCAAAAAAAAATATAAATTTGCTATCCTTAAAGAATAATTAATATTTTAAGTTTGGATTTACCCTTCCAAGTATTAAAAGGATCTTTAATCTTAAAAATTTAAGCATCTTTATTAAAGATAAAATTATGCGAACAGGGTATTTTAAATTTTGGCTGAAAACAACTATCCACAACCCTAAACAATTTAAAAAATGGCTGCTGCTGCAAATGGGTCAACTAGTCTAACCCGAATCGGTGTTTTTTACGACGGAAATTATTTCCTCCACGTAAGTAACTATTATCATTATGTTCATGAAAGAAGAAGTAGATTAAGTTTAAAAGGTCTTCATGAATATATCAGACAACAAATCAGTCAACTCGAAGACAAAGAAGTTCGTCTTTGCCGCGTAGTTGATTCTCATTATTTCAGAGGTAGATTGAGTGCTAGTGAAGCTAGTCAACGAGGAAATTTACTTTATTACGAACGAGTTTTTGACGATATATTAATGGGAGAAGGGATCGTTTCTCATTATTTGCCTGTAAAAATCATTAACGGTAGAAGACAGGAAAAAGGTATCGATGTATGGCTTTCTTTAGAGGCTATAGAAATGGCTTTTAACAATCATTTCGACGTGGTTGTTTTGGTTGGTTCTGATAGCGACTATGTGCCTTTAATGCGTAAACTAAACGGTATGGGTAAACATACCATATT
>JBMLQR010000385.1:0-1892 GCA_049241465.1 Saprospiraceae bacterium | reverse complement strand
AAATCATTATGGGATTAGCAGAAGAACTACCAGTGTACAAAAAAAGTTATGACTTATTATTGCAATTATTTGAACTGACAAGGCATTTTAAAAGGGAGTACAAATTACACTATTGGGAACACGTTAAAGAATGAAGTGTTAGACCTCATTACCCTTATTTTTAGGGCAAACAGTAGAACAGACAAGGAAGATATTTTACAAACAGCAAGAGAACATATAGAAGTTATCAGGCTATACATGAGGGCCTTATTTGATATGAAACAAATAAATCTGAAGCAGTTTGTTCAGGTAAATCAGCATGTTGAGGATATATCTAAACAATTGTCGGGTTGGCAAAAAGTGTCAAAAAGATGAAAGAGGGTAGCCGGAATCTCACCTTGTTACGGCGGGTGGGCGTGTGCAAAATGAATCCGATAACCCGCTAAATCCGTAAAAACCTTGAAACTTAATATAAGGGTAGGTTTTAGCTCATACCAAAGGGTTATTTCAGCGCTGGTTCTCCCAGGTGGTTATCGCAATAACGATGGTAGTTTCAACAATATTAGAAACAACGCTTTCTTCTGGAGTGCTACTGAGAACGACAACAACAACGCCTGGAACCGCAACCTGAACAACAACAATGGCAATGTGAACAGGAACAACAACAATAAGACGTTCGGTGCTTCCGTCCGCTGCCTCAGGGATTTATTCACCTCTAAAGAGGCTATTGGTTTTTACCAATAGCCTCTATTTTAAAAAATGAAACAGCCCAGCTTATTTGATCCTATCATTCCCGATGATTTCACAGAGACGCTTTTTCAGGCCTATTTTGACTGTAGAAGGAATAAAAGAAATACACTGAATGCACTGAAATTTGAACTGCATTTTGAAAAATATATTTTTGAACTGGCCGACGATATTAGAAATGGAACCTATCAGCCAGGCAGAAGTATTGCTTTTATTGTAACAAAACCGGTAAAAAGAGAGGTGTTTGCCGCTCAATTTAGAGATAGAATCGTTCATCACTGGCTGATCAAAAAACTAAATCCCTTTTTTGAAAATTTGTTTATTGAAGACGCTTACGCCTGTCGTACAGGAAAAGGAACCCATTTTGGCATTAGGCGTATGCGTGACTGCATACAGCAATGTGCCCTGGAAAACGAGGGGGAGGCGTATGTCCTTAAGCTAGATATCAGGGGCTTCTTTATGCATATCTCAAGGCCTCTACTCTTTGATAAACTGGAAGATTTTATAGCCAAAAATGATAAAGTAGAGGATAAGTTGTTTTTACTGGATATGGCCAGACGGATCATTTTTAACGATCCCACAAAAAATTGTTTTATCAAGGGGGATAAGTCCCTTTGGGACGATTTGCCAAAAGACAAAAGTCTTTTTCATTCTCCCGCAGAAAGTGGATTGCCTATTGGAAATCTGACCAGTCAGGTTTTTGCTAATTTTTATTTGAATGACCTGGATCATTTCATAAAAGAGAAGCTGCACATTAAATACTATGGCAGATATGTTGACGATTTTGTCCTGGTGCATCCCGACCGACAATACCTTGGTGGCCTTATTCCAATCATTGAAAACTACTTGAAAACAAATTTGCAGCTGCAGTTACATCCTAAAAAGCGGTACCTGCAGCATCATTCCAAAGGATTAGCATTTCTTGGGGTCATGATCAAACCCAATAGAATATATGTTGGCAACAGAATAAAGTCAAACTTCTATACCGTGTTGAAACAACAAAATGAGGTGGTAAGCACATCGCCCATAGATAAATCTGTGGTGATGCAATTTGTCAGTCGAATGAATTCCTACTTGGGCATCATGAAACACTATCATACCTTTCGCTTACGACAACATATCATTAAAAAAAAGATGAACCCGGGGTGGTGGAAATTCATTTTCGT
>JBMLQR010000384.1:0-16555 GCA_049241465.1 Saprospiraceae bacterium | reverse complement strand
TGAGATTTTGTCAACGTTAATAATTGTCTGCTCAAAGCTAGCACTTTTGCCTACATAGGCTATAATTCTCATTACTCTTTATTCATCCTTTCGATTTGGGCATTATTTGTCTTGATAAACGGTCTTCCTTGAAGCGCTTGAATGAGTGTCAGCAAAGCCAATAACCCATAAATAAAGGACAGTCCAATGGTCAATTTTGTGCTTTTTAAACCGTAATATGAAACTATTGGCAATATTTGTAAGGCATGCATTCCAATAAAATGTGAAACCCTTAAATCGCCGACGGTTTTGCTCCAACCAATTAGGAACAAATTTGAGTTGTCGTTTAATGCACCTACACTATGGTTTAATCTTGAACCCATGGCAAAACCCTCGAATGAAAATATAACGAAAATAATTATTCCCAAACGTATAGCCCAAACATAGTAATCTGGTAGGTCTGGAAAGGAGTTTATGAAAAATAATAGTCCAACATAAGCGGTATAAAGTGTAACTAACGATGCTGCCAATGCCATCATTGAATACAAAAATGCATAAACTGGCGAGCTTACATTGTAGTGGGAAAGTTCTCCTTTACTTGCTTGAAATGCAATATAGAATATTTCAAAACCCAATAAAATGATAACGGCCCAATTGAATACCTTGATATTGAAATTCGGCAAATAATGGCAATACCATGCCATAGCCCAGGCAAATAAAAAGGTTGAAAACGCAAATTTGACTGGTTTATACCACGCATTTACATTATAAACTTGTGTATTTGACACTTTTGTAAGAATAATAAAAATAACGGATAGCACAAGGCATAGTAAACCATAATAGAATAGGGTTTCATTCCGGTCTTTGAGTTGTTGAATAAAAACGATCATATTTTAATACGATTTTTTAAATATAATGATAAAATAGTTTAGAATCAATCCCCTGTCTCTTATCGAATTATTTATTTTTTAATTAATTTATCATTCTCCATCAACCTTTTAAACACTACATCATAAATAGGATTTGCAATAATCATTGTTTAGTTATTTTAGGGAAGGTACGATAATAAATGGTAGTAAACCATAGATGCAGTTAATGAGAAGAGTCATTGGCTGATTAAGATTAAATACCCTGGTTCCTTTTTAAAGGAATTTTTTTATCCACCGTCATTCACTAAAAAGTGCAGGATCCGACAGGCATTTCCCTTGCTCTTTTGATTTTTTTCAGTCAAAATACGTACTCTGAGTGTATGTTTTTTTTCATTTAATGATTGACCTAACATCAAATACCAAGGTAGATGAAGATTTTCACTCCATCTTGTGAATAAATCTAGTTTCTTAAATGGTTTACCATCGATACTATAAGAAATGATACCCGCATCAGGCCCAGAGGCCACACAAATTCCTATCGTATTTCCCGTAAATTCTAATTGGAATGCTGCATCGGGTTTCTCTCCTATCAACGCTGGAATATTTACATATTGTTTTCGGGTACCTGCACCATCCTTTGGTTTCCAGGAATCAACCATTAAAAAATCACTTTTTATTTCAGCATTTTTAATTGAAAGATACCTTCCCTTATCATAACTTCCATCATTTAATATATCGGGCAAAGTATATACCGTATTTACATCATTTTTTGGCACAGGATTAAAAGCATTATTCAAAAAGGTCTTAATCGATTGGAAATAGACCTCCTGTCCGAATGGAGAAGGATGTAAATCTTTAAAATCATCCGCCCAGGTAAACTCCTTATTTTTAATCCGTTCATATACCTCTTTCGCCAAATGAATACTATTTACTTGATAATGTTCAGCAACACGCTCATGATTTTGTATTTCAGAGGGAATCACCCCTTTTTGATAATCTATTAATTTTTCCGGATCGACAAAATGCATCAATACAATATCCATTTGAGGATTAGATCGTTTTGCTTGTCTGACAATACCTTCCATTCCCCTGATTTGTGCCAGGCTATCAAACCCGTTTGTCCTGTCATTTACTGCTGCTTCTTCAAATAACAAATCAATTTTACCCTTTGCCAGAACCTCCGATGAGAGTCGGAAAGCACCTGGTGTTGAACCTGTTGAAGCAATACCCGCATTAATAAATTCAAAAGCTGTTTCCGGGAATTTTTCTTTTAAATACTGGCAGACTTTATTTCGCCAACCGTCACTTTCTGTGATGGATCCGCCCATAAAAGCAACGACTCCTTTTTTTTCATTTTTAAATTTTAAAAAGCTATGCTGAAAATCTGATCGTAGAACATGAAAATCAGAGGGAGGTAAGGGTGATCCTTTTTGCAAAGTATGAAACTTAATAAACTGGGCTATTCTTTCCGGATTTTCAATAGGGAAATGATGTCCTTCAAGGTTCTGTTTGCCTTTTGTCATAGGCATAATGGTTGCAGGTCCACCCAGATTTATATATCGCTGAACCAATGGAAAGGTATTTTCAAGATAAGGAACTATGCTATCCTTTAAACTTACACTATGCAGAATAGGTATTTTACAGGCAGCTAATCCCTGTAAATTGTCCATTGGATTATCTAAAAAGCCTAAGGCATCCTCCTCGGAAAATTGGTATTCTGCCAATAATTTATTCCAATCCTGAGGAGAACCCTTCCCTTTTCCCTTTCCTCCGGGCCAGCTTTTTATATCGCAAACGGGTGCTTCAGCATAAATACAGGAAACTTTTAAAGGATTTCTTTTTGCCCATTGATAGACATAAAGTCCGCCCCTACTTACTCCTTCCAGGGCAACGATAGGCGAAAAACCTCGTTGACGAACCAAATATTCATAAAAAGCATCCCATATTTGCATAGCAGCGTTGGAACCAAACATATCGTTGGTATTCAGGTAAACAATATGAAAACCCTCTGAAAGTAGTATAGAATCCACTTCCGTGTGCCATTCAGGAAAATGGGCACGCCAAACCCAGGGTTTTCCAGGCAATCCTTTGGTAGGTTTTATCAGCCATGCTTTTCTTCCCTGAAAAACAAAATGTTCCCTTTCAAAACCCTGACGTTGATCTGTGTAAGTGGTATCTCTTTGATTCTGAGCGAATACATTGGAAAGAAACAACAAACACATTGACAATAATAATATATGTTTCATGCTTTAAAGGTTTTGACTATATAATGTTGAGCAAGGCAGGTGATTAATTTATCCAAAAATGTCCAATGGAATACGTTTTTGCCTGACCACTAATTATGACCCGTTCACCCAGGTCTTCACAATATAATTTGCCCATCCTTTCTGACACTTGTTGAGCATAAAGCACTTTTTTGTCGAGTCTTTTCGCCCAAAATGGGATGAGGGAACAGTGCGCAGAACCCGTTACAGGATCTTCCAGAATAGATGTTTGAGGCGTGAAAAATCTTGACACGAAATCGCAGTTATCCCCTTTTGCTGTTACAATCATTCCTCCGGGAGCAAGATTTATCTGGTCAAATGACTGCCGGTCTATTTTTATATTTCTGATGTCAGTTTCGTTATCGTAAACCAGGACATAGTCTCTTGATTTAAGAATTTCTTTAGGTTGAATATTTAAGGAATTCGAAATGATGAGAGGTAAATCGGCTTCTACAGGCATTCTTGATGGAAAGTTCAACTTATATACTCCATCCTCAATGTTAACTATCAGATTACCGCTCAGGGATTCAAAGACAATTTCATTTTTGGGGTAGTTGAGAATCGTCGCTAAACAATGCGCGGAGGCTAATGTAGCGTGTCCGCACAAATCCATTTCAATTTCGGGAGTGAACCATCTCAAATGAAAAGAATCTCCTTTATCTACAAAAAAAGCCGTTTCGGCAACGGCATTCTCCTTTGCAATTTTCAGTAGAACATCATCTGGCAGCCAATGGTCGAGGGGTACAACGCAAGCGGGATTACCCCCAAATATGGTATCAGTAAATGCATCAATCTGATATAAATTATATTTCATTGTCTTTGTTTTAATGTAACAAAGTTAATTAAAAATGTATTGTGTCTAAAAAAAGTATATTTACATCAAAGTCTTATCCGCTATATTGATATTATTTTAAATGTTAAGTATTTAAAAAATTTAGGTGAGCCAAAGTATTTACTACCATACGCAAGAATCAAGAAAAAGCATCTTGAAAGATCCAATTAGATGCGTTAGAGATGACGCATGGCTTGGGGAAGCATTTTATTTCTGGCTAGATCTAGAAGATGCCGATGAATGGGGCATCAAATCTAAACGTGGTAGCAATTACTATGAGGTATATCAAAGTGAAATTCAAATAGATAATATTCTGGATACTGTTTTTAATGAGGAACACTATTTTTTTTGGTTCAAACAAATAGAAAAAGTAGCCAAAGCTATTATGTCTAAAACTAAAATGAAACCCAGTTTAAAGGAATTAAATGACTATCTGAAGGAACGAGGGCTTTGGAATGAGATACATGGAATTAAATTTCAGGATTTACCTGCAAATACAGAAAGACTTTTAATAAGACCGATTGAATACAAGGCAGGTAAGATAAGATATTTTCAATACCGTAAGAGAATACAATTAGCCGTTTATAATGTGGAAATTATTCTTAACTTTGAATTTCTGAAAAGAGAAAAGTGTATCTAAAAAAATCACCTTTTTATGTTGGATTTAGTAACCCTGGAAATTAAACTTGATTTGGCATTAGCTAATGAGACAAGTGAAAGTCTAACTGCGTGGCTCCATGAGAAAAGGTTGAATGCTTTTTTCCAATCTTTAGGCGAAGGTATATTTACTCCAATACCAGAAATATACTTAGAAACCGTGCTAACTTATCAGAATGTTGTTTTTGAAACAAAATTTAGTGAGGTTCCTTGTTCCCAACATTATCAATTAGCTTCATAGTGGAAGTTGCTGACCAAATACAATTAAAATTTCATGGCGTTGATTTCCCTGTAATTAATCTAAAATCAGAAAATCCTTTCGTCCAAAGTCCTGGGAACATTATAAACATTGATATTAAACCTAAGGTTTTTTACCCCACTGAACAGCCAGATTATTTTAAAATAATTCAAGAAGTTACATTAAGTTCCTCGAATTTTTTTGAATTATTCATTATATCCGTTGGAACTTTTGAATTAAAAGCTAACGTAGATGAGAACTTAAAGAAGGTATTTGTCAATATCAATGCGCCTGCTATCATGTTTCCTTACGTTAGGGCTTTCATAACAACACTAACTACGAATCTTGGAAATGTTACAAGTCCATTAATTATTCCTACGCAATTTTTTAAAGGGGAATTAGAGGAAGTGCAACACCTTATTGAGAAATAATTCCTTACCTCCTGGCACTACATCCATTTCCAAACAACCGACGCTACCCCACTTAGGTAACTTTCTGATTTTTAATGAAATAGTCGAAAATAGCCGGAGAAATTCGTTTAATAATCATAGCCGCTCTTTCTTTAAAGCCGCCAATATATACGTTTCCTTTTCTGCGATAAATGGCGTCGAGCGCCTGTACGGCAAATTTTTCAGGAGATAATCCCAGATTATTCTGACTTGATTTTACTAATTCCGGGGAAGTTCCCAATGAGTTTTTTGTGATATTTGTCGCAATAAATCCTGGCATGATGTTGCAAACATTAACACCCTCATCGGCGAGTTCCAGTCTTAAAGACTCAAAATAACCCACCAGACCATGTTTTGCCGCAGCATAGGATGTTCTGTATTTAGTATTTATTTTACCCATAACGCTACTAATCACCACTATCTGTCCCTTTTGGAGCAATAATTGGGGTAAGGCAGCTTTTGTAAGGGCAATAGTACCTATTAAATCGGTCTCAAGTAATCGCAATTCCTCTGAAAATGGGGTATCTACGGCAAAACTTCGCTGACTAATGCCTCCATTATTTATTAAAATATCGATTTTTCCAAAAGCATTTATTGCTTTTTTTGTAAGCTCTTCAAAGGTATTATATTCGCGTAAATCTAAGGGGATGATAACTGATGATGCTTCTTTATTTAGAAACGATTGTTGTACTCTTTCTAAGGCTGTAACATTCCGGGAAGACAAAATTAGTTGGGCGCCTTGTTCGTTAAATAATTTTGCCATGGCTTCTCCCAATCCAGAGGAAGCGCCCGTTATCCAAACAATTTTGTTTCTAAAATTCATGTTTTTACGTAATTAGTGTTTTGTTAAATAAATATAGCTATTTTCAGCCCGTTAAATAAATATTTACCTATGTTACGACGCAAATTTGTATTATCTGCCATAAAAGCAAGTCCCTTTTTCTTATTCCAATCCTCTTTGACAAGTGCTTGTTCCCTGTTGGAAACGGAAACTCCGGTGCTTACCGATAAAAAAATAATTGTTATTGGTGCAGGTATCGCTGGTCTGGCTGCTGCGAAAAAACTAAAAGAAAATGGTTTTACTGTTTTAGTGCTGGAGTCACAAGAGAAAATAGGCGGTAGGTTACGTACAGATCGATCCCTCGGTATTGCTTTTGATGAAGGTGCCAGTTGGATACATGGGCCCAGGGGAAATCCGATTACAGCGCTTGCCGCTCAATCTGGTGCCAATACCTATTTGACCGACGATGAAAGTCTTAGAATTTATGACCAAAGTGGTAAAGAATATAATACTGATTTGTTGGACACTGAATATGATTTATTTGAAGCTGCGTTAACAGCTGTAAGAAAAGCAGGAGCTGAAAACCAGTCCTTTGAAGCCATTTTTAACTCCTTATATCCCGAAAAAGGAAAGGAAAGATTATGGAAATATATGCTTTCTGCCTATTTGGAATTTGATTCGGGCGGGGATATTTCAAATTTATCGTCAAAGTATTTCTATGATGATGAGGAATTTCCAGGCGCAGATGTGATTATTACCAATGGGTATGACAAAGTAGCTGAGTTCTTGGGCAAGGGATTAGATATAAAACTAAATTCCCGCGTTACAGAAATCAATTATGGGGCTGCAAAACCTTTCGTTAAAGCCAATGGAACTACCTTTGAAGCCGATTATATACTGGTTACGGTGCCTTTAGGTGTTCTAAAAAATAAATCGATTGCTTTTTCTCCTGCATTACCCAGTGAAAAAACTAAAGCTATTGAAAACACCCAAATGGGTAATGTTAATAAGTTCCTGCTGGTATGGAAATCTTCCTTTTGGGATGCAAACACCCAATATATAGGTTATACGCCCGAGACAAAGGGTAAATTCAACTACTTCATGAATGTGAATAAATTCTTGCCTTCTTCCAATGCTTTAATGACTTTTGCCTTTGGTAAATACGCCTCCCAAACAGAATCTATGTCTGATGCTCAGATTACCACTGAAATAATGAGCCATTTAAAATCTATTTATGGAAATAATATTAGCAATCCCATTCAATTTTTAAGAACGAAATGGGGATCTAATATTAACTCCTTTGGCTCTTATTCATTTGCAACGAACGGAGCAGGGGCACTAAATTTCGATACCCTTTCAAATGAAGTAAGTAATAAATTATTTTTTGCAGGTGAGCATACAGAAAGTGACTATCGTGGAACCGTTCATGGCGCTTATCTAAGTGGCATAAGGGAAGCAGACAAGATTATAGATTTATAAAAAACAAATACCCATTTAGCAACATGAAAAAGAATGCGGGGATGATTAATTTGAAATCATCCCTGATTTTTACACGGGTAAGGACTCCCAATAACATGAGGAGCGAAAGCCCACCGGCAGATAACAGAAAAATGGGTTTTACGAAGTAGCCTACAAATAAACCTATCGCACCTAAAATTTCCAGGGTAGCAACTAAGGTTCCAAACTTTGCTAATCCAAAACGGCTGAACTCCAATTTCATTTTGTTAGACATGAAATAGGTAATGCCGTAGATAAGAAAAGAAAGACCACTTAGTGCTACCAAAAAGTTATATAAACTCAATGATTAAGCATTTTGGTAAATAAGATAAATACATAAGGTCAAAAGAAATAAAGAGGGAACATGTTTTTGCCACGGATTTTTGACCTTAAAATGAAAATATTGGGCAACAATCATTAGAAAACCCATTGCTGCAGCTGAAAGAACAACGTATTCTTCATGCCAGATGCTCACTACCAGCAAAGTAGCCAATACGATTTTTGATGTGCCTACTATGGTTCTCATCAAATCACTTAATTCATACTGTTTGAATTCCTTGACGATATTATCGAACCTGAATACCCAAACAAATAGAATGGATAATGCGATGACTACTTTTACAATGGTTTCTAAAGTTAACATATTTACTGTTTTTGAATGAGCTGTGATTGAAATTCATTTGAACCAATTATTTGGACCCGCAGTAAATAAGTACCAGAACTTAAATTTTTAGAAGCAATACGTTTTACTGTTTCGTATCCGGAATATAATTCCCTCAACCATTGCTTTCCCTGTAAATCAAATAATAAAAGTTCAACGTTTGAATGCTTGGGAATGTTTAAAAATTCCAATGAAATATCTTCCCGAAAAGGATTTTCCAATACCCTGAACAGATTGAAAGAAAGTTGAATTTCCCTATTTGGTGTGGTACTATTTGAAATATATGGATCTGTTTGAGCTTTCCACTCATTCCAGTTAGAAATGCCATCTTTATCGGGGTCATCTGCCCCAATAAATGCAGTAGTAAGCAGCTCTTTAAATTCCCAAGTATCAGGCAGACTGTCCTTGTCCAAATCATCTGCAGTTCCCGTAAATTTACTGTAACTCTTGTTAAGCGAAGGCATACGGGTATTTACCTTTTTTAGATAATCCCTGAGTTTGATAGTCAATTCTCTCGCCTTTGTGGGAAATAAAGACGATAAATCAGTTGTTTCGCTAATGTCTTTCTTTAGATCGAATAGTTGAATTTTATCTGCCTCATAATCGACCAGTAATTTATAATCCTTATCAATCCAGGCCGATTGAGGAAAAGTATTAGGATTAAAATGAGGGCAATGGAAAACCAATTCTTGTTGATTTCGATTAAAAGGCAAATTTAACTGTGGTTTTAAGAGTGGTAGCAAACTAATTCCATCCAACAAAGGAGGCAAAATAGCACTGCTATTGGTGGCTAATGACGCGATAGTAGGAAAAAGGTCATAAGCAATAACAGGTTGCGTTTGATAGGTATTTGCAGGAATGCCAGGACCGGAAATGAAAAAAGGCACTCGAATACCCCCTTCCTGAGTGGAAGATTTTCCACCTTTCAATGGACTATTATTCCCTCCGGCACCATTGTCACCTAAATATATTATATAAGTATTTTCCGTAATATTTAATTCCTTTACTTTATTTAACAAGGTATTTATACCCGCATCTAAATCCTGGAGCATTGCCCCATAAGAAGGATCTTTATGTCTCTTACCCAACGGATGTTTCAATAGGTCTTTCCATTCGTCCACCGATTTTTGTGTAGCTTCATAAGGGCTTCTTGGCGCATGGTGTGACAATTGGACATAAAAAGGCTTTGCTTGTTTTACGGCATCAGACATAAATACACAGGCAGAATCGGTGATACTAAAAATATTCCTGGGATCTGCTTGAATTAAGCCGTCATGGTTGCCATCTTCGTTCCCCGTTTCCCCATCGCCCCTGTCAAAGCCGTGAAAAGCAGGCCCTTTTCCCTGAATATGCCATTTTCCATAATGAGCCGTAGTATAGTTGAGACCTTGTTTTTTAAGCCATTCTGCAATAGTCGTCAAAGAATCAGGAATCACTAATTCAGTTTTAGCCTCCAAAACTCTGGTTCCAGCTTCTTGCGTGTTATCTGTAAAAGTAAAATGAAGTCTTGACGTCGATTTTCCTGTTAGCACACTTATCCTTGTTGGAGCACATTTAGGAGCTGAGGCATAACCCTGACTAAAAATCATTCCCTTTTTTGCCAATGCCTCTAATACGGGCGTTTGATAATAATCGCTTCGGGAATCTACCTGACTTGGATCCATTAATACAGACGTTCCATTCCAGCTTTGATCATCGGACAAAATAAATATAAAATTAGGCTGAGATTGTGCGTGGATGGTAATGCAAAGGCAGACAAAACAAAAACTTAGGAAACGGGACATTATGTAGGTTTAGCGCTCAATATAGGCATTAGAAAGGAAAGAAAATAAAAAAGTGTAGGTGGGGAGCACACCCACCTACACATTAATCACAAAACTTAAAATTAACTAGTCAAATATTATTACTGAATCATCCACATTTTTCCAAAAACATCATCTTTTCCAGCAAACTGCCTTGTCAATGCTTCATTTAAATTAACCGCATTGGTAGTCAGTTCGTTATTAGGATATCTAAATCTCAATGGGATTTGGCCACCATTTCCAGTACCCACACCTTTTAGAAAAGCTGGAATATTAGTTCTTCTGAAATTGTAATATGCTTCCAAATCATTTCCCTGTGCCATTGCCAAATATTTTTGCTCCAATATTTGCGTTAGGCCAGCCTGACTATTTCCAGCATATTTAACTACAGGAAGAGCAAAATAAGTATCTGTGTTTACAGGCAAAGTGAAATTATCAAAAATGCCTAAAACAGCACCAGGTTTAGCAAAAGAAACGGTAAGGTTACCTGTTTTGATGCCGTAAAAATCCATAGAAGCAAGAACACCTTTTTTGTAAAAGCTCTCGGCATCACCTGAAGCCCAACCTCTGTTTATACCTTCCGCAATATTCAAACACATTTCAGCATACCCAACCTGAACAAGAGGTTCTCCCTCGTAAGTGGCATAAAAACGCTTGCGGTTAATCAACGAGTAAACACCCTTTTGAGCGTTAAAAGCCATATCATCCAGACTTTCACCAGAACTTGCGCCATTAAATGATTCAAAATCTAAAGGAGATTTACCTGCTTTTATGGCTGCCTCGGTAGGTTCCGCCACTACAAACAATCTTGGATCCTGATATTTTTTCAACAGATCGATATATAATTTTGAAGTGTTCTCGCGAAGAGCGTCAAAACCATAATTATCCGGATTTTTTGGATATTTATACAGAGGCGCCTTAGAGATAAACTGTAAATTGTCTGCATTAGACGTAAATACAGGATATTTTGTAGGATTCGATAGCACATCGGCAAATAACTGCTTAATCTTCAAATCTGCATCGTTTTCTTTTTTGCTCAAGCTGATTAACACTCTTAATTTGAATGAGTTAACCAATTTTTGCCACTTCACAAGATTGCCATCATAGAACCAATCGCCATCTACTTTCTGACCACCTTTTTGGATTAATGCAGCAAAATCGCTGTTTGATTCTTCCAACCACTTGAGAACTTGTATGTATATTTCCTTTTGTGTTGCATATTTAGGAGAAGTGTTCTCCAATCCATTTAAGCTTTCTAACAAAGGTAAATCACCCACTTTTTGGGTCATATTAACAAAATGGTAAGCGCGTAAAAACTTTCCTACTGCGGCATAAGGATTAACTGCTGAGGCACCTGCTTTAATAGCCTCTTCCTCCATTTTCTGTACATTTTTTAGACGGGTATAGTCTAAATCTGCAGAACCTGACCAGTATTCATTTGTACCATAATAGTTGTAATTAATACAAAAATATTGATTCCAACGCATTGGTGAGTTCCATGCACCTGTGCGCATATTTAAAAGTACGCCATTCATTATGAGGGAAGGAGGCGTTGAAGTCGCTCTGTTTGGATCGACATCCAGGGAAGCATAATCACATGAATTGAAAGCAAACATGCAAATAGCCAACGTTATAAATATATACTTTTTCATTTTAAAAATTTTAGAGTTGGAATGATACAGTCTTAGAATTTAATGTTTAGGTTAAATCCAAAGCGTTTAGTAGTAGGCGTTTCAAAACTGGATGAACCTTGACGACCTGTATATTGATCTAAATCTACGTCCTTGCTTTCAGCAAAATAAAGTAAGTTACGACCCACAAAAGACAAAGTAACATCCTGGAAGAAACTGCCAGGTTTCATTGGCACCTGATAGGTTATAACTACCTCTCTTAATTTAGCAAAAGAACGGCTCATTAAATTATTCTCGTCATCTTGGTAGTAGCGGCTAATCCAGTCTTGTAAAAATGTTTTAGTACCATTTGGCTTGAATTGAAGCTCGCTATAATTAGTGATATTCCCATAAATGTCCGTTTTTATAGACGCTGTATTGGCTAACTGAACTCCTTGACCTAACCAGGTACGATTTCCTTTGGTGTCCTCCAAACGAGCATTGGCCATATCTCCCTGAACTGTTGCAATATGACGACCACCTCTGAAAGTTTGTCTTTGTACATAGTTGGAAATAACACCACCTTGTCTTCCATCAAATTGGAAAGAAACAGACCAGTTCTTGTAAGAAAAACGGTTAATTAAACCCCAAACAAAATCCGGATCTAAATGTCCAACAAATTTACGAGCATTACCATTTACAGAAGCAACTCTGATAGGTCTTCCGCCACCGTCATTTATAATCTGACCATCCTGTGTAAATAAATAACCTGAAGTATAAAATTTATCTACTCTTTCACCTATCTGCTGGAATGGAGATAATTCTGTTAACTCAACCCCTTTGTCGTCTTTATAAAATGAAGCCCATCTCTCTCTGAATGTTGATATGTTTAATTCCGGGTTCCAACGGAACTTACTGGAAGATCCTTTATTTGGGTCAGCTTTTAATACTAATTCCAATCCCTTTCTTCTCGTAGAAATACCATTTACCAACTGTCCTGTATAACCTGTAGCCTCAGAAATAGGTCTGGCAAATGTTCTGGGACCTTCTAATATGTTGAAATAAGTAAATTCTACATTCAACTTATTTTTTAGCATGCCTAAATCAAATCCCATTTCAATTTCAGATCTTGAATTTCTCTGTAAACTTGGATTGCCTAAAGTATTTGAATAGTAAGCTGCTGGATTGTTATTATAACCCGTTTGAGTACTATAAACCGTTGAATTACTATAATTTGGACCGTCATAAGAGGAGAAATAAGTATCCCCATAACCTAGTGGATTACCACCAAATGGAGCTGCTGAAGTACCTACAGTAGAAGAGGTAAGACCATCTTTTACATTGGCATAAGCACCACGTAATTTTAAGAACGTAATAGGTCCTAAATCAACCAATTCTGTAATAATACTATTTGCACCTAAAGAAGGATAGTAAAAAGTCTGATTACCAACGGGTAACGTTGATATTTTATCTACTCTACCAGTGTGTGTTAAATTTAAAATATTCCCAAGAGAGATATCAGCCGAATAATACGCACTGGCAACGCCCATCTTAGACTCAAAACTGAATACTCTGGCTGGATTCAAGGAATTGGTGAAGGAATAAACGCCTGGAGTGATCAAATAATCGGTTGATGCATAGTTACTTCTATAGGAAAATGAACGAATGTTTGCACCACCTAATAGATTTACGCCCACTTTACCAAAAGACTCATTATATGTTAAAAGTACGTCAGTATTATTTTCAAATAATGAACGTCTATCTTCTCTGTAATCACCTTTACGCTCGTCACGTCCGTAAGAACCTGCTGAATAAGGGAACTTTTCATCCCTCAATAAATCGTAAGAAGTTATCGACGTACGACCAACCAATTTAAGTTTGTCAGTAAATGAGTAGGTTAGACTTCCGTAACCATACACATCATTTTTGTAATGCCCGCGCAACCATTCCTTTGACATGAACCAAGGATTGTTATAACGCTGATATTCTGCATAAATCTGCTGAACACCTTCTTTACCTTCCTGCCAGTAGTTCTTCATGTCATCAACGTCCCAGTCAGCACCAGCCCAGGTAACGATGTTATAAATAATAGAGTTTGGACCGTAGTTTGCGTCTGGAAAATTATCAGAATACTGTCTGTTATAGTTTATATTAGACTCAAAACGAAGTTTTTTAGTAAAATCAAAACCTAATGTCGCATTAAAATTTAAAATATTCAAATTAGTGTTAGGTACGATACCTTGCTGATAGTTATGACCCATTGAAAAACGCATATCATAACGTTCACCGGTACTTGCTACAGCAAAGCTATTTTTTGTTAAAACACCTGGTTGTAAAAATCTAGTTAGATTATCTGTTCCTCTGGCAGTAAAAGGAGTAGGAATTCTTTTTCCAGTTAATGGATCAATTGGGCTATCATATTGAGGTAACAAACGTCCATCCAATGGTGGTCCCCAAATATCATAATCACCGTCATTTTTTCCTCCACCTTTACCATCTACGAATTCATAAATACCATGATCACCAGGGCCATATAAATCCTGAACTTTAGGAATAGCGTTGAACCCGTCTTCCATCATAGTTGAAGAGTTGAATTCCACTGTAAATCCTTTCTTTTTACCTGTTCCTCTTTTAGTAGATATGATGATAGCACCATTACGCCCACGGAAACCGTAAAGTGCTGCAGCTGTTGCACCTTTTAGCACGGTAAAAGTTTCAATATCATCAGAGTTAATATTCCATGTATCAGAATTAATAGGTACCCCATCTACAACGTATAAGAGATCGGAACTACCTCTTAATAAAACATTGGGACGACGTAAAAGCTCTGGCGAAGCACCAATGGTCAAACCAGCCACCTTACCAACTAATCCGTTAATATTGTTAGGTTCTCTGGCCTTAACCAATTGAGAACCATCAACACTTTGAATAGCGGTAGTAATTCTCTTCTTCTCTTTTGTGATACCTAAAGCGGTAACGGTAACTTCTGTCAAACCTAAAGCGGCTTCTTCCAGATACACAAGAATAGTTGTTTGACCATCCACCATTATTTCTTTTTCAGCAAAGCCTACATAAGAAATAATCAAGGCGTTTTCTCCATTACTCAAAGAAATTGAAAATTTTCCATCCAGATCGGTTACCGTTCCTGTAGATGATCCCTTTACCAATACATTGGCGCCAATAATGGGAGATTCGGTTCCTTGCTCGTAAACGATTCCCTGAACCATCTTTTGAGAAAAACCATTTAAAGCAAATAACATAGCGCTGCACATAAAAAATACAGACAATACTTTGCTTTTTTTAAACTTTTGTGTAAAAAAACGCATAAATTTGTTTTTAGTTAAAGTAAATTAGAGAGGAGTGTACTCATTTTTAAATGATACACTCCTCAATTTTCGACGCAAATATGAATGGGTAATACTAACTAAACAACAACTTTACGTGAACTAATTATTAATTTTCGTCGGAAATAAATAATGGACATTATCAAAAATAAAATAGCAAAAATTGAAAATAGAATCAGACAATATTTAAAATATATGATTACCGATGTTTTAGGTATAAATTCTTTCGAAAAAAGTAAAAATACATAGCCTATATAGCCCATGCTATCAACGATGTACATAAAAAATCCAATATTCCCCTCCTGCCTGAAAGTGGCAATGAGGCGTTCAAAAACGGTGGTGTGAATAGTAACGTAAGGTATATAAATCCCTAAGCCTGAAAGTACCATAAACCAAAACCCGTCCATCCCCCGCCATTGTGCGAACAAGGCCAATAAGATGAGTAAAAAACCCAGGTTACATAATATCAAGCTGAAGAAAAAAGCCTTTTTATTGCTTTTAATTAAAACGATGAGCGCATGAGATAAAATAATCCCTAGGGCTATCCACAGTTCCGAATAGATAAAAATGGAGGGAATACCCTTATAATTTAATCCCTGCCAGATTTCCAGGGCAAAATCGGCCCTAAAACTCCTTAGTAAAGTGATAAGTAAAAAGGCAATACCAATGAAAAAGATTCCCCAACCAAAACGCTTCAATAAAACAACCCTTTCCTTACCAGACAAAGGCGTTCTTTTCACCCGGTGAGCTTCATCTTCCAGGCTCGGAGGAGGAATCTTTGTTAGCATCCAGATAAAAAACATAGTGGGTATAATAAACAAAAATCCAGCCAGACCAGGCATCCAGAAAGGAGAAATTCCCGTTTGAAGTAAGTAGCTTCCAACTGTTTTTGTGAACCCGTCTGCTAAAATAAAGCTAATACATAAACCTGCAATGAGAGCTTCAGTCATCTTCCTTCCCTCCAGATAACTCTGTACAATCCCGTAAACCATACCTAAAGGTAAGCCATTGAGAAATAAGAAAATGATACCAAAAGAAGGTGGAACCAGACCAAAACCTACCAACATAAGTTGGGCAAAAAGAATAAAACCAATAAGAATCTTAGTCCTGTTTTGGTTCCCCAGTTCGGAAATTACTTTAATGCCAATAAATTTAGATAAAGCGTAGCCAATGATTTGGGAGGAAACCAACACTGTTTTATAGCCAATTCCCCAAAGCAAATAACCGTCAAAATCAGCTGCCGTGTAAGGTTTTCTAAAGCCATACATACAAAAATAAGTTCCAAAAGCAGCCAAAATCGCCCAGACGGGCTGTCGATACAGTATATCTGGTCTTAGCGACGACGATCTCATAAGCTATCTTCTAAAAAGTAAGAACGCAGAGATACGGCAATATTTTTTTCGAAATCTTCAACTGGCGCCGTAGTTAATTCTTTTACTTTGGCTTGATCATCCCATTTTCTCAACTTAACAGCGTCAGAAAAAAATGGATTTTGTTCGAAGGAACTTACTTCAGTTGAAGACATTAAGCCACCTTGTAATACTAAACTTTGTTTAGAGGGCTCACTTAACA
>JBMLQR010000383.1:0-1262 GCA_049241465.1 Saprospiraceae bacterium | reverse complement strand
AGAGTTTGGAGAAATCTTACTTCCCAGAGGAAGATATACTTTATATTATTATTAGGGTTAATGATTATTGCTTCCTTTATGGAAGCCATCAGCATATCGGCAGTATTGCCCTTTATAGGCGTGTTATCGAATCCTGAAAAGGTGTTTGCTCATCCTTCAGCCCAATTTTTTATAGACTTTTTGGGCATCAAGTCTCAGGAAGAACTATTATTGCCTTTTACTGTTACTTTTTGTATTTTAATTTTTATTGGTATTACACTGAGATTATTGCTTTTATGGGCACAAAATAGATTGGGTTATGGAACATCTGCATCTTTTAGCAATAGTATTTATATCAGGACTTTATATCAACCTTATATCGTTCATGTATCAAGAAATAGCAGTGACATAATTTCAGGCATAACAAATAAATCAATTGCTATTTTGAATGCTTTCATAATGCCAGTAATGAACTTGATAGCATCCACCGTCACTATACTGGCTATAATTTTTACACTTTTTTTAATAGATCCTTTCATAGCATTGTCCACTTTTTTTGGCTTTGGGCTGTTGTATGCAGGAATTATATTGTTGGTAAAAAAGAGGCTTTCAGCTAATTCTGTTGGCTTGAGTTTAGAATCAGTCCAAATGGTAAAATCCCTTCAGGAGGGATTAGGAGGTATCAGAGATGTGTTGATAGATGGTACACAGGAAACGTATGCTTCTATCTTTAATAGAGCACAAGGTAAGTATAATAATTCATTGGCGAATACTCAGATTGTTGGAAATAGTCCCAGGTTGATTGTTGAATTTTTGGGTATTTTTTTTATTTGCGTCATAGCCTATCAATTGGTATTAAAGGGAGATGGTTTTGTTTCAGCTATACCTACCCTCGCAGCCTTAGCTTTAGGGGCTCAAAGATTATTGCCTGCATTACAAACCTTCTATTTTAACTGGACCACACTTCGGTCAGGTCAAGATTCTGTTGTGGATGGCTTGGAATTTTTGGAACAACCCTTTCCAGAACATGCTCATAGGGTGAATCCTCCACCTATAACTTTTGAGAAATCCATAAAATTGGAAAATCTCAGTTTTAAATATAACCAGGATGGTGCTCTTGTTTTAAAAGATTTAAATCTAACTCTTGAAAAAGGGAAACGTTATGGCTTCGTCGGAACTACGGGTTGTGGTAAGAGTACCTTGTTAGATGTGATTATGGGATTATTGAATCCTACAAATGGGCATCTGAAAATTGATGACAACGTTATTGATAATCATAATTA
>JBMLQR010000382.1:0-1642 GCA_049241465.1 Saprospiraceae bacterium | reverse complement strand
GGCACAACCGTCGCCTGGTTCCGCAACCTGACCAACTCCATTGGCGGTGTGTACAGGTCCTACCATAGTAAATCTTTTGGTCAATCCGTCCGTTGCCTCAAGGATTGAACATTTGACATATTTCGTGGGCAAGGCTTGCGGGTGTGCGGCGCTATTATTTTAGCAGCTAGTTAATCATTTATGATGTAGGCGAGATATATTGTTACCTATTTGTAAATAACCATACAACAAGGGTTGTTAAAATAGAAATACCCGAAGAGGCATCATAATTGGTCTTTTCGGGTAGCCATAAAACACTTTGCCAGTTTCAATTAATTAATTTTGAATCACGGATTTTAAGGATTACGGGATTTCACGGATGATGGAGGACGTATACGGTTTAGGTATAAGGGGCATTTGTAGAGGATTAATTAATACCCTTCTTTTCGCCGATGCGTTACGCATCGGCGAAAGGCAGTTACTAAAAGCAACATTTAATAATAACCTTCCCACCCAAACCGGAGACGTTATAGTTAATCCTATAAATCCTGAAAATCCTGATTCAAACAACTGGCTGCCGCGCACTCAATCTCTAACCATCGCCTCAACTTGATTGCACACCCCACACCAAAAAGGCGTATCTTTAAAAAATGAAAAGATTATTTAATACCACGGGGTTATGTAATGCGGAAGACCATTATATGGTAGATCCGTTTCGGAATATGTATGATAATATATTGGATTTGATAGATTCAAAGCAATATTTTCTCATTCATGCCCCCCGGCAAACAGGTAAAACCACTTTTTTACATGCTTTGGCTCATCGTTTAAATAAGGAAGGGAACTATGTTGCTGTGGTATGTTCTTTGGAATCTGCAGGTTATACCAGTATATCGGTGGAATCGGCGAATATTAATTTTATCAAGGCATTAGCTAAAATGTCGAAGTTCTTCCTTGGAACAGAAAATCTGCCTCCAGATATTGCAAAATATATTTCTGGTCCATCCATGATGGGAGATTACATAACCGATTGGTGCGATTCACTAGATAAACCATTAGTTTTACTATTAGATGAGGTGGACGCACTCTATGACGACGTGCTTATTTCTACTTTACGTCAATTAAGGGATGGTTTTCAAACCCGGCCCAAACATTTCCCTCAATCTATTGCCCTGGTAGGCCTGCGAGATATCCGTGATTTTCGAATGCGGGCCAGAGCAGATAATCCGTCAATAGGTTCAGGTTCTCCTTTTAACATAAAAGCAGAATCTTTTTTCCTACCTGCATTTTCGAAAGAAGAAGTGCGTGGATTGTTGGACCAACATACCTTGGATACTGGTCAGATTTTTTCTGAAGAGGTATTAGAAAAGTTATACGCCTATTCGGGTGGACAGCCCTGGTTGACGAACGCGCTAGCCAATGAGGTGGTAAGGAAAATTTTAAAGAATGATTATACTCTTGAGATTACCTTAGACATGATTGAACTGGCGAAGGAGCGGCTCATTGAACAGCGTCAAACCCATCTGGATAGCTTAGCGGACAAGATAGATGATCTCCGGGTTCGACCTATTATTATGAGTATCATCACTGGTGATTCCCCCGCTTTTGATGGAGCAGATGATGCTATCCGTTATTGCCGCGACTTGGGCATTATCAGCACAGG
>JBMLQR010000381.1:6030-11899 GCA_049241465.1 Saprospiraceae bacterium | reverse complement strand
TTAATATTAGATTATGAGTCAGTTATAACGTATTGAATCTAAATATTTCTCCTTAGGAAATAATAGTAAATGGAGTAACATCAGCCACTTCGTCAATCAGATATTCGGTATATAAGCCAGCTGGCGTATGGAAACCAGTCTTAAAATTGCCCTCCAATACCTTTTTTGCTATGAGCAAAGCCGTTAGAGAGGTAACAGTATATCCATTTGGCGTCGTATAATAAGCTTGAACCTTTTTACCCTCTGCATCACTAACCTCACCCCAAATATAGGTTCTTGAATTTTGCCTCGCTTCATCAGTAGGACCAGCAGGTCCTTGCTTAACTTTTTTGCGGGCAAATTCCTTAATAAAATCAAGTTTTAACAACCAGCTAAAAGCATTCATCCAACCCAGCTTACTGTATCTTTTTCTTGAAACGGTTGTATATGTTTCAATATTTGGAATACCCGTAGTATAATAAGCGGTGGAGACATCACCCCAGGGAATGGTCATAAAAAACAGATTTTTCCCATTATGTTGAAGCTCCATAGATTTAAAACCGAGGGGAACGGAAACAATTTTACCATTTTCCCTCACTTTACTTCCCTCTCCCATTCCTTCAACCATAGTTAGAGTTGTTCCTTTCGACATACCACCACCGAGGCCAGCAAATGCCAGTTTCAAGGAAGTAGCCGAGGGTAGTTGATGTTTTAAAAACGAAGCAAGGCAATCTGTTGGCACCACATCGAAACCCACGCCGGGCATCAATAGAATACCTCTTTCTATAGCTCTTTGATTTAGACTGGCGCCAAGTTCAAAAACATTAATCTCCCCCGTAATATCCAGATAGTGTGTATTTGTTTTCAAACAAGCCTCCATCATCTGCCGGGCGGTAAATCTGAAAGGGCCTGCACAATGGATGACAACATTGATATTTTGTAGCGCTTTTTCTGTTTCAGCAGCATTATTAAGGTCAAATATCACGTAATCCAACCCCTTTTTGTCCGCCAGTTCCTTTATAGCTTCTTTCGATCGACCTCCAAGGACAGGTTTTAGCCCAAAGGTATGAGCATCCTCAACCATAATCCTACCTGTGTAGCCATTTGCCCCGTATATTAAAAGTCCCATAATTTAACGATTTATATTTTTTTCAATAAATTTTCAAGAAGTTTGAAATAGGTATCCGGAAATATTCTTACCAGCCAATCTACGGCTTTAGCATCTTTACCTATAAGAATTCTTGATTTATTCCTTTCAACGCCATCAATTATAATTTCCGCAGCTCGTTTAGCCGGCATGATAAGCGATTTCTTTTCTATTTTGTTCAATAAATTCCAGGTTTGTTTTTCATCCAAATGATCAGATAATTTAGATTTACGGATAATATTGGTTTTTATACCTCCCGGATGAACAGAACTTACTCCAATTCCTGAATTCAATAGTTCTACTTTCAACGCATCGGTAAAACCCTTAACGGCAAACTTCGAGGTACAATATGCTGAAGAACGAGGGGTAGCTGCATACCCTAACATACTTGAAATATTGATAATATGCCCATCTTTTCTTTGATAGATATGGGGTAAAAAAGCATGGGTCATTTTTATCACGCCCCAAAGATTAATATTTATCAACCATTCAAAATCTTCAAGAGGTGTTTCCATAAAATAGCCGGAAGCTAAATTTACCCCGGCGTTATTAAATAAAATGAGGGGAGAATCAGGAAATTCCCGAAGTACATTTTCCTTAAAGGCATGGATTGAATCCATTTTACTAACATCTAATTCATACGCATAAATATTTGAGCCAGCCAATTGCACCGTTTCCTGCAGTTCTTCGGGGACAATATCACCTATTACCACTTTCGCCCCTTTACCTACTAATTCAATGGCCAGTGCGCGTCCTATTCCCGAACCACCTCCTGTAATAACACATACACTATTTTTAATTGCTGTCATTTTAATAATTTTTTAACAAGATAAAAAAGAGGTGACTAATTTTTTAGTAAGTCCATCTTAGATTTCATAAAGGCCAACTTACTTTCCATATTTTTCGCCAAATTCACCCTTTGGCCAATATCCTTTTTTACATTAAACAACTGATCTTCCGGCGCATTTCCATTTTCTATTTGTACCGTTTCAACGATTGAGCTACCCTTGTAAGGCGGGATATAGACATAATCGTCATATTTATAAGCTAATCTTCCCGTTGCTTCAATCATGAGATCCCTACGACCCTTTTTACTTTTTCCCAACAAGGCATTCAGTTGATTTTCTCCATCTCCTGCAGGTAGTGTAAGACCGAGCAAGTGAGCAAACGAGGCCGTAAAGTCGAGTTGACAAACCATGGCATTTGAAACGCCCGGTTTTATCACACCCTTCCAATAGGTAATGAAAGGCACGCGGGTTCCCGCTTCATAGAGGCTATATTTTCCACCTCTCAAATCGGCAAATGGGGTATGCTTTCCAATTTTTTCAACCGCGTCGTCATAGTAACCGTCATTTAAAACAGGCCCATTATCGCTTGTAAAAACAATAAGGGTATTTTCCAACATCTTTAGTTCCTTCAATTTCTTAAATAATTCACCTACACACCAGTCCGCTTCGAGAATCGCATCTCCCCTTGGTCCCATTCCAGAGGTGCCAACAAACCGGGGATGAGGAACGCGTGGAACATGGGGCTGGTGAAGGGCAAAATATAAGAAAAATGGCTTATCCTGTGAAGATTGGATAAATTCGAGCCCTTTTTGAAGAAAAATATCGTTCATATCCTCGTCTATCCATAAGGCATTTTTGCCACCTTTCATGAACCCAATTCTTGGAATACCATTATGAACACTTTGATTATGCCCATGATGCCACTTCATTTTGGTCATTAACTCAGGGTGAGTAATGGCCGTTGGCTCATTGTCAAAATTTTGCTGATAACTAACAAATAATGGGTCTTTTTCTTCTAAGCCCACTACCTTATTATTTTCAATATATACGGTTGGTACTCTGTCTGTGGTAGCGGCCATGATAAATGAATAATCAAAGCCTACATCAGAAGGAGAAAACGATATCTTTTTATTCCAGTCAATCACACCATTACCCAGACCTAAATGCCATTTCCCAACGACTGCTGTGGTATAATTTGCCCTTTTTAAAACCTTCGGTAAGGTCGTCAGTGAGGTATCGATAATCAGGGGAGCGTCACCAGGCAATATTTTAGCCTGACTATTTTTCCATGGATATAATCCTGTAAGCAAGGCATATCTACTGGGGGTACAAGTAGCCGAAGTAGCATACCCTTTATTAAAACGAACCCCATTATTGGCTAAAAAATCAATATTTGGCGTATTGAGCGACCCTTTTTTATAAGCGCTCACATCTCCGACACCCAAATCGTCCAGATTTATGATAATGATATTGGGCTTTTTTACCTGCCCGTTTATGGAACCAAAAAGAGATGAAAAGGCGGCGAGCGCAAGAAGAATTTTATACATAAAAATATTATTACCCGAGAAGGATATTATTCACTTTTATAAGCCTCAAAATGTTTGGCAATATTTGAGGTTTCGTGGTTCCCAGAATGAATAATCACTCGATAACGGAGCGTTAATTTATTCCCTTTACTATACACCGAACCCAGTTTTTCATCTTTAGGCCAATACATTGGGGTAGGTGAAAAAAAGCCATAATCGCGGGTAAACCAGGGAGCAGGGTAACCTGGATTTGACGGGTGTTGTAAAATGGCCATGCCCTCCATTTTATCTCCTCTTTTTCCCGAGCAATCTATCCAGGGTGAAGGGAGGCCAAAAGTACCCTTTTCAGATTGTGCCCCTTCAGCATTTACCATGATGCCACCATTTATTACGGCCAGATCAGGATCCATTCTTCCACTAAAAAGAGAATGATTTGTTTTTTCTATGACCACATTTTCCAACATTTCCATGGTAATGTCAAAATCGATTATATACAGTTCATTGGATGGGGCAGAAATAGTAATTTTTCTAAAATCTTTAATAGGCGCATTAGCTCCGGGCCTTCTCCAGATACATTCATTTTCAATGACCACCTTATTATCTCCCGAGGGAACAAGATCGGCACGCAAAGAAATAATTTGCCCTCTTTCCAGTCCTTCTTGCCAAAAATTACCACCATTCACCCTATCGCAACCAAAGAAAAGGGAGCTGTGATGAGGGTAATTGGCGTTTCTCATAGACGTTACGCCGGACGATGAAGGACCATTAACAGGAAAGAAAAACGGATATTTTTCTTCCTCTGAAAACAAATAGGAAGTAAATAAATTTTTATTTATGAGGATATCAATTTTTTCGTTGTGCTTAACGGCAGAAACTTTTAATTGACCATATACTGGCAGAAAAAAAGTCAACAGGTAAAGAAATGAAAAAGAACTTTTATAATTCACAATAAGTTAGATTAGGTTTTTAATTGGTTTCAAAAGTAACGTTCTCTGCTGTATTTTGCGCTTTAAGAGCAAGTTCCGTTGCCAGAAAACAGTGATGCTGAGACATTGCCGTTTCCGTTCTATTCAGAACATCGTCCACTAATTGTCTTCCATAAGGTAAATCTTGATCTTTGCAATCAAAGTATCTCGTTTCCTTATTATCTGTGAGAAAAAGATGATTTCCTCCGGAGCGACCCGCAGGATCTATATTTTTCCTTATTTCAATGAATCCATCGGTTCCGAGGATAGTTAACCTGCCATCTCCCCATGATTTCAGACCATCGGGAGTAAACCAATCGACTCTTATATAACCCATACCTTTATTACCTCTCACCATCACATCACCGAAATCTTCAAATTGAGGATACTGAGAAAAATGCGTATTCCCGACTTGTGCAGCGATAATATCTGCTTTGGTTGAGCCAGTAAAAAAGAGAAATTGATCAAATTGATGGGAGGCAATATCACAAATTATGCCTCCAAAATATTGTTTGTCAAAAAACCAGGGAGGTCTTGACTTTACGTTCATTCTATGAGGGCCCAGACCTATGGTTTGAATTACCTTACCGATGGCGCCAGCTTGAATGAGTTCACCGGCTTTAACTGTTGCCCTATTTTCAAACCGTTCGCCATACATGATAGAATAAATTCTACCTGTATCTTTCTGTACTTTTTTTACCTGAGCTAATTGCGAAAGGGTGGTAATTCCGGGCTTATCGGCCATATAATCTTTCCCACTTTTCATCACACGGATGCCTAAGGGAGCTCTTTCAACGGGAGTAATGGAACTTAAAACTAACTGAATAGAGGGATCATCTAAAATAGCCGCTTCACTGTTAGCCACTTTAGCTTGTGGATACCGTTTGGAAAACTCGGCTAATAAATCAGCTTCTTTTGCAAAACAGGCAACCAATTCACCTCCCCCACGAATAACAGCATCTGTTTGACCATAAATATGACCATGATTCATACCAATGACCGCAAATTTAATTCTGGGAGCCAGATAAGGATTAACTGGTAAGGGTTGAACTACTTCGGTATTTATTGCCCCGAAAGAGAAAGAAGGAAGCGCTGGGAGTACTAAGAGACCAGCCGCAGAGGCGACGGATTCCTTTAAGAAATCACGTCGCCTATTTGGTTGTTTTTCCATAAAAAATATTAAGAAATTTTCACGTTAGTCGTACCATAAGGTTTGCGTTGTGAACGACTGAGCATAGCATTAGCCTCATCATCTTTTACAAATTTTTCTGCTTTCGGATCCCAATTTAACTTTCTGGGTAACTTCATTGCAATATGGCTTACTAAACAAACAGAACAAGTTCTATGACCAATTTCCACAGGTGAAATTGGTTCTTTTCTGCTCTGAATGCAATCTAACCAATTACCATGTTGTTCATCGCTTTTATACAGGTGAATTTCATTTGCACCAATTACGGAGGTCAG
>JBMLQR010000381.1:4860-5930 GCA_049241465.1 Saprospiraceae bacterium | reverse complement strand
CCCCATGCAGCGGAGTCAAAGTGGTGTTGACCCCAACCGGTAATCATACCTGCACCATACTGCTCCAATCGAAGCCAGCCTGGACGATCATAGCCCTTTTGGGGATGTACACCAATTTCCGTGTAAGGCACTTCTGGGGTAGAACCCAGCCACATATCATAATTAAAGCCGGCTGGAACAGGCATTGCCGGAGCGGGAGGACCTGAAGGGTCACCTGGCAGGCCTATTTTTACGGTATGAAGTTTGCCAATCCGACCATTTCTAACTAATTCGGCAGCAATTCTAAACTGAGGCGAAGATCTTTGTTGAGTACCAACTTGTAATATAATCCCCTTCTTTTTAACAACATCACTTAATAAACGACCTTCGGCGATCGTTAAAGAAGTAGGTTTTTGAAGATAAACATCTTTTCCAGCCAATGCAGCTTCGAGAGCAGGTTGAGAATGCCAATGGTCAGGGGTACTGATAATGACTGCATCAATATCTTTGTTATTCAACATATCATGATAATCATCATACATTTTAACATCGACATAATTAGCATTCCCTGTTTTTTTGGTATAATAGGCTTCCACCAATTTTTTACCATCGATGAGGCGATTTTTATCTAAATCACAAACTGCCACTAAACGGGCAATTTCGTGTTGCATCGTACCTGGGAGGTCATGATCTCGGGCAATCCGACCACAACCAATCTGTCCCACATTGATTTTATTGCTTGGGGCATTTTTTCCAAAAACGCTGGAAGGAACAATAGTAGGTACCGCGATGGCACCTACTACACCCACAATAGATTTTCCTATAAAATCTCTTCTTTTCATTTAAAATTGGTTTTGCAATTTTTCGAATGCTTACAAGTTAAGAAAATTTTATTCTGGAATTTTATCTAATGCCGGTTTATTTTTTTCACTTCCTGCATAACCAATATTTTGATTCAGCTGATTAAGGCTATTTGCTAAAATAGCATTCCTTGGAATCGGCCAAAGGACGTGATATGGACTTATGGTATAGGCATCACCCCGAACATTTTTAATATTATTCTTATAAAAAACATTCTTATCCATAATTCT
>JBMLQR010000381.1:0-4760 GCA_049241465.1 Saprospiraceae bacterium | reverse complement strand
GCCAATCTGAAAATATACCAATCTGAGTTACCTCCTTGAAAAGGAATACGAATGGCGTCTTCAATATACAGCTTATAATGCGGCCAGCTGAACCAATTCCTTATGGTATCACCTCCAGAGATGAGCAATTTACCTGTAGCATCTCTTAATTGCAATGGTTTACCATAAAAAGGAGAGGTAGTTTTAATAGATGGATTATTATAAACCAACTGTTCCATATTCATCCAGTTCCCAGATTTGACATCATGTCTCAAATCCTTTTCATCATCCCAGATAGTCAAAGTACTGTAAGTTGTGCCTCTACAACGACCAATTCCTCTTCCATATCTGGTTCCTAAGTCTATTTCAACTACGTTAGGATTCATACCCTGCCTGCCATCTGGAGTTAATATATTAGGACTTGTATAAAAAGGAACAGCCTGACGCATAGATGTTGTGCCGGTAGTTGTCGCACTGGTTAAACCAAATCTATCTGTTGAGGAGAATAATACTTCTGTATTATTCGGCAGAAATTTATTAACCGGTCTGTGAAGGTCCCAGATAACATTTCTTGCTGGGTTACCCGCATCGGCACCAAAGCGTGCGGTCATCAATTTAAAGGTACCTGAATTAATCACCAAATCAGCTGAAGCAATGGCCTCATCGTATAAGCCTAAAGCAAGGTTAACCTTCGTCAAAAGATGGCCGATAGCTCCTCTATTTACATCTCCCTTGTTTCCAACGAAAGGAACTACCTTAACTGCAAAATCTAAATCAGCTTTAATCTTTTGTAAAATCACCTCTCTTTTTACCGTTTGGAAATCGAGTTTTGGTTCAGCAAGTTCTTTAAAGGAGGTAGGAATATCACCAAACTGGTGAACTAACCTATAATAATGGTAAGCTCTGTAGAAATATGCCTTTCCTAATATTACATCTTTGGTGGCATCTTTCATACCCACTGCGGCAGGCAATCTGTCAATAATGGTATTTGCCAGGCGAATACCTAACCATCCTCTTTCCCAATACCACCCAATCCTGTTAAAATCCGGACTATTCAGATTTGCATCGGGCGTAATTAGGACGTTAAGATTAACTGCGGGCCCGAATTTATCTGTTGTACCTTCCACAGCAACTTCTGAAAAAATACACTCCGTGATGATTGGAGATCCATCTCCGTAATATTCATCGCGAATATTACTGGCACAAGAGGCTAAGGCAGAATTAAAACCAGACTCTGAGACCAACGTATTTTCCGGCGTAAAAAAAGAAAGGGGCTGTGGATCTAACCAACTTTCTTTACAACTTGTGTTGGCTAGCAGGACTATTGTCCCAATAATCAACAATTTATGTATAACTATATTTTTTTTCATAAAATACTTCCTTGATGTTTTAAAATAAGCAATGTTAGAAGGTTACATTTAAACCCAACGTAGTTGTGGATGGAGTAAGTCCTTTATTTTCCGGGTCAAAATACTCCCATTGCGTAAATACTGCCGCATTCTGCTGGTTTATATACACCTTAAGTGCTGAAAATTTAAGTTTTCGTAGCACTGATTCCGGTAAACTATAAGCAAGGCTTATATTGTTCAATCTAACAAAAGACGATTTTCTCCAAACACTATAAGCAACAGAACCTCCTGCAGCAGACATCATTTTTGCATAATCATTGATAGGGTTAGTTGGTGTCCAGTAAGGTCTCTTATAAAATTGCGATCTATCATAGAATAGATCTACGTTTTTAGCCTCATTAAATTGGGTATATTGTCCTAGCCTTGCATATAAGGCAAAAGAAAAATCTAAATTCTTTAAGATTCTGAATTCATTTCTCAAATTGAAAGAAAGCAATGGATTTTGATGTCCGAGAAATTGTCTGTCCTCCAGGGTATATTTACCGTCGCCGTTTAGATCTTCCAATTTAAAGTCACCAGGGGTGAAACCATAAGATTTAGCCAAATCCCTTTCTTCCAGTTGCCAAACACCTAATACTTTATAATCCCAAATCTGGTTGATTGGCTTACCAATGAACCAACCATTAGCCTGGTCATCCTGATCTACCAAAGTTGTATTTCCATTTGCATCAGTCACTGGCACTGGTCCGTATAATTTCAATATTTTATTATCGTTTGTCCATGCAGATAAGGAAGTACGCCAGGAAAAATTATTTGTTTTATAATTCTCTGTATTTAAGGTTAACTCCACTCCATTATTAGCTACCTGCCCTAAATTGGCAATAACACTTGAGAAGCCAGTAATATTGGGCAATGACCTGTTCATAAGTAAATCGGTCGTTGTCCTTTCATAATAGTCAAGAGAACCAGTTATTTTGCTTCCCTTAATGCCAAAATCGAATCCAACATTTATTGAGTTATTTCTTTCCCATTGAAGATTTGGATTACTCATATTGGCCGTTCTAATAGCGCCTACGTTAATTGTTGCACCAGTTGGTGTGGTATAGGAATAAACACTTGAATTTAACCTGGATAAGGCAGCATATCGACCAATTTCCCTGTTTCCATTCTCACCGTAAGAGAGTCTAAGTTTACCATAATCAATAAAGTTAGAAAGTCCGGACATGAATTTTTCCTCTGATATAACCCATCCCAGGGCTACAGAAGGAAAAGATGCCCTGGGATTTCCCTGACCAAACGCTGAAAATCCGTCTCTTCTTAAAGTTGCTGTTAGATAATATTTGGAATCATAATTATAATTTAATCTTCCCATTAAAGCATCACCTGTTTGATATTGATCGTTACTGGTTATGCTCGGAAATAAAGTAGCCGCTGCAATGTTATGATATCCCAGATTATCACTTGGGGAGTAATTTTCAGCATTTATTTGCGAATTCCAAATTTGATATTTCTCCGCATTCGCAAGGAAGGTGACATCAATATTATGCTTTCCAATCGTTTTATTCCATTTCAATAGATTATCCAACTGCCACTGGAAAGTGGTTTCGTTTTCCCGGTAGCTAATACCATTTCTATTGGTTAGTCCCGGTCTTGATGAAGAAATATGATTAAAATAATTATAAAATTCATATCGTGGAGTGTAGTTAATCTGGTAGGAAAAACCTAATCCCAAATCACCTTTCACAAAGATAGAGCTGAACATATTAGTAAATTTCCTCAATCTATCCGTAAATGCCTGATCAATATATGGATTTGCATTATTACCCACATCATCATTTGTACTTTGGCGATAAGTAACCCCATCTTCTAAAAAGACCTGACCAAATGGCGTCGTACGAATCATATTTCCTAAGTCAATGGGAATAGTGCTTTCATCTCTATCTGCAAATTGCAGATTCATTCCAAAGGTCAAATAACTGGCCACCTTGGTTTCAAGATTCATCCTTGCTCTAAAAGTACTGAAATAATCTCCTTTGGTTAAGCCCTGATTATTTAAATATCCAATGGACATGTAGTATTTAGTATTTTCTGTGCTTCCTGAAATACTGGCGGTATGATCTTGTTGAAGGGAATTGAAATTATAAAGTTCCCTTTCCCAATCTGTTGATCTACCTGCTTTGTAATTTGCAATTTCCACGGGAAATAATCGTAGCCTGTTTAACCATATATCCGTCGGATCCCCAGAACCACCACCTAAAGCAATCCATTGTTGTAAGCTGATGTTTGACGGTAATTTTGTTGGATTGGTAAACTGGAATTCCCTGGCTGGGTCATGACCTACCATACTCCATAAAACATCGCTCCTCCAGTCAATAAACTCGTCAGGAGTCAATAGAGGTAAATTTCTTCCAATATTATTTTTACCGAAATTTACATTAAAGTTTATCTGAGGTTTTCCCGCTTTACCTTTTTTTGTAGTCAAAATTATTACCCCATTGGCAGATCTGGCACCAAATACTGCGGCAGAACTTGCATCTTTCAAAATATCTACTGAAGCGATATCATTTGGATTGATATCGCTTAACTGACCCGGGTAAATGACACCATCTACCACAATCAGCGGTGAATTTGAAGCATTTAACGATGCCCTACCACGCACTAAGAAATCACCTCCTCCCTTTGCAGAAGAATTTAAACTTACATCAAGTCCCGCTGCATTTCCTCTGAGCATGTCTTGAATGGTACGAGGATTTTCATTTTCTAACTGGGTTGTTTTAATGGATGATACAGCGCCGGTAAGGTCACTTTTTTTTACTTCTCCATAGCCGATAACCACTACCTCGCTGAGTAATTCTGAATCTTCCTCCAAAATTACTTTTACAAAATTTCTTCCACCAATCTCAATTTGTTGAATTTTGTATCCAATGTAAGAGATAACTAATGTTCCGTTTAAATCAGGCACTGATAAGGTAAATTTTCCATTTTCATCTGTAGCCGCACCAATATCGGTCCCTTTAAGCTGAACGGTAGCTCCAATGACAGGTTCCCCTGATCCATCGGTAACCTCTCCGTTAAGAGTTACAGCTGCTATTTCATTTATAAAATTAGCAGCTGACAATGGAAGGGTAGAAAAAGTCATCAACCATAACCCTAATAAAAGGCAAGGTTTTTTGATATTTTCATTCATCCATTTAATTTTTTTAATGTGAATTTTTACCATAGTTAATTTTTTAAAGGTATAGTATAATGTAATAAAGATAATCTTTAAGAAGTATAAAAGTATTACTACAATCAAAAAATTATAAAGTCATTGATTATTTTGATTTGGTTTTCGATTTAAAAAAAAAAAAAAAAGAGGCTGTCTTTTTAGACAACCTCTTAAAATAAACCTATAAATTTCTGCTTTTTAAACGCGTGTCAACTTTATTGGCG
>JBMLQR010000380.1:0-1442 GCA_049241465.1 Saprospiraceae bacterium | reverse complement strand
ATTGTTTGAGGAGCAAAGTAGCAGGTGATGGGGTAATAATGCTTTTAAATGCTGCAAAATGAACTGGGTATTTGAAGCAAATAAAGGGAGGTTTGCTTCAAAGCAAAGGAAGGGTATGTCCTGATCTATCGATTTTATAATCTCCCATTCCATACCTTCAACATCAATTTTAATTAAATCTGGAAGACCATGTTGTTGAAAAATGTCCGTTATGGGAACCATATTTGCCTCCAGAATTTTAGAATCAGTCAATACATGTTTATGGTACCAGTCGCACACAAAGGTATTGTAGCCAGAATGGGGGCTAATCTGGTAAAAGGGAAATGGACCTGTTTTATCCCCTAATGCCACCTGAATAAGATCTACTTTTTTGCTTTTTGCAAACCGAAATCTAAGTATTTTAAATGCTTCTGGGTCTGGTTCTACAGCAATGATGCGCTTTGCCTTCATGTTGAGAAAATATTGGGTAGTAAAGCCTTCATTAGCACCAATATCATAGACAAGGGTGGGTGGTTGGTCGCTGTAATATTTCCACGCTTGCTTAAAGACTTGTTCTTCCCGTTTCAAATAACTGTTTAAACTCGGATGAACCTTTAGGTGTATCCAGTCTATAATGGGGTGATACCTTAATTTTCCAGAAATTATTCTTCGCAGAAATGAAACCGTTTTTTGTTTGAAAAGCACTGTTTTTCTTTTTATCAGGTAGCCTGAATGTTATAAATTTTTAGCCACTTTTGAAGAGAGTTTATTCTCCATGCCAAAGCTGGATATTGATGGAAAAGCTGAATAGGTTCGCGCGTTGGAAGGAAAAAATGGCTATCCAGGAAGATAAATTCCTTTAAATCTGACAAAAAGGCCCTTTTTTCACGCTGATTTGGTTCCGGCATTTTAGTCGGAAATCCCTTTTTAGAATAATTATTCAAGATACTTTCCGGCAAAAAATCTTCTCCAATGGCTCTTAAAATCCATTTTTGCTTTCCTTGATTAATAGAATAACTTGTGGGTAATTTTCTGGCAAAGGCAAGAAACTGACTGTCTAAAAAGGGAACTCTTGCTTCTATATTATTCGCCAGACTATGCCTGTCTTCTGCATGAAGCAGGTAGGGTAAATTACTCTTTATTAAGTTATTATCTCTAAGGTCAGAAAGAGAAATCTTTTCTTTGTCTATTCGCCCGGGCTTTTTATTTTTGAGAAACTGAAGGAGTGGTTTATATAAATCTGTTCTTGTTAGAGCAGTATGAATTACCTCGGATAACAGGTTTGTATATTTTTTATTTATATATAAATCTTTCCAGTAGGATGTTAAAAAACCAGGATATCCAAGAAACAGTTCATCAGCGCCTTGACCTGATATCATTATTTTTACACCTAATTGTTTTGCAAGGGCATAGATATTGAAATGATAGATGGCGTTTGGGCCAGGTAAAGGTCCTTCACTAAG
>JBMLQR010000379.1:0-12427 GCA_049241465.1 Saprospiraceae bacterium | reverse complement strand
GTCCTGGCTCTCGTATATCCAATCCATCCGGTTAATTTTCCTTCATTTTTTCTTATTAACAATTCAGCGCCATAAGCCCGTCCACTTCCAGAAATAAACTGTTGCTCTAAATCGTCGGCAGGACTTTGGACATAACTCTCGCCATAATCCAATTGATTTCTTAGGGTTCTAAAATAAATCTCCGCAGAGAACTCGAACATATTTTTCTTTAAATTTTTAAAATAACCTAAGGCATATTGTTCCCCTCTTTGGGGTTTGATTCTTTCTGTACTCGGCACCCAAACGTCGGCAGGCAAGGTACTGGACGAATTCGACACTAAATGCAGATATTGATTAGATACGGTTACCCCCCCTTTAATGGCATTATTAGCGTTGATGGAGTACCTCCAGCTTAAACGAGGCTCCAGGCCATTATAGGTCACTACCTCCTCCCCTTTTTGATAATTAACGCCTGTACTCGCCGCATAAGGTCCCATTTGAGTGAATATTGACCATCTAAGACCCGCCTGGATTTTAATTCTTTCGCTTACTTTAAAATCATCAGAAAAATAAAATCCTGTTTCCCAAGCGGGTATAGATACCTTATTATTTGTAAATTCCTCATCACCTTGTTGTGCATTAGCTATACTAGGGGTAAGCCGGTGATAAGTAGTTTGTACACCAAATTTTATGGCATGATTGTTAGAAGGAAAATAATCGAAGTCAACCTTTCCGTTCCAATCTCTTACACCCGAAAATAATTTAAGGCTAAAATCATCTATACCTGCTTTAAAAGTAAAATCGTAATCGTTATAAATGATAGAAGTATTTACAAATAATCTATTATTAAAAAGGTGATTCCAGCGGAGGGTTCCCGTTGCATTTCCATAAGGTAGGTCGAAGGTAAAATCTCGTCCAGGCGTTCTAAATTTCAATACATCGCGACCGAAATAGGTGCTAAAAAAGACTCTGTCCTTTTCACTAAAAGTATAATTAGCCTTGGCATTCAAATCGTAAAAATAATAATTGGTACCTGCAAAATCTGTTCTTTTTATGGCAGGTTGCGCAAGATCTAACGCATAAGTTCTTCTGGTAGAAACAATAAATGAACTTTTTTCAGGTACTATGGGGCCTTGGAATGTTAATCGGGAGGCAATCAGGCCAATACCACCATCCACTTGATAATGTTTGTTATTTCCCTCTTTCATTTGAATATCAACGACAGAAGATAATCTACCTCCGTACTGAGCTGGCATACCTCCTTTAATAAGATTTGCCGATTTTATTGCATCTGAATTGAATACCGAGAAAAAACCAAATAAATGACCTGAGTTATAAACGAGCGCCTCATCTAAGAGCACCAGATTCTGGTCAGGTCCTCCCCCTCTTACATAAAAACCAGAGCTTCCTTCCCCGGCTGATTGTACTCCAGGAAGTAGCTGCAAAGCTTTAAGTAAATCAACCTCCCCCATTAAAGCGGGAATTTTCTGTATTTTTTCAATAGGCAAAATAATTTCACCCATTTGCGTACCCGACACATTTTTATCAGCTGCTTCAGCTTCTATAACGACCTCACTCATTTCTACGCCCTCACTTAAATCTACACTGAGCGAAAGATCCTTGGTTAAACTAATTTTTTTCTCTTGGTCTGCAAAACCTAAATAGGCGAAAACAATCGTGTAATCACCTGGAGCCAGTCGAAGGGTATAAAAGCCATAACTGTTGGTGGATGCGCCCAAATTACTCTCTGTTTTCACATAAACGGAGGCACCTGTTAAAGTCTCTCCTGTATTGGCATCCTTCACATAACCACTCACTGAAAACTTACTTTGCCCGAATAGGGAAGCGGAAAAACCCACTAAAATAAAAATAACTACCTTTAAATACATTCTATATTTGTTTAGTATAGAAAGGCTAAAAGGTATAAATAGTTTAATTTTTCAGGTAAAACCTATCTTAATAAATTGACCGTTCCACCGTTAACTTGCCTTCCCACGCCGTTTTCATCTTCGTATTCAATGGTATAGGCATAAATATAAGTATCCGGATTAGCACGATTTCCCTTCTGAGAACCATCCCACCCAAGTTCGGGATCGGTAGATTGAAAAATCAAATTTCCCCAACGATCGTGAATAATTAACTTAAACGACAAAATAGTTACCTCAGGATCAACAAACAATTTAAAGACATCATTCACTCCGTCATCATTGGGGGAAAATGCGTTGGGGGCGTACACCTCATAATAGATACATTTTCTAATGCTAATATTTACCGAATCTGTAAAAACACATTTTCCCGAGGTAACCCTAAGGAAGTAAAGCCCTTCATCATCCACTAAAAATTGCTGCCCATCGGAACCGTCCTGCCATTGATATTTTTCGGCAGCCACATTGGCGCGAAGCAATATTCTCTGGCCTTCGCAAATAGTGGTATCCAAACCTAAATAAACAGGAATTCTTGGAACCACCGAAACATTAATGGTATCCTTCCAGATACAACCCTTTAAGGTGGTAGTTGCAATATAAGTACCTGTTTGAGTAATATTCAAATTTGAAGTAGTTGACCCCGTATTCCACTTAAAGGTAGCGCCTGCAGGAGCGTTTATTCTTACAGGATAGCTACCACCAGAGCAAAGAGTGGAATCTAATCCAAGTTCAAAACGAGGTAATGTATTCACCACTATGCTCACAGAGTCGGTTCTTTGACAAGTACCAACCCCTACTCTGGCCGAATAAATTCCCGTTTTATCTACTATAAAATAGGGATTTGTTGATCCGTCTTGCCAGGTAAAGGAGGCTGACGGGATCATAGGTTCGAGCCTTACCTGATCTCCTTCACAAATCTCTTTATCTGTACCTAGAAATTGATTGGGAACGTCTATAAAAGTGACGGTCACGGAATCGGTTTTAAGACAACCATTTAAGTTAGCCTCTACCACATAGGTGCCGCTTGAAAGTACACTTATTTTAGCACTATTGTCACCATTATTCCATTTCAGCGTACTTCCCGGCGTAAAACCAACCTCTATAATCCCTATTTCACCGGCACAAAGCAGCAAATCAGGCCCTGCTGCCACGCTTGGCCGTTGATTAATCACCACAAAAGTGGTATCAATATTTAAACAACCAAATTGATTCGTCGCCTGTACCCAGGTTAACCCACTTTTAGAAACTTTTATGGAGGGTGTTAGAGCTCCTGTGCTCCAAAAAAAAGTAGTATTCGCCTGTGCTACATTTAAAGTTACGGTATCGCCCTGACAGGCCAGCGTTTCCTGGGGTAAATTCAAAACAGGCAAAGGATTGAAGGTTACCTGAACTTCATCTTTGTAAATACATCCATCCAAATCTATCTCTAAACCGTAAACTGCATCGGTAGAAACAGTTATTTCAGGGGTAGTTGAGCCATTTGTCCAAAGATATTTGGCCGTTGGAAATATGGGACTCTGCCCAATGGTAATGGGTTTTCCCACACAAGAACTTAATAATGGAGGTAAACTAAACGTTGGAACTTGTTTATGACTAATTTTTACACTACCCGTTTTTGTACATCTGTTTTTAACCACAGTTAACGAATAAATCCCGGGACTGCGTACCTGATAAGTCTGGTTCCTACTACCATCTTGCCATAAGTAGCTCTCATAAGTTGTTGTACTACCCAACGTAAGCGTGACGTCGGCACAAACCGTAGTATCTTTTCCAAATTGTAAATCAATGACTGGCTGATAATCAATAGAAATAGTGTCTTTTATCAGACAAACTCCCACCTTAACTGCCACGAAAAAAAGACCGGATTTATCAGCTATAAATTTCGAAAGGTTCGTATTATCTTGCCATGTATAGGCGGTAGCGCCAGGAAGCGACGCATCTAATGTCAAGGTAGCAGCTGGGCATAAAAGGGTATCTTTTCCAAGGTTGAGTTTTAGAGGTATTTGAAATTTCACCTCTATGGAATCGGAAACGGTACAGCCCGATAAGGTAACAGAAACCTTATACTTCCCGGGTTTTGTCACCACATAAAAACTATTCAAAGAGCTATCCTGCCATACATATCTCACACCAATGGCCTCTAATTTTGCGTCTAATCTTAAGGTATCGCCCACACAAAGGGTTGTATCACCAGGTAAATTCACTTCAAATTTATCGGCCGCAAGCACCCTAACAGTATCAATAATAACACAGGTGTTACCAAAGGTAACTTTTGCCCAATATATGCCAGGGGCATCCACTGAAACCGTTGGTTGAACCGAGTTATTAAACCAATTATACCGTTCTCCGGGACTATAGGTTCTTGCATCTAACACAATAGGATCAGAAGTACATTGAACCAAATCTGGACCTAAAAATCCTTCATTTTCATAATAATTCGGAGAATCAAAAATCCAGTTGGTATTACTATTGCCAATATTTGCACTTCTTACACCCGCGTAAAATTTCACAGTTCCGATTCCTTTCTGATCCCGCATTTGAATAAAGTCACCCTTAATTTCTCCAGAATTCATTATCACTTGAGATTGTTTGCCTGTCTGGGTACTCAATAATTCAATAGGATTACAATTATTACCAAAAACCTGAAAAAATCTGGTGATTTCCTGTGGATTGTTCGCGTCAAGTCGATACGTTTTACCCGGAGCGAATAATAAACTATCTATTTTGTGCTTACCTAATATAGTTCCGTTGCTTAGAAATTCCAGCATTTTAATATTTGAAATGCCTGATTCCGTTTGAACGGTGCTATTTCCCGTTTCTGAAGAAAATAATAGCTTATGAAAATCATGAGGTTTTTGCTCGTAAAAATCTCCTCCATTGGTAAATTCAATGGTAGAGGTACCAGGAATAACCGTGACAGAATCACTATATAAGCTGAATTCTGAATAATTTTCAAAATTTCCACTGACATACCAGTGGCTGGTTCCTAATTCCAATCTTTTTGGAGTATTTTCCCAACTATCAAAATTATGCAAATAAGCAGATTTGCCATTTGCATTTAAAGTGCCATTCCTCAGCGTAAGTGCATAGCAACTTAAGGAATCCTGAAGGATCCATTTTCCGGCTCCATTCACTTCAATAAATGTTATAAATTGACCTGCAAAAAGAGCAGTATTGGAGGTCTGATTTCCTTTAAAAATCAACCGATGTAAACTAAACGCACATTTGTCTTTAGGAGCAAGCACCAAATTTCCATAAACCTCTAAATTTTCAAAATATTCAGATCTGATCCAAGGATTATTTTTAACATCTCCAATGGTAAAATTTTTAGCATATACTGAAACTGTTTGAAAAGCCAGCGAGGCCCCTGGCGTTGGAAAGGAAAAAGCGTCAAAAATCACATCATCCAGAGGGGTTGGAATGCATTCTCCACCTGGCCCATTACTGGTCAAGGACCAGTGAGCCTTATCTGACCAAACACCCCCGCCACCAACCCAATACAAAGTCCTTCCTACCTTATCAGTAAAGACCCACTTTAAGTTATTCCCCAAATTCACCGAATTGTTAGCAGCGGCAATGCCGGCACCAACAGAATGTAAATCTTTAACGATAAAATTTTCTACGTTAACGTCTTTCTCAAAATGAATAAAAGAAGTCCGATTTTCAGTAAAAGAACTTAGATAAATAAGCCCATCACAAGCATTTGAGGGTATAAGTTCTCCCACATAAATAGTACCACCTGAGTATATTTTGTATTGAAAACCGCCAGTCACCTCCCATTTAATGAACCTAATACCATTAGAAATATTCAAGTTATTAATGCTTACGAAAAGATTGAATTCGTGTTTAAAATTATTTGAAAGACCTGTATTGATACTAAATGAGCCATATTGTTGGACTTGATTAAACTTTAAAGGAGTATTTCCCCAAAGATTCATACTGCCAAAACTTATGAAGATGATTGTTGACCCGCCAGCATTTAGGGTAAAATTATTCGTTTGCATATTCCACTCGGACCAAAGGGTAAGATTTGGTCTGACCGTCACAATTGAATTACCTAAAGTTAGGGATCTTATGTTCCCCGCGTCATCCCAACGTTGGCTTCTAAAATTTTGAATAGTTAAGAATTTACTATTTGTATTTAAGCCCCCTTTGATAAGGTGAAGATCGAGAGCCACCTCCATATCGTCTTCTAAAATCCAACTACCTACCCCATTAAAATACAGGTCTTTTTTAAATTTTTGAGATGCCATGGTGATACTATTTCCAGTCGTGTTACTTTCAAAAAATACATCTCCTAAAAATGCCCATGACATGGCATTGATCAGTTTCAAGTAACCGAAAATATGGATAAATTGGTCTGATTTACCTACAAAGGAGGGATTACCCTTTGCACCTGTCCAATCCATGGAGCGACAATAGGCGTTGTCAATATTTAGATTAACTGTTCCTCCTGCGGCGGGAAAACTATTGGCATCAAAAAAAACATCGTCTCCTGCTGTGGGCACGCAACTACCTGCGACACCGCCCGATGTGGATGCCCAATGCATCGGGTCAAACCAATCGCCAGAGCCACCTACCCAATATAATTTATTATTTACCTTAGGGGTGATAGTCCATCCGGTATTATTCCCCAAATCGGAGCTATTATTTGCATTGAAAGTAGCACCACCTGTGGCTGAAACATCTCTGATACTCAAATACTCTCCTGTTAATGTACCTACATTTGCTATAAAATTGGTTCTAATCCCACCCGAACCACTTAATATTTGGATTGGATTGGCACAATCTCCCTTTGCAATTAAAAATTTGAGTTTAAAATTCCTTCCCTCCTGAAACCTGTAGGTTTTACCTTTTGCCAATGACAGCGTGTCCATATTGATGGTTCCGGTAGTAAAAGTTTCACTACTCAGCGAATAATACTGAAGAGAAATACTATCTACCTGAATTCTCGCTTTACCCGTCCCTGATGTATGTGCAAGCTTTCCCCACTGTAAACCACCAATACCTTTTATCTGAAAAAGTGCATTCACAGAACTTAGCATCATCGATGTATTTTGACCTGAGAATTTACCCGCAGTGTAATTAATTACAGCAGAAGGTATTTCAATATTGTTATTGTAAGGCAAATAAAATGCATTACCTCCAATAGTGAGCGTACTGCTGTCGAAATTAATATTTGTCTTACTGCTATTTAAATACAATTCCAAATATTTAGTCAATATATTAAAGCCCTTTGAAGCAAAAACACCCCCCTCAAATATTAGAAGACTATCCACAAGTAAATCTCCTTTCAGTTGAAAAGAACCTGTATTATCTTTGAAGCGGACGATACTATGAAAGGAATTTCCGGCCATTTGAATTTGAGCATTCGGTAAAGCTGCCGAAAAATTCACCTCCCCTAAAAAAGAAAAATTTATTTTATCATTGAATTTTAAATCGCCAAAAATATTCATTACACTAGATACAGCACCTTTTACCTCCACTGACTGAGTAACAGTGGACATATTCAATGATTGACAGAATGTTATTTGCTGATCAATCTGTACCGTTTGATTTGGTGCGGTAAAAGATTTGTCGTCAAAAATAACATTATCCTTTGAGCCCGGAATGGCTGAAGGTCTGATACTTCCGCCAGAGGTTGTGGCCCAATGACTCAAATCGGACCATTTTCCTGATCCTCCAATCCAATAAATATCAATACCAAAGAGCGCGTTGGTTACGCTCCAAAGAATAGTTGCCAGTATTATTTTTTTCCAGGAAATCAATGGATTCATTTTTCAATTATTCAAAATAAACAACTAAGATAATTTATTAGTTAAACGTAATAAAGAATAATTTTATATGGGTTGTACCCAATTAAAACTATCCAAACTCATTTATTTTTTTAAATGGCAAAATTCATCATGTGCACCAGGTAAATATGCCAAACTGACTAAGAATTCACGGACAATTTCTGGTCCCGTAAATTTGAAGGTTTTTTTAAACAGTTTAACCCAATCCGCCCATTCAGCTGGGTGATGTATATCGAGCCAGGTCTTAAAACTTCCATACTTTTCAATTAATTGGAGTACCACTTTAGCATTATAAATGACTGCCCTTATTTTCAATTGATTCCTTATGATTCCTTCATTCTGCAATAACTCATTGATTTTATCTTCCCCATAGCGAGCCATTTTTTCCAGATTATAGTCGTCAAATGCCTTTTTAAAGTTTTCTTGTTTCTTTAAAATAGTCACCCAACTTAATCCTGCCTGATTAATTTCCATAACCAGTCTTTCAAATAAAAGACTATCATCTTCCATCGGGACACCGTAAACATGGTCGTGATAATATCGGGAAACGTGATTTTCGGGTAGTTTTTGCACGGAAAGACAATAGGACATTATATTTGGTTGTTTTAAGTATAAATAAATCATTACTTTTGTTATTCATCTCTAAGATTAGCCAAAATATTATGAAAATTCAAAGAATCAGTGCCATTTTTTCTATTATTTTATTTTTTTCAATATCTATTTATGCCCAGAATTTTTTTCAGATCAATGGAAATTTGAAAAGCGGCACCCCAATAAATAACCTCGTTCTTTCCAGGTTTAACGGACAGGAGATACCTGTTACAGATACTAAGGTCACGGACGGTAAATTTTTATTCACTGTTCCCGTTGAGAATTTCCAGGCGGGAGTATATCGAATTATTATTAATCCACAACAAAGAAAATTTGTTGACATCATTATTGTTGACACTCTTGGTTTTGATGTTTCAATAGATGCTGACAAACCAGAAGGAGCTGCAACGTTCACTGGTTCGCCCCTAAATACCAAATGGTATACTTACAAGGAATCGGCTTATAAAGCGCAGGAAAGAAACAGGGCGCTGATACAATTTACCGATATTTATCCCGACAAAACCAATGCGTTTTACGCCTCAGCTATTAAGGAAATTGAGAGGGAAATGAAAGATTTTGACCTCAATTTCATTAAGTTTGTAAAGGAAAACAAAAGTAATCTGGCAGGAAAAATGGTGGCTAATCGCCCCTTCTACTTTCCTAACATAAAATTACCGCTGAAGGGTCAAGAAAAAGATTTTCAGGACAAATACTGGAAGGGCATTGATGCTTCTGATCCCTCTTTACTTTTCACCCCTTTATATGTAGAGCATATTTTAGCGTATTTTGGATTTTTTCTGCAAGAACAGCCTGGCCCTGAAGCTGATGCAAACCTAAGAATGGCTGTTGATACGGTAATGATTAAGTTTGGAAAAAATAAGGAAACTGCTGATTTCGCAAGACAATTTTTAACAGAAGGTTTTAAACAGTTGGATAAACCCGCTTTGTTGCAATATTTAGACGAAACCTATAGCGCTACCCAACAATGTACAGACGAATTGGAGGAGAAAGAATTAAAAGAACGTCTCGCTGCTTACAATTCACTGAAAATTGGCTTTAATCCTCCAGCTATCAAAATACCTGATTACTCGGGAAATGCAGCAAGCTTCCTGGAAAGCCCAGCTGATACCATTATTTTGGTTTTTTGGGCCACCTGGTGTCCTCATTGCCAACAAATGCTGCCTGTTTTGAAGGAAAAATTGGCGGGAAAGAAAAATTGGGCGGTGGTAGCTGTCAGCGTAGATGATGATAAAGAGGCCTTTGAAAAAGTGATGAAGGAATATCCTATGTTTAGACATTATTGCGACCTAAAAAAGTGGCAAAGCCAACCCGTTATGGATTATCATATCAATGCAACGCCCTCCTTTTTTATGTTTGATAAAAAACGAACCCTGCAAGGTAAATATCCTGACATCCGCCAAGTTCCCTTTTAACTTTGCGGTTATTGAACAACAACGGTTTTTGTTACGACTTTTTGCCCAAATTGAAGTTTAATAGCATAATTTCCTTTGGGTAAATTAGCCATATTTTTCAGCGATAAAGAGTTTATCCCTGTTTGGATTAAAGGTTTTTCCTCCATTAAAATCTGTCCGTCCATGTTTATTATCTGAAATATAAATGGACTTGTTTTTGACAAATACACATCGAGGTAACTTTCAGTATCCGATATAGGATTGGGTCGGATATTTATCCATTCCAATCCGTCGGGCCATTGTTTTGTAGCTGTGGCAGAACAGGCGAGAACTTTATTTTGACTTGTTTTTCTTATCAAGGTTATTTGGTCATAAACCTTTTGTCCGGGACATTCTGTAGCACAACCATCTCTGTGACCGGAAATGCCAAATAAATTGAAGCCGGTACTTGCGTGTAAAGTCTGGGTATTGGGATCAATGGTTCTTTGGCAAGCCTTCCAGGCAAAAATTTCACTTAGTTTTGCCATCATGGTATCAGGAGGCGTTGCATTGGTATAGGTTCCAATGAGACAAACACCCATCGTACCAGAATTTTTACCACAAAAATGGGCGCCCAAAACATTATCCCCACCTCCTCTTCCTTCAAACAAGGTACCATCAGGAGAAATTAACCAATTATAACCTACATCGGCCCAGCCATTTGTATAAACATGTAAATTCCAGATAGCCAAAACAATGGCGCCCCAATCATTGGAAACATTAGTCCCCGCTGAGTGATGAACCACAAGATGGGACACCGCAGTAATGGATGGCGACGTTGGCCCTTGTGGGCAGCGCCAATCCACCCGACTTTTAAATTTTGGCTGCGGACAGGCACAGGAAGATTTTTCACTTACCGATTCCTGAAATGAACTTGACGCGGGTTCCATGCCCGGACTAAAAAAATTAATCTTTATTTCTGATACATTCTTGCTCACTTTACCATTTCCGTCAACCACCTGAACTTTTACAAATTGGTATTCCTTCTCAAAAAATAGCAGATTTGTTGCAAACTGATCCCGAATATCTACAGCATGTTCATCGGATAATAAAGATTCATAAGGCGTCCACTTCACACTATCCTTAGAAAAGGAAAATAAAAAATGGCTATTAGGTTTTTCACCTTCATGATTTTCAGTCCAGGCAATGGAAGCACAATGAAAGGGCGTTTCATGTTTAAAGTCTAATGAAAACGTAAATAAGTTAGATTCATTATTGATAATAGACTCCTTCGAAAGGGTAATAAAATTTTGCTTACTATCCCGAAGATATTGAGACATTAATAGAACTGGAAAAAATAGAATAAACAGAAAAAGATTAATTCTCATAAAAAATGATTAGTCGTTGAAATATTGCCAAAGGTATTTACTTAATTTTCTGGTTAGCACCCAAGCCTCATTATCGGCTTCCCAGCTTTTATCGGAATTATTTGCGGTCATAATACAAAATATATAGGGATTTTTAGGATGGTTAACATAAACGACCTCACTCCTACTTGCATTTACAGCCCCATTTTTTGAAGCGGTAAAAATACCTGCGGGAATTTCAGCCAACGCCTCTTCATCCCAATAATTTCTACCTAAACGTTTGATCATTAAATCATCCGATGATTTTCCCAATAAATTACCCTTTAGCATTTGCTGAAATAATTGCACTAATTCTCTAGGCGTTGATTGCCCCCAGCCATATTTATCCCTATTCTTTTCTCTGCCAGGCGTCCTACTATTCACCCGAGTATGAATAAATCCAAGTTGAGCCATCAACGCATTAATAGACAGGCCAGTACCCGCCAGAGATTGTAACCATAAAGAAGCCGTATTATCACTGGTAGTTAGCATCAGCATTATCACTTTGCTTAACTCAATGGTTTCACCGTTTTTAAAGGAACCAAGGATATCCTCCCCTTCGTATAGCAGAGAATCTTTATATGTTAATTTTTGATGATAGGCGAGATCACCTTTTTTAATTTTGTCCATAACCCCTAAAAGAATAGGTATTTTCACAATACTTGCCGTTGGAAACACCGTATCGGCATGAATATCGACTACTTTATTCTTTTTCAGGTCATAAACGTAGATTCCTACATCTCCTTTAAATCCCGCAACTTCCTTTTCCAATTGTTTCTGAAGGAACAAATCTCCTTTTTGGCTAATCAACAAAGAAGGGAAAAAGAAAAGAAAGAAAGCGAGCATCCCGATAAGTGAGATGGCTTTAGGATGAATATTCAATTTTGCCGGAGCGGGTCCTAGAAATTCGCCATCCAATTCAATCAAATTATCCCCTTCCAGCACCTCAATTTCGCAAGACTTACCTTTATAATAAAACAAACTGGGGTGATCGATAAATTCCTTTCTTTTAACTTTTGGGAGATATTTCAAATAATCAAAAAGAGTAACATCCCCAAGAATAACAAAAGCAAGATTTCCGTCTTGAATATCGGCATGAGGGGCGATACCTAATCCACCGCCAAACCACTGACCATTTGCGGCACAAAGGGACAACAATTTTCCTTTATACTCGAAATTATCTCCTTTAATGGCTACTAAAGCGTGCTTAAAGCTTAAAAAAGCTCTTAAAATACTGATTTGATAGGCCAGATAAGCGGGAAGCCATCGAACCAGACCGAGAAACTTTTGGGCAACCAAGCCACCTATACCGGCATCGGCAATATTGGCAAAATACCTTA
>JBMLQR010000378.1:0-13487 GCA_049241465.1 Saprospiraceae bacterium | reverse complement strand
TTGATATTTAAATTTAGGAATTAATTAACTTTCCAACTTTAATTCTTCCATTGCTTTGCCACAAAAAAAATGACATGAAATTTAAAGCCTTCCTTTTTTTAATTATTGCAGCTTTTATGGCTGGCAATTCCTTTGCCCAAACAACAGAAGCACTCAATAATCGTCGAATCTTATTGCCAAATGGTTGGTCATTGACCCCTGTTGGCAAAAATTTACCCGTGGGGGATCTCCCTTTAAATCTGGTAGTCAGTCATAATAAAAAATTAATGGCTATTACCAATAATGGGCAATCCACCCATTCCATTGACCTGATTGATGTTGAAAAGGGAATTCGTTTGGATAGTATCATTATTGCAAAAGCATGGTATGGGTTAACTTTTAGCCAGGATGACAAATTCATTTATGCCTCAGGCGGCCATGATAACAGAGTAAACAAATATGGCATTTCGCAAAATAAAATGATGCTTGTAGATTCATTTATGTTAGGAAATCCCTGGCCAAATATGATTGGCACAGCTGGCCTTGAGGTGGATGAGACATTGCACAAAAAATTATATGTCGTAACAAAAGAGGCGAACAGTTTATTTGTATTTGATTTGACCACAAAAAAAATCCTCAATAAAGTTAATCTTGGTGCAGAAGCTTACACTTGTAAATTATCCATTGATAAATCAAAATTATACATCAGTCTATGGGGTAATAAAAAGGTATTGGTTTACGATATTAAGGCTGAAAAAATAGTGTCAGAAATTGAGGTGGGCGACCACCCGAACGAATTATTATTAAATAAGAAAGGCAATTTATTATTTGTTGCCAATTCGCAGGATAATTCTGTTTCTGTTATCAATACGAAAAATAACAAAATCCTGGAGACCTTAAACGCTTCTTTGTTTCCTAAATCACCGAGCGGTTCCACCAGTAATGGTATAGCTTTAAGCGACGATGAAAAAACATTGTACATAGCTAATGCTGACAATAATTGCCTTGCTGTGTTTGATGTAACGGTGCTGTCCAAGAGTAAATCAAAAGGATTCATACCTGTTGGATGGTATCCGACGAATGTGAAAGTTGTTGGTAAAAACATTTATGTTATCAATGGAAAAGGCCTATCATCGTATGCAAATCCTTATGGTCCCAATCCGCTGAATAAAGCCCAGGTAGTGCAGAATCAATTGGGAGACAGCACTAAACCTGCAACAGTACAATATATAGCGGCTATGTTTCGAGGCACTTTAAGTATTATTCCTGAGCCAGAGGCGACAACCTTAGCTGTACTTTCAGAAGCCGTTTATAAGAATACTCCTTACTCAAAAGAAAAAGAATTATTGGCAGAGGGTGAGGAAGGAAATCCCATTCCGATGAAAGTAGGAGATAAATCTCCAATTAAATATGTGTTTTACATTATAAAAGAAAATAGGACTTATGACCAGGTCTTGTCAGACATAAAAGGGGGAAATGGTGATACCAGCCTATTGCTTTTTGGAGAATCGGTGACGCCTAACCAACATAAGATTGCAAGGGATTATGTTTTACTTGATAATTTTTATGTGGATGCCGAAGTAAGTGCTGATGGTCATAACTGGAGTATGGGTGCTTATGCAAATGATTATGTGGAGAAGAACTGGCCTGCATCGTATGGTAGTAAAGGAGGAACAACGGGTTCTTCGGGCACCCTTAAAATTGGAAATAATAAAGATGGTTTTATCTGGGACCTTTGCGCAAGAAATAACGTTAGCTTTCGGTCTTATGGTGAATTTACAGCAGATTTGATGGGAACCAAATCTAGATTAGATGTCTTGAATGGTCATTTGGCCTATTTTGCCTCTTATAATTTAAGTATCAGGGATACCACCCGTTATTATCAATGGAAAAAAGATTTTGATTCTCTTATCACTAATAATGCTGTACCTAATTTTTCAACTATCCGTTTGGGAAATGATCATACAGAGGGAATGCGTGCCGGAAGACCAACACCTTATGCACATGTAGCAGACAATGATTTAGCGGTTGGAATGTTGATAGAACATTTAAGCAAAAGCCCTATTTGGAAAGAATCGGCGGTATTCATCTTAGAAGATGATGCTCAAAATGGACCAGATCATGTGGATGCCCACCGAAGCACTGCCTATTTAATCAGCCCTTATGTAAAGCGAAATTATGTGGATCATACCATGTACACCACATCAGGCATGTTGCGAACCATGGAACTGATATTGGGCTTGCCACCAATGACCCAATATGACGCAGGAGCAACCCCAATGTGGCGATCATTTACAAAAACACCTGATTTCACTCCTTTCAATCATTTACCTTCAAATATTAATCTAAACGATAAGAATCCAGTAAATCCAGGTATTTCTGCCGTTTCGAAATTATCGGAAAAATTTGATTGGAGCAGAGAAGATAAGGTTCCGGATTTGGTAATGAACGAAATCCTTTGGCAGGGCATAAAAGGAAAACCGGCACCTTCCCCCGTTCGTGCTGCCTTTTTAAAAATAAATGAAAAGGAAGAAAAAGGAGAAAAGGAGTAGTAAATTTACTTGTTTTAAAAGCTATTTTAGGATACTGACACCACAAAAAGCTGTATTTTTCAACTGATGAAAAATACAGCTTTTTGAATATAGTTTGTAGGGGAAATGAAGAAAGAACATAATTCTGAAGAATTTGAGAAACTCAAGCTCAAAAAACAAATAGCAGAACTGGAGAAACAACTCCAATCCGCTGAGATAAAAGCTATAGCTTTCTCTACTTTGGGTTTTAAATTAAATATTTGAAACGAACCAAAATTCAGCAATTTAGCAACTCCTAAACTTTAGTCATTAAGAAATACTATTTTTCGGTCTTGGAATAATTACTTTGAATTGTTCTCCATCTGCATCATTTACTAATTCAATATTGGGCTGTACTTCCAATGAACGCGTGATACCCGAACCAAAACCCCGGTAAATCATCCATTTGGAACCATAAGAAACTAGAAGATTATTGCGTACCACTGCGTTCCCAAGTTTAATATTTTCAACGGAAAGACTATTAGGTAAGGTACCGGGACTTATTATTTCAATCCGATGATCAAAAATCATAACACGAACCGGTGCATTTTTTGAATAATCTCTATGAATTAATGCATTTTGCAATAATTCCTCTAAAGCAATCAAAGAAATTTCAAGTTGACCAACCGAATTGAAATTTTGACCCGCCTGAACATAAAGCAGATTGGTAGTAAAAAACCTCAAGGTCTCTTCAAATATCTGAGGTATAGTCCCTTCTATATCCTGGCTACTTCGATAAGTATTACCACCCACGCTATTTCCAACAAAAGAAACCGCTTTAACACAAAAGGCAGGCCTGTATTTTTGAGGATTTTTAGCAAAAAATAGTAGCCCGCCCAGTGTAAGCTGACCCTTTTTCATAATATTTAAATTATTCAATAGTTTCTCCGACATATCAAAATCTATCTCACTTTCTCGTTTATGTATCCGAGTAAGATAATATGAAACTTTAGACATATCAATGTCAGCGATAGTCGTTTGTGGAACAATCATCTCATCAAGATACAAAAGGCCACTTTGCTGAAATAGCCGAATCAATTCGTTATTGTCAGTTAATCTTCTTTTATCGGAACCCTGTTTTATCCACACAGCTCCATTTTTATCCTTATATGGTTTAGAGATACCTTCTGATATTTCTACGACTAATATTTTTTTAACCGATTCCACATCCTCTGAAACATTTATGACTTCAGTAAATATAAACACCTGAGGCTTAATCATATCGTTAGCAATATTTGCTAAAATTTGATTATATCTTCGAATCTGATCGGCATTCAGACCTATCAATTCACCTGTTTTATCTTCAACACCAATAAATATTTTGCCCCCTTTCGCATTTGAAAAGGCGATTAGTTCAGCTGCCATAGCATCGTAACTATCTAATTCCCTTTTAAATTGCACCTTACTGGTTTCGCCGGAACTAATAATATCTACTAATTCTATGATGGTCATTTCACCTATTTTGATTGCTAAATTTACCTCTTTTTTTTGAACATAACTTGTGCTAAAATAGGTTGATACAAAAAAGTTTGTTAATAAGAATATTTGTAACACCTTTCTTTTGTTAACATTTTGAAGTCCACCATGCCAATAACTTTCAGGCTATAAATCAACAATATATATAAATTTTCACACAAAAAGTTAGTAAGTTGCATTTACTGGAAATATAAAATTAACCAAGTTTTAGGGGGAAGATGTTTATATGTTTACATGGCATCCATCAAAATTTATACTAACTTTGAAACATTGGTAACAGGTATCTTATCTATTTTAATGATCGACATTGCTAAAATATCAGAAATATTACATAACTCGCCCAGCATTGAACTGCTTCGATTGCGAAACAGGGAGGCGATTCTCGTTTTCCTTGTTAACACTTTTTCTAACCAACAAGGAGCTATTTCCTCAGAACATATTCATACCAGATTAGCTGATTTTCTTGCCTTCCAACTCATTGAAAAGGACGAGGACAGTGACATTGAAGTACAAGATTCTTATGAAATTAAAGCGAAGAAATACATCCAAAACTGGACAAATAAAGGATTTCTAACGAACTATCAAGACGAAAGAGGCGAGATTTTTTATGAACTCTCTTCCCATTCAAGCAAAACGATAGATTGGCTTTCCAGCCTGAAAAAAGAGGAATATGTTGGTACAGAATCTAAATTCAAGAATATATTTTACTTATTAAAGGAATTGGTGGAATTTACCAATGACGATGCTGAAAAAAGGATTCAACTACTGGAAGATAAAAAACGCGAGATTGAGCAGCAAATTCAACGATTAAAAACAGGGGAAGATGTGAAGGTTTTCGAGGAATTTGAAATTATTCCAAGGTTTAACCAACTCAACCAGTCAGCGAAAGAACTTCTATCCGATTTTAAGGAAGTTGAAGATAATTTCAAAGATATCACGAAAGGCATTTACCAAAAACATGCCGACGGAAAACTATCAAAAAGCGATATCCTTGAATTTACTTTCGAGGCATTGGACGAACTAAAAGAAAGCCAGCAGGGCAAAAGTTTTTATGCTTTTTGGTCTTTCTTATTAAATCCAACGCTTCAATTGGAATGGGATAGCCTTACCAAAGAACTTTATGCGACACTCGAAGTTAAGGGTATTCCTGTTAAAGACCTTTTTCTTAAAAGTATGAAAAATCATTTGTGGACTTCCGGACAACGCGTTTATAAGGCAAATGACAAGATGGCTGAAAAACTGAGCCGTATTATAAGAGAAAAAGAAGCATCGAAATCTGAAATCACAAAAAATATCATCTTGGAAATCAAGAAGTTATTGCTGGATATCAGTAAATCAAATATACGCCCGGAATTAACCGTTGAACTAGAATCTGACATTGAGATAAGCATTCCATTTGAAAGAAAGCTTACCTTTGAGCAAACAGAAACACAATCTTATATTGCCAAACCGACATTGGCAGACGATAATTTTACCAACGCCAACCATTTAACCAAACTATTTACCCAATCAAATATAGACAAAACCATACTTAGAAAAAGAATAAGTGATATATTGAGAAATAAATCGCAGACCACCCTTTTTGAAGTCATTGAAAGTAACGGAGGCATAACCAAAGGATTACCAGAAGTATTCGGCTATATAGTCATAGCCAAAGAATTCAAATATACGATGAGTCCCGAAAAAACACAGCGGGTTTTATTTGACGTTGAGCAAAATAAATCCATACAAATTCCCGAAATTATTTTAAGCAAATGAACCAGTTAGAAAAAAATATAAAACCCTATTCAAAGGCTATAGTAAAGTTACTAAAATCGCCGGTTGAAAGAAATTCATCCGTATGGAAAGATGTAGTCAATTATCAACTGGAAATTCAAGAATTTATCAGCCAAATCGGACTGGAACTTATTGTGAAAAAAGAGGAAGGATTTGCCTTTGTTAAGCAATTTGAAGACAGTGAGGGCAATACGCTTGGCTTAATTACAAGGCGACAGATTGGGTTTGAAACCTCCATTATTCTGGTGGTTCTTCGTCAGTCTCTGGAGGAATTCGACAACAATCCAACCCAATTTCAAGTGGCGGAAAAATTTATAACGGATACGGAAATTAAAGAGGAACTGGAGCTTTTCTTGCAGGAAGGCTACAATAGACTCCGCTTTTTAAAAGATTTAGACAAATATATTAAAAATGTGGTCGAGCTTGGATACTTGAAAGAAATAAGCAAAAAAGACATTGAGACCAAATATCAGATTCAAAGAATCATAAAAGAGAAGATAACCCTGGATATTTTACAGGAATTTAAAATCAAAATACAAGACTATGTTAAGTCTGTTTAGCACTAGCTCCGATAAGGCTGGATTTAGACTTCAATACATGGAGGTTTACAACTGGGGCACTTTCCATGAGCATATTTTCAAAATACATCCGAAGGGAAATAACTCCTTACTTACCGGCGCCAATGCCTCTGGAAAAAGTACTTATATTGATGCTCTTTTGACCCTACTTGTCCCAATAAAAAAAGATAGATTTTATAATCAGTCCTCTGGCGTAGATAAAAAAGGAGACCGTACGGAGGAAACCTACGTATGTGGAAACTACGGCAACATACAAAAGGAAGGAGAATTGAGCACAACTTCCCAAACCTTGAGAGATAAATCAACCTATTCTGTCATTCTTGCTTCATTTTCCAATACAGACCAACGGAATATCACCCTTTTTCAAGTCAGGTGGTTTTCCAATGGAGAATTAAGAAGGTCTTTTGGTATCGCGCACCTTCCTCTTAAGATTGACATAGATTTTAGTGATTTTGATAGTAAGGGACTTTGGAAAAAACGACTGGAAAAAACCTATAATGCCAGTAGCGCCAGAAAAAAAATTGAATTTTTAGATGGTCCTACCGTCTATGCGGAAAGAATAGCTCACTTGTTTGGCATGCGTTCCACGAAAGCGCTGAGCCTATTTAACCAAGTGGTCGGTGTTAAGGTATTAGACGAGCTCGATGATTTTATCCGTACTAACATGCTCGACGAGCTCGATGCAGAAACTGAATATATTCAACTGAAAGAGAGTTTTCTGACTCTGATGGACGCTAAAACCAACATTGAAAAAGCCAAAGAACAGATAGCGCAACTGACCCCGATTAATGAAATAGCTAATAAACTCAAGGACTTTCAAGACCAATCGGCTAAATTAACTGCATCGAGAGAGATTTCCGTGTATTGGTTTGCCAATAAGAAGGTGGAACTTGCTGAAAAAGAACTGATCACTCATGCTGAAAAACTAGACTTACTTCAAACGGAACGAAAAGAATTGAAAATTAAAGAAGATACCCTAAAACAGGAGGAACGAACTTTATCTATTTCCATAGAAAGTGATGAGGTTGGTGGTAAAATAAAGGATCTTGAGAAGGAAATAAAAAATTTAACCGGGCAGAAAGAATCAAGGAGCAAAAAACTTGACCAATACAATCTGATTGCTAAAAATATTGAGTTACATACCAATCCAGGAGAAGAATTATTTAAGGAAAATAGAGCCAGAGCCGCTGAGAAAAAAACGGAACTTGAAAATATCAGATTGGAGTACGATGAAAAGCTCAGATTATCCAAAAACAAGAGAGAGACCCTGTCAAAACAGATGGCTGACTGCACTGAAACAATCAAGGCGCTTCAGAAAAATAAAAATAATATTGCGGGACGGGAAGCCGAATTACGGGATGATATTTTAGCCCATATTGGCGCAACGAAAGAGGAAATCCCCTTTGTCGGAGAACTTTTAAAGGTGAAGGAAGACGAAAATGAATGGGAACTTTCCATAGAAAAGATTCTTCATCATTTTGCCCTGCGTCTCATTGTTCCCGAAAAATATTACCATCAGGTAAACGATTATGTGAATGGAACCAATCTGAAAGGAAGAATCACCTATCAAAGATTCAAGGGATTCACCTCTTTGGCAAATATGGTTCATAAAAATATCCCATCCAATGCTCTGGTCAACAAATTAGCATTCAAACCCAAAAGTATATATGGAGATTGGCTTGAAGATAGTATTACCAATCAATACAACTATGCTTGTGTGAGCGATTTAAAAGAATTTAATCTATATGAAGAAAAAGCCGTAACGAAGGAGGGACTCATCAAATTGGGTAAAGGAAAACACGAAAAAGACGACAGACCTCATATTTCAAAGAAGGAAAACTATGTTTTGGGATGGGATAATAAGGAGAAGATCAGACTCCTGCAAAACGAATGGAAAAATTTGCAGGAAAAAGAAAAATCTGCCCAAACGGAGATTCTCCAGATAGAACAAGCGATTAAAATCCTTGAAAGTCAGAAAGAATCTTTTGCGGATCTTTTTAAGCAATTCACAAAATTTGATGACATAGACTGGAAGACATTTGCAGAACAAATACAGGAAAAAGAGGAACAAAAAACAGTCCTTGAAAAAACAAATAATCGGGTTCAGGCGCTTCAAAGTCAGTTGGAAGAAGTCAAACGAAAATTAGAACAACTTTCCAATGTTACTTTGCAAAATAAAGAGCGCGAAATCTTCCAATTACTAAATGAAATTGAAGGTATTCAAAAGGAATTAGTCGAAAATAAGACGCTTGTTGAACCCTTTGGCTACCTCGATACTTCTGATTTTATCCGTCAGAATCCTGTAATAGCCAGTTTAACCTTTTCCAATTTTAAGACTATTCAACAGACATTTCAAAAAGAGCTGACAGGAAAACTTGCTGAACTTGATAAAAACAAGCGGGAAAACGAGGACGAGGTAAAGATAAAAATCAATTCCTTCAAACAACCTTCTCCGGAAATAACTAACAAATTCAAAGATTGGCGTTCCGATGTCAGCCGCCTGCCCGAGTCCACTCATCTGGCATTCATTGGTGAATATCAAATGCTTTACAAACAGTTGGTGAACGATAATCTGCCAAAATTTGAAAAGAAATTCAATGAATATTTGCAGGAAACCATTACCAATAAAGTGGGAGATTTTCGAATGTTCTTCGAAAACTGGTCCGACTCCATCAAAGAGAATATTCGTCTTTTAAATGATTCCCTGAAGGGAATAGATTTTAGGGACAAAGATGTTAAAACCTATATTCAACTGGTGGCTCCAAACCGGCTTAGCGACGAAGTGAAGGAATTCCGGACATTACTCAATCAGGCAATACCTAATATCCGCGAAATTGACGCCAGCATAGATGGGCGAAAAAATCATTTTTATAATCATATTGAACCGCTAATCAGTAAATTAGACAAGGAAGACTGGAGAAAGCGAGTGATGGATGTTCGTTCCTGGTTTAGCTATAAAGCGGAAGAATTTTCCAAAGAGACGAATGCTAAGTATAAAACCTATGAAAATATGGGGCAACTTTCAGGCGGAGAAAAAGCACAGTTGACCTATACTATTTTAGGCTCCGCCATAGCTTACCAGTTTGGATTAACTAAAGAAGGCTTGCAGAGTAATTCCTTCCGGTTCATTGCTATTGACGAGGCATTTAAAGCACAAGACGAGGATAAGGCAAGATATTTGATTACCCTTTGCAGGCAACTACACCTCCAGTTATTGGTTGTTACGCCCAGCGATAATATCCATATTGTGGAAAATGATATTTCCTTTGTACACTTTGTGGAACGAAAAGAAGAAAAATATTCCTGGCTTTATGACATGCCCATAGAACAGTTTAAAGAAGAAAAAGCAAAATTTGCACGTCAATGATTACCCCAGAAGAAATAAAAAGTAAAACTGGTAAAAAATATCTCTCTTTCCTTTCATCGTGGATGGAGGGGAAGCCATTCGAGAAATTGGTTATTCGAGGCGATAAAACGTATGCAAAAGCATCTTTATCTGAATTTGAAAAGGAAATATTGCTATTAATCAGTCAATCCAGGGTAAAAAAGGGATATGGTTACACGTTAGATTTTCAGCAGGTAAAAACGAAATATTTAGGAACTCAGGACTTACCAACCACTATTTATTTTGATACCGAGCAAGATTTATTGAGATATTTAGGTAAAGAAAAGGAAGTCGTTCAGTTTAGGGAGAATCAGGAAAAAATCATCTCTACTTTTCCAGGACTAAAAGAGTGGACCATTCAAAACCCCTCCAAAATAATCCAACATCCGGCAGAATGGGATAATTTATTAAAAGTCTGCCAGTACTTCAAGCAAAACCCCACGCCGAATCTTTACCTTCGGGAATTACCTGTCCAGGTGCACACAAAATTTATCGAAAGACACCAATCTATCTTGGCTGAACTATTGGACAAGCTTATTCCTGAACATATAAATCATCAGGAAAAAGTATTTGAGAAGCGGTTTAATCTGAAAATGAGCGAAAAATTAGTGCGATTTAAAATACTTGACAAAGAGATAAGCCGGGTATTTTTTTCCAGTCTTGACGATATCTCAATACCTGTTAGCCAATTTGAAAAATTGAAACTGCCTATCGAAAAAGTAATTATCGTAGAGAACAAAACAACCCTTTACACTACTTTGACCTTACCGAAAATGGATAAGGCGATGGCTATATTTGGTAGTGGCTATAGTGTTAGGCAACTTAAGCGAACCGTATGGTTAAAAAACATAGAACTCCTTTACTGGGGAGATATTGACGTACAAGGCTTCGAGATATTATCTCAGTTCAGGAGTTATTTTCCTCAAACTAAGAGTATTTTAATGGATAAGGCCACCTTTGACCTCTACTTTGAAGACGATATAGGTACCCCGAGCCATATTTCTGTCCAACTAAATCTGACAGCGGCTGAGCAAGAACTTTACACCCTGTTAAGGGCTAATCAATGGCGACTTGAACAAGAAAAGATTCCTTTGGGCTATGTGAATGACTGGTTGGGGAATCAGGAAGCTTAGCAGGGAACGCTTGTCTCTTATCAACAAAAAATCGTTTCACCTCATGATTTCCAATTTCCTTACCCATACTCCTTTTTCAGTTTGGATACGAAGAAAATACAATCCGAAATGTATATGATTCAGTGGAAGTCGGATGCTTTCACCTGCAATTATACCCTTGATATTCTTGGTCAATAACTGCTGTCCGTTTAATCCAATCAACTGCAGCGTTACCTTTTCCGACATATCACCCATCGACAATATGTCCACATAATCTGATGCGGGATTCGGGGAAATTTCAAATACCCCGGCGGGTAATATGGCTGGAACACTCGTAGATGCCTGACAGTCTGAAAAATATTTTTTTATGTAAGACCTTTGTGTGGCATTCGTTCCATGCATTGCATTCCCCTTTAGGTGCACTACATCTCCTGATAGGTAAGAAAATTCAGTAATCGATGGATCTCCCATCGTTACACCCGTCGCTAATATATTGTTTGTGTGTCCTTTATATTTTGCAATAGTCAATGCAGCCGTTTCCGCTGCTAAAAAACTCACTCCTACCACTGAGGTACCTCCCAAATATGGGATCAGATTATCGTTATCATTACTAATACTCAGATATTTTCTCGATTTTAAAGGGTTGGCCAATACATTGTATCCGCAAAAAGAACCAGATGGATCCGTAGTATTTCCCGGCTTATAAAAATTCCCTGAATGATATTGGGGTTCATTCAAATGAGAAACGATAGCACAAATGATATCAATACCCGGATTTGTATTTTCTATAAATACCCTATTGGCAAGCCCTGCCCCATTTGACGAACCTAAAATCCTTATTTTATTTGGATTGACATTTGTATAGCCTTGAAGGTTATTCACTAAATCTTGAATCATTTCCACATCGGGTGCGTCACTGTTTTCAGCGCAGATATTCCAGCTATTCTGATAACCGCTGGGAGCCACCAGAATATGACATGAAAGGGTAGATAAAAACTGGTTCACCATTCCTAGTCCATTACCACCGTTACCGTGAAGCAATATACAAACGGGAAAGCCACCCTGAGGGACGGCCCCTGTTGGAACAAAAATATTCATCGGATAAGTATATCCATTAGGTTGTTGGGACCACGTTTTCTTGATACTTATACTTGTTGATGATGTCAAATTGCCTGAAGTCACCGTATTATTTGTCTTAAAACTTATCTCATTTCCGTAGGCTGTTCCTACACTATTTGTCGCATAAGCACGGACATAATAAGTGGTGTTGGGCGAAAGAGATGTGAGAGAAGAGGAGAATGTGCCCGTTCCAGTACCATTTGACGTTTTCGACGTTAGTGATACTACAGGCGTCGGATTGGTTGACCAAACCACACCGCGGGCTATTATTGTTGACCCTCCATCTGCAAATACATTTCCCCCGGAAGTGGCAGTCGTAGTGCCTAAATTACTTACGGCAGAGGTGGAAAGAGTGGGAATTTGAGTAGAACCTGTATTATATGGTTCACCAACGTATATCATTAAAAAACGGTTCGTTTCCAATTGTAAAACGGATGGATCACCTCCTTTAATATTGGTATCCGTAAATGCACTCCAAGAGAAGCCATCTGAACTGCTACTATACCATAATTTATTGCCTGAACCATAGAAACGAAGCTTTCCTGTCAAGTCAACCATAAGATTACCTGTCCAATTATGATTATTGTCAGAGGGAATCACTGGCTCAGCCTTGAATGTAAGTCCATCGGCAGAAGTATAATGTAGTGCTCCGTCCTGAGGAGCACCTTTCGGCGCTGTGAAGTGCCATTGATTTTTGAACCAGGCTACTGCCGGATCAATGACCTGTTTAGCTGCCTCATCAACCCTGGCACCTGATTCGAAATAAAAATTCAGTCCGTCACTACTTACCGCTGAGTAGGTATTCACAGCGGAAGTTAAACCACCTTGAGTTGTTCCTACACTCGATGAATAATAAATGCGAAGGCTATCCTTCCCAAAGGTTACAACAGTTGGATCGAAAGGTCTTTGATGATCTGACGGGAAATTACGAAAATTCAATGGTACCGGATTTGTCCAATCAATTCCTTTATTATAGGAGAATTTTACGGCTACCCGATCCCATGTTGGGGAGGGATTGGGCTTTCGAAACCATTGAAATACGCAAATCAGGGTATCTCCTTTCCACCTAATTACATGAGGGACCCCCGAGGAATCCTGAAAAATATTGCTTGACGTAAAATTAATTCCATCCGTTGAGGTAGCAATCTTTAAGGGGCTATTCCATGGACCTTGTTGAGTTTGTTGAGCTATCACTTGGTTTTTAAATCCTGCACCAAGGATCATTAAAAGCAGGAAAATTCCTTGAAGAATTCTCATTTTAATTAATTTATTCCCAAAATAATAAAATTTAATAATTCTAATATTAATGAACGTTTAATATTTTTTTTGGCCCAAGGTATGGATTCATTGTCATAATAATATGCGAGCCGTTCAGAGATGGCGAGGAAACGAGTAACGGTTTTCTTGACGGTGTCCTATACCATTCAATCAATTCAGTGTCTATTTTCCTTTCAATGTACATCGGCAACTATCCAAATTGAATATAAAAGAA
>JBMLQR010000377.1:0-1813 GCA_049241465.1 Saprospiraceae bacterium | reverse complement strand
CCATTCTGCATCTGTGGGAACATGCCAGCCATCTGGGCACAATTTCCGTGAGTCATTAACAGCATACCAATTGTACAAATAGCCAAAAGTTCCAACATAGTCACTCAATGTTACACCACCGCCATTATAGCCCGTGCGAGCTCCTGCAGGCGCCCAGGGATTACTTGTTGAGGCTGTTAAGTCAGGAATTAAGGTACCATCATTGTACTTAGTAACTTTTAAGTTGCTTTTTGTCCAACACTGGGTGCCAATCAATACCGTGTTATATGCGTTTCCATCAATGTCAGAAACGGTAGAGGTACCGCAGGTAAAGGAAGGTGCAACGACACACGGAACACCAGTACAATTCTCCAACGCTGCTTTTTTCCAGCGTACCTTTATTTCATCCAGATTAAAACTGGTACGTCTGTTACTAATCTCCTCAGCTCCTGGTAAACGTTCTTGAACTATTTGACCTTGTAATGTTGTCAGAGAAATTAGAAAAATAGATAAGTAAGTAATTTGTTTTTTCATGATTTTTTTAAGGTTTAATTCAAAAAATAAGGTCCGAACCATAAATTAAAAAGTATGGATACGGTAAAATTTTCGGAATTTCTGCTCTGGCTAATTTTAAATAACATCTCATATTTTTGTCGTTCGATAGAACAATATTATCATTCCGATGAGATGTGCCCTATTTTATCTTTTATTATTTTATATCCTTACCTCTCCAATTTTATACCGTTCCTTTCTGAAAACGTACCATTCTTTTTCTGATTTTATATCTTTGGAAAAACCACCTTTAATACATTAATGTTTATTAAATATATTAAGTATTGGTACGGGCTTCCTTTGCGAATGTCTTATATAATGGGCATCTTCAAAAGATGACGCTACTATTTATTTTCTGGACAATCTGTTACTTTTTGGTCCATGGCTTTTGTGCGGTACTATAAAATTGAAAAGGTGCCCCAACTTTATGCTGATCTTAACTTTTATCTTGATCTGGACTTCTTGCTTAACCCCTTATGGTTTTCCACTATATTTTTTTATAACCCTTTAATTTTTGGCTTGTACTTCCGTTTTTACTTTCTTTTCTGATTTTATACCCTTGGTTTTCTGATTTTATCTCCTTGGATTTTGACCCTACGGCGGAGAGTTACGAAGATGACGGGGCTCTGCCCCTGAGAGATTATACGAAAGAATACATCTACTAATAAACATTATCTCCAAAACGAAGACGTACTCTATAATCTTGGAAATAATGATTCAAAAATTATTTACAGGAAATATGCCAAAAAACAAATATGTCCCCCAATATACATCGGGCACCCACAAGGATTGCCCCTACTAGGGACTCAATCTTTGTGGGAAATTATGCGCGCAGCAGCCAGTTGTTTGAATCACGGATTTAGGGGATTTCAGGATTTCACTGTTTATCCATAACGTCTCCGGTTTGAGTCGGAAGATTATTATTAAACGGTACTTTCATTTCCTGGCCTTTCGCCGATGCGTAACGCATCGACGAAAAGAAGGGTGTAAAAGGAACCCATTCACAAATAACCCTAAATTTCAAACTGGAGACATTAGGAATAATCCGTGAAATCCTGAAAATCCTTTAAATCCGTGATTCAAAACTCCAGCTGCAAGCTCCTCCCAAAACTAAACCAACGTATCGCTAAAAACATCTGTGAAATCCCATAATCCGTAAAATCCGTTATTCAGAATATTTAATTTCGGCAAATATAACATTGAAATCTTTCTGGGAAAAGACGCGAAGCGTCGCGTCTCTACGGGCGGGCAGTTACATAATCGGCTTGTACCAGATTCCGTT
>JBMLQR010000376.1:0-1498 GCA_049241465.1 Saprospiraceae bacterium | reverse complement strand
TACAGGTAATTTTTGGGTCGGTTACTAAAGTAACTTTTGGAGAATCCAATTGAGATATAATCCTAACCGAATCTATTCCTTCACAAAAACTAAACTTATTAATTGCTTTGAAGGAAAATAATCCACCTGCTTTTGCTTCAATATCAAGGGTATCTTTAGCCAGTTGATTGCCATTTAAGAACCAAAAATATTGTAAGTCTTTATTTTCAGTATCCGCTACCCCTTCCAATAGCATTTTAGGATTCTTACAAGTTAAGGTATCACCGTATTTTATAATATCAGCTTGCACCACCTCCCTTAAATCCTTTAACAAGGTACTATCAGAAAGCACACAACCAGTAACGAGATTAGTTGTTTTAATGGTGTAGATACCCGTTTTTTCAACCTTTGGTTGTTGAATAGTATCTTGTCCAGTTGGAAGAATACCCCCCGCATTAGCGGTCCACAGAATTTTATATTTATCTCTCTGTGCATTAAATACAGCTTTCAGGGTCGCTTTTGGATCGAGGCAAGTCCAGGCTGTTGTATCTGCTAAAGTAAATCGGGCATAATCGGCATTTGGTAAAATATTTATAGTATCTCTTGCAGAACAACCTGATTTTACGTCACGAACCAGGACAGAATAACTTCCGAGATTACTTACTGTCACCGAAGAATTCAATCCTAAAAATGAACCGCTGAGTGTTTCCCATAAATAATCTAACGGATTTGGATGCGGCTGTGTCGTTGCTTTAAGCGTTACTGATTCACCTTTACAACCTGTTTCTATGTCATTGCCAACACTTACCATAGGTTTAAGAATACTATTGGTAACCATAACCGTATCGGAACTGGTACAAAAATTCTTTGTATTTCTAACAGTTATAATATATGTTCCGCCAAAAGTAACTGATGGAACATCGAGTTTTTCCTGACCTGCTTCTAATTGACCTCCATTAATAGCTTTCCAGGTTACCACCAAAGAATCTCCTTTCGATAAAATAGGCACACCAATAAACGATGTTGGTACATTACAAGTCAAAATTTTGTCTTGCCCGGCATCTGCTTTATAAAAAGGAATGGAAGTAATGACAATAGTATCTTTTGCCACACAACCAATGGCATTTTCCACCTGATAGATATATAATCCAGGTTCAGTAATGGTTACTACAGATTGTTCATTGTTTCCTTCAATTCTTCCATTTTGTGTTGTCCAACTCACATTTATTCCTGACCCTGGCGTTGAGGAAGTACCTGTACCTGTTAGCGTTAACGAGCGGGGAAGACACCGTAATAGGGCATCTGGTCCAGCATTGGCAATTGGTTGACCTGGCGCAACACCAATGGTTATAGTATCGGAACCTCTGACGCTTGGATTTGATAAATCAATGACCGTTAATACAATTTTACCTGCGGGTAAATTTTTAATGGCGTTAGTAGAACCCAGATTCCTTCCTGTTGCAAGGGATATCCAACTATAAATAAACGGACCTTTTCCACCTGATGTTACAAATACCTG
>JBMLQR010000375.1:0-5417 GCA_049241465.1 Saprospiraceae bacterium | reverse complement strand
CCATTTTTGCTAATTCAGTAGCATGACCTGAATATTCCGTGAAAAAGAAACTTGCCTCAGGAAAAGTTCTTTTAAAAGGAAGCCAAACAGCGGCATTGGCATGATTTTCATGCTTTTTATTGATAATAACGGCGATATCGGACACAGCGGGTAGAATTTAATCAATGAGCTATGCAAAATACACAAAATTCAAACGAATTAAAATCTTTCTGTTCCAGGCAGTGCTGATTTTAAAAAAGCCGGTTCGTAAAGCGGAAGCTCATGGGAATATTCCATGCCATTAAGAAACGCATTAATCAATAAGGTAATTTGTTTATACTCCACCAAGAAACCGTCATGCCCGTAGATACTATCAATTTCAAAAAAAGAAGCACCCTCAATATTCTTTGCTAAAAACCTTTGTTCTTCGATAGGAAAGAGGATATCGGTTTTAATGCCAATAACAAAAGTTTTACTTTTTATTTTTCCCAGGGCATTTTCCACACCCCCTGCCTTTCTGCCCACATCATGACTATCCATTGCTTTAGACAGCGTAAAATAAGACCAGGGATTAAATCTTTTCCAGAGTTTTAAGCCTTGATATTGTTGATAGGAAGCGGCTTTAAAGTTTTCTAACTTATCTGTTTCAGTTGATTCAGACTGAGTAACGGCGTAGGTATTATAATGTCTGTAAGAAATCATTCCAATGGCTCTTGCCGCTTCCAATCCTGCTTTTCCAGCATCGGGTAACGCTGGATTAAAGAAACCTGGATCGGCTTTTAAGGCCATTCTTTGGGTTTCATTGAATGCAATGCCCCATGGAGAATGCCTGGCATTGGTTGCCAAAAGAATGAGATGTAAAAAGCGAGTTGGTTCGTCAACGGCCCATTGAACCATTTGTTGTCCTCCCATAGAACCTCCAATACCTATAAAAATCTGATGAACATCCAATGCTTTTGCTAAGGCTTTATGTGCCTGCACCTGGTCTTTAATGGTGATTAAGGGAAAATCGGAATAATAAGGAGAACCTGTAAGCGGATTAATATCTAATGGACCAGAGGAGCCATAACAAGAACCCAGATTATTGGCACAAACGATAAAATATTTTTCCGGATCGAAGCATTTTCCAGGGCCCACCAATCCTGCCCACCAATCGGAAGCATCTGCGTTTCCTGTGAGTGCATGAGTAACCCAGATAACATTATTTTTTTCACTATTCAGTTCACCAAAAGTTTGGTAATAAACAGTAAGTTCTGGCAGGAATTCTCCTGATTCAAGTAAAAAAGGATCATCTGATCGCCAAAGCAAACCCTTCATAAGCTGGTATATTCAGTTGAGGTGAGTAGTAAAAAATACTACTCACCCATTCATTTAATAATTCTTTCTTTACCTATAAAGTTTAGATTTTTTCAAAAGATTGAGAAAAATCGGCAGTAATGTCATCAATATGCTCAATACCGACGGAGACTCTTAACATGGTTGGCGTTACGCCTGCTGCCAGTTGCTCTGTATCGGAAAGTTGTTGATGAGTGGTTGCCGACGGTTGAATAATCAATGTTTTGGCATCACCTACATTGGCTAAATGGCTTACTAATTGCAAATTGTTTACAAAATTTACTGCCTGCTCTTTATCCCCTTTTACCGTAAAAGAAAGAACCCCACCGAATCCCTTTTTTAGATATTTTTTTGCTTTATCATGGGAAGGATGACCGGGTAAACCTGGATAATTTACTGACTCCACCTTGGGATGATTCTGCAACCAGGTAGCCAAAGCCAGGGCATTGGACACCGTTCTTTCCACTCTTAAAGAGAGCGTTTCTATACCTTGAAGGAGAAGGAATGAATTAAAAGGAGAGATAGCAGGACCGAAATCTCTTAAGCCCTCTACTCTGGCTCTTATAATAAATTGAATATTTCCAAAAGGACCACCCACACCAAAAACGTCAGAAAAAACCAGCCCGTGATAACCTTCAGAAGGTTCAGAAAAAGCAGGAAATTTACCATTTCCCCAATTATAATTTCCCCCGTCAACAATCACGCCACCTATGCTTGTTCCGTGTCCGCCAATCCATTTAGTTGCTGATTCAACGACAACATTTGCGCCATGTTCAAGCGGTCTGAATAAATAACCACCAGCGCCAAAGGTATTATCTACAATGAGAGGTAAATCATATTTTTTTGCCAACGCCGATAAACCGTCAAAATCTGGAATCTGGTAAGACGGATTACTTATGGTTTCACAATAAATGGCCTTAGTATTTTCATCTATTCTTTGCTCGTAATCTGCTACTGACTCGCTAGCTGCAAACCTTGTTTCAATACCTAACTTTTTAAACGCCACTTTAAACTGGTTGTAAGTACCTCCATATAAATTTGGGCTACTTACAAAATTATCTCCGGCATTTAAAATATTATTCAGCGCAATAAACTGGGCGGCTTGGCCTGATGCAACGGCTAAAGCTGCCACTCCACCTTCAAGGGCGGCCACTCTTTTTTCAAAAACATCGGTAGTTGGATTCATCAATCTGGTATAGATATTACCAAATTCGCGTAGAGCAAACAAATTTGCGCCATGCTCTGAATCTTTAAAGGTATAAGAAGTGGTCTGATAAAGAGGAACTGCCCTGGACCTGGTTACTGGGTCAACTTCTTGACCAGCATGTAATTGCAACGTTTCAAAATGAAAATCTTGTGCCATGATATAAATTTTAAAATGAGAAATGAGAATAACTCGTGCATAACGCCGCAGAGCTTAAGCCCTACAACAGCTTCCAGAAATTTCCGTACGATAAAAAAGGAAATAGGAATGGCTGTTAGTTGAAACAACAACAGCAACAACAACTGTTATGAAAACGATTGTCAGTAATAAAAATAGAGATAAGAAGTACTACTCCCGAGGAGGATAAAAAATGTAACAAGTTGGCGTTCATAGACACACAGATTTTATAGTTCCAAAATAAATTGGCGGGATTTGGCACCGTTGCATGATATTCATTCATGGTTGCCAGAGGTTCTGTGAGCCCGATCTCTCCCCTCTTCTGTATAAAATCACATCGGTTAAGTAGTGATTAAGGAACAAAATTAAAATTAACTTTGAAAAAAGACAAGTTAAATCGAAAAAAGTATGAAATATTTTTCATTTTTGACCGTGTTTTGAATTCTTGTTATAACCATTTCCAAATGAATTTAACCCTTTCGCGCTTATCTGCGCCATATCATTTTGCCATAAAAAATGCGTCGGGAAATACGGTGGAAACCGATGCGTCCACTGACATTGGCGGAGGCGATGCCGCTTTAAGGCCTATGGAATTATTGTTGGCAGGACTCTCTTCCTGTAGCAGCATTGATGTTGTTTTATTACTTCAAAAAATGCGGCAACCTCTTATGGACATTCGCGTTGATATCCAAGCTGAGCGACGTCAAAATGAAACCCCTTCGTTGTTTGAAAAAATACATCTTCATTTTGTTCTTTATGGTACGTTAGACCATGAAAAGGCCCAAAAAGCCATTGATATGTCTATCGATAAATATTGTTCCGTGGCAAAGATTCTGGAGAAAACGTGCACTATTACCTGGGATTTTGAAATTCTACCTGCATGAAACCTGAGCATTTTGAATCTATAGCCATTAGGCAACAAATGGAGCGAACTGCTTATAGGGAACACAGCACGCCCCTGTTTTTGACCTCCAGTTTCACTTTTCCTTCTCCGGAATTGATGGCAGATACCTTTCAAGGGGAAGGAGACGGCCTTATTTATTCGCGGTATAACAATCCAAATACTGACGAATTCATTACAAAAGTTTGCTTGCTCGAAGGCGTTGAAGATGGTTTTGCTACCGCCTCTGGTATGTCGGCCGTATTTGCCAGCATTGCCCCTTTTGTCTCTCAAGGTGACCACATTCTGGCTTCCAGGGCACTATTTGGTTCTACTTTGCAAATATTGGGTCAGATATTGTCAAAATGGGGTGTTACTTTTACCTTAACAGACCCGACGAATCCAAAGGACTGGGAAGAAAAGGTGCAACCTAATACCCGTATGTTTTTATTGGAATCTCCCTCTAATCCAGGATTAGCCCTGGTAGATTTAACAGCAGCAGGTGCTTTTTGTAAAAAAAATAATATTCTTTTCAATATAGATAATTGTTTCGCCACTCCTTATTTGCAAAATCCGGCGAAATTTGGAGCTGATCTGATCGTTCATTCTGCCACTAAATGGATGGACGGGCAAGGTCGCGTATTGGGTGGTATAGTGGTTGGAAATTCAGAATTGATAGAGAAAGTACGCTTTTTTTGCAGACATACCGGTCCTGCTATGCCTCCTTTTAATGCATGGATACTAAGTAAAAGCTTAGAAACGCTGGCTGTTAGAATGGATAGACATTGCCAAAATGCCCAGCAAATCGCGCAATTTTTATTAGAAAGAAGTGAAATAAATCAGGTAATCTATCCTTTTTTACCTTCTCATCCGCAATATGAATTGGCAAAAAAACAAATGAAATGGGGAGGCGGTATAGTTAGTTTTGAAGTTAAAGGGGGGCTAAAAGCGGCCATGTCCCTTTTAGGTGAATTAAAGTTTTGTTCTCTTTCTTCCAATTTAGGAGATACCAGAACAATACTCACCCACCCTGCCTCAACCACACATTCCAGACTCAGCCCTGATGAAAAAAAAGCGGTTGGCATTACCGAAGCGCTTATTAGAATATCTGTTGGATTAGAACATATTGATGATATAAAAGCAGATTTAAAGCAGGCCATGGAAAAATTATAGGTGAAATGAAACCTGACAGACAAATCTTTGTTTTATTACCTTTGTGGGATGATTAGCTTATAATATGCAAGAAAGTAAACCTATCATACGTCAGGCGGAAGCTCTAATACCCACGCCTTGGGGTAATTATAATCTATTGGCTTATGCCAGTCACCCTGACGAATGGATGCCTCATCTCGCTTTGGTTCATGAAAATATTGATTTCAACCAACCCGTTTTAATCCGTATCCACTCCGAATGCATCACGGGAGATTTATTTAGTTCAAAACGGTGTGATTGTGGGGAACAGCTTTTATCGGCAATGGATAAAATATCAGACGAAAATGGAATCCTTATCTACTTAAGACAGGAAGGGAGAGGCATTGGTATTATCAACAAATTAAAAGCCTATCAATTACAAGATTTGGGGTTAGACACCGTAGAAGCTAATCTCCATTTGGGATTATCCATTGATGCCAGAGACTTTACCATTGCTTTGGCATTATTAAGTGATATTGGGGTAAAAAAGGTTAGATTGCTGACAAATAATCCAGATAAAATAGAAATTTTCAATGAAAGTCCCATTGAATTAGTAGAAAGAGTTCCACTGGTTATTGTTCCTCAAGAAGAGAACAGGGATTATTTGAGGGTTAAAAAAGAAAGAATGGGTCACATCTTAAAGTTTTGATA
>JBMLQR010000374.1:0-1038 GCA_049241465.1 Saprospiraceae bacterium | reverse complement strand
CAATATGTATTAATGCTCAATTAACAAATATTTCCCACACGACAAGTGGAGCAACGGGTATTGGAGTAGCCACAGGATTACCTGCCGGAGTAACAGCAGTGTGGGCATCAAATGTGATTACCTTGAGTGGAACGCCAACACAAAGTGGTATATTTAGTTATAAGATTCCTTTATCAGGTGGCTGTGGTATGGTTAGCGCAACTGGAATAATCAATGTAAAAGAACTTCCTGTTGCTTCGATGATGGTAACCGAAACATCTGGTTTAAATAATGATGATGGTACAATATGTGCAGGGTCAACAGCTATTTTATCGGCAACGGGGGGGTCTTCCTTTAAATGGGGAAGTGGTGAAATAAATAGTTTGATTTCTGTTTCTCCCACCGCAACGACCGAGTATTCCGTAACGGTAACCGCAAATGACGGATGTGCCGTGGTGGTAAAGAAAAGCCTGACGGTTGATGCCAGTCCGATGCCGACGGTGAGTGCTACAAATCCAAATTGTGTATTACTTCAGACAGGTACGGCCACAGTATCGACCAACGCATCATGGTCTTACCTATGGAGTAATGGCGCTTCAACACCGGCCATAACAGGGCTGGCGCAAGGTTCATATATGGTTACGGTAACGGACCAAAAGGGTTGTAAGGGAACGGCTGTAGCTACCTTAACTGACCCTGTCTTCCCCATTACTTTGAATCTTACAAAAACGGATGTTACTTGTAAAGGTTCATCAACGGGGGCTATTACCGTTAATGTGACGGGAGGAAATTCCCCTTATGTATATACATGGTCTTCCAATGCAGGAGGAGCCACTTCTTCTAAGTTGGAAAATCTGGCGAAGGGGAGTTATAGTGTTACCGTTACAGAGAACGGATCGAATAAATGTGCAGCGGTAGGTACCATAGAGATTACAGAACCTTCATTTTCCATTCAGGCCAGCGTTATTCTTATTGAAAATTCAGGCTCACGTGCCGACGATGGTATTATCTGTCAGGACGAAGTAGCAACGCTCTTTGCCAATGCACTAACCAGTCCTG
>JBMLQR010000373.1:0-1048 GCA_049241465.1 Saprospiraceae bacterium | reverse complement strand
CTATCTTTTGGATGCGGATACATCCAATATGCTGTCAAACTATCGGGCGGGATTGAATGCTAAAGCGCCTATTAATAATCCCATTTTCACGGGAACAGTTAGTGGAATTACTCAAGCCATGGTAGGTTTACCTAATGTTGATAACACCTCAGATGTTAACAAATCTATTTCAACAGCCACTCAGACAGCATTGAATCTAAAGTTAAATATCTCAGACACAGCAGCTATGTTATTAAATTATCGCAACAATGGTAGCGGTCTTCCAACTTCAGGTAATTCTCTTGGCGATATGTTATATTGGAATGGTTCAGCCTGGGTAAAGCTATTAGCTGGTTCAACTGGGAAGGTATTAAAGATTAACGGAGGTATTCCCGAGTGGGCTAATGCTGATTTTAATTGTGGTTTAGCTACTACGGATGTTGATCTGAATATATATAACACAGTACAAATAGGGCAACAATGCTGGATGAAAGAGAATTTGAAAACTTCCCGGTATAGAAATGGAGACCTGATTCCAATAGTAGGTTCCTCATCATGGGGTGGCTTAATGACTGGAGGGCGAGATTGGTATAGCGGTGATAGTACGGCTTATGAGTATCCTTATGGAAATCTTTACAATTGGTATGCGGTGGCAGATAGCAGAGGACTTTGTCCAACAGGTTGGCAGGTACCCACCGATGCCGAGTGGACTATTTTGACTACTAATCTTGGGGGTGAAAGTGTAGCTGGAGGCAGGCTGAAATCAACAAGTAGCAGCTATTGGGGTTCAACAAACACAAATGCAGACAACCTAACCGGTTTTTCTGCTCTCCCTGGTGGAGAGCGTAGTACGGGTGGGAGTAACGTAAATATTGGAAACGCCGCTTCCTTTTGGAGTGCTACCGATAACGGCAGCAACGCTTGGTTCCGTTACTTAAGATACAACGATGGCATTGTAAGCAGGGGTAGCTTCGATAAGGCTTACGGTGCTTCCGTCCGTTGCCTCAAAAATTGACTATTTGATTATTTCGTGGCTGAGGATATAGCGCGGGTGTCACTCAGATATTGC
>JBMLQR010000372.1:0-2218 GCA_049241465.1 Saprospiraceae bacterium | reverse complement strand
CTTGGCAGTTGGTGGACGGCTACAGAATATGGTAATCAACAGGCATGGAGTCGATTCATTTATCATTTCGATAAGGACATAACAAGAAACGCCAGTCTTAAAACCCTCGGTTTTTCTATTCGTTGTGTAAAAAATGACGATCCTGTTATGTAAACCTTATTATCCTTTATTTTTCATTACCAAGTAATTAGCCAAAGCAGCTAAGCCCAGAATAATGAACAAAAACAAATCTATCCCCAAGCCGCCTACTTTAAGGGGTACAAATTTTGATTGTGCCAATAGGAAGGTAATTATACCTAAACTAGTTATCCAAACCATAAAAGAACCCTGAGGTTTATTGGTAATAAGACCCAATAAAATAAGCGGTCCTGTCATGGCTGTACCAGCAAAACTTACTCTTGCTAATAAAACCAGCTGATCTGAACTAAACAAGGAAAACAGAAGGGCAGAAGCTGCGAATCCTAAAACAGCCAAACGAATGGTTATCAAGGACTTCCTTGCTTTTTCGCCTAATAAGCCCCTCAGTTCATTCCCTAATGCAAATAACTGGGAATCAGCAGTTGACATCGCTGCAGCAAAGAGTCCAATGACAGCAAAGGCACCAATAATTGGTGATTGGTCTTTGATTAATGCCTTTCCGATAAATTCTGCAGCGGTGGCATCCGGATAATTAATGGCTCCATAAAACCCAATTAAAAGCGTCGGAAATATAACCAACATAGCAAAAAAGCCAACGGCAACCGCCATTTTATTCATCGCTTTGATGTCTTTCATTATGACTAATCGAGTAGAAAGTTGGGGTTGAGTAACGGGAATCATCATGATGGCAATAAATGAACCTATCAAAAAGGGAGAGGTCAATAAGCCCTTAGGCCCGGGAGTGGAGAGTAATGCATCATTTTTCAATGCTAATTGACTGAACATTTCCGTCCATCCACCCATATTTTGCAAACAAGCTACGCCTATGATCCAAACAATAATAAGCAATGAAGTACCTTGAACAAAATCGGCATAAACAATGGCTTTCAATCCTCCAGCGGAAGAATACAACAGAACAAAACCTACAATTCCCAAGGACCATAGCCAGGCAGGAATATTCAGGTTCCCAAATCCTAATTCCAAAAAGGTAGCGACTCCTCTGATTTGAATGGCTACATAAGGGACTAAAAAAATAAAGATAGCAAAGAAATAAAGGTATCCTGCCCATTTGATGCCATATATTTGTTGAAGGAGGGAGGACATACCCCTAAATTCGATAGAAGCTACTTTTTTTCTTAGCAGGTAACCAAACCATAGAATTAAAAAAACCATCCCACCATCGGAGAAGGCTAAAAACATCCATGCCCCTACCCCATGAACCCTTGAAAAATCAGGCATACCCATTAAGGTGAATGCACTAAATAAGGTAGCTGAAAAGGTCATAAAACCGAGAACTAACCCAAGTTTAGAACCTGCCATTATGAAATCTTCCTGTGATTTCACTTTTCTTTGAGAGTACCAGGACAGGAAAACCAATATTCCAAGATATAATAAACCTACAATGAGCAGCCATTTTTGCATATACAATGAATTTTACATTAAAATCAATCAATTATCAGATGAAAAATCACCTTTATCCCCTCTTAATCTTCCACCTAAAAAAGTGAAGAAAACCAAAATTATGGTAGCCAGAATATTGGTCCATAATGCGAATGGCATATTCAAAAAAGTTGGATTAACCTTATCCTTCACCAAAACAAGCGGTGAAAAGCTGATAATTACAACTAGCAGGGATAATAGGACGAGCAAATTATAGTACACCCGTCTTCGTTTAGTATTTGTACCTGACATAATATGAATTTATTTATAACCTTTGAATATGAAGACCTCCATCCACCTTGATTGCCTGTCCTGTAGCATAAGGCATATTTCCCTGAGCCAACATGGCTGCCACTTTACCTACATCATCTGGCAATCCCCAACGACGTTGCAGAGTGATTCCTTCCTGAAATAATTTATCGTATTTTTCTACAACTCCAGCGGTCATATCGGTTTTAATGATGCCTGGTTGAATCTCATACACAGGAATATCATATTCCCCCAAACGGGTAGCCCACAATTTAGTAGCCATAGCAATCCCCGCCTTGGAAATACAGTATTCCCCTCTATTTACGGAAGCTACAAAGGCGGAAATAGAAGAAATATTAATGATACTCGCCTCAAAAAGAGGATTTTCCAA